>NZ_RSAJ01000292.1 GCF_003933965.1 Streptomyces sp. RP5T
GCCGGGGCACAACGCGGCGATGGCCGTCCTGGAGGAACCCGGCGCCTGACGGCCCGCCCGCGCACCCGGCCCCTCAGGCGCGGCTGCCGCCGTCGACCCGCAGCACCACACCGGTGACGTACGAGGCACGGTCGCTCAGGAGCCAGGCCGCGGCCTCGGCGATCTCCGCGGGGTCGGCACCGCGGCCCAGCGGGGTCGCCGTGACGAGCTGTTCCAGGATGCCCGGGGTGGCGGCCTCCCAGTCGTCGATCATCTTGGTCAGCGTCCCGCCGGGGGCGATCGCGTTGACCCGGATGCCCTCCGGTCCGTACGTGGCGGCGGCCGACGCGGTGAGGCTGTTGACCGCCCGCTTGGCGGCGCCGTACGCGGGCAGCCACGGGTTGGCCATCAGGCTGCCGACGCTGGAGTTGTTCACGATGGCGCCGGTGCCGGAGGTGGCCCGGATCGCGGCGATCTCGGCGTTCATGGCCAGCCAGGGGCCCTTGAGGTTGACGGAGACGACATGGTCGAACTCCTCCTCGGACAGCTGGTCCAGCGGGCCCGGATGCTGGATGGTGGCCCCGTTGTTGAAGGCGACGTCGAGCCTGCCGTACAGCTCGACGGCCCGGTCCACGGCGGCCCGGACGCTCGCCGGGTCGGCCAGGTCGCAGCGGACGTGGTCCGCGGTGCCGCCCGCCGCGCGGATCTCCTCGGTGACCGCCTTGAGTTCGGATTCGGTGCGGGCCGCTAGCAGGACACGGGCTCCTTCGCGGGCGAACAGCCGTGCGGCCGCGGCGCCGATGCCGCGCCCGGCACCGGTGACGAAGGCGACCTTGTCGGCGAGCAGGGGTGTGATCGTGGTGTGGTCCATGCCGACGAGCCTGCGTCCGGCCGCTGCTCCCAACCAGGCACCGGCAGTGCCTGGCTCGGCCCGTCCGCGTCCGCGCACACTGGGGACGTGGACCGACGAGAACTGGCCGAATTCCTGCGCAGCCGGCGCGCCCGCATCGCCCCCTCCGACGTGGGGCTGCCTGCCGGAGCGCGCCGCCGCACACCGGGCCTGCGCCGCGAGGAGGTGGCGCAGCTGGCGTACATCTCCACCGAGTACTACACCCGGCTGGAGCAGGCCCGCGCACCCCGTCCCTCGCTGGAGGTCCTGGCGCAGGTGGCCCGCGCCCTGCGGCTGTCGGACGCCGAGCGCGACCACCTCCACCATCTCGCGGGCACCCCGCCCGGCCCGCCGTCCGGTCCCTCCCGCGAGGTGCGCCGGAGCATCGTCGACCTGCTGCACCGGCTGCCGCGGGCCGCCGCGTTCGTCATCTCGGCGGCCCACGAGGTCATCGCCTGGAACGACCTGGCGGCCGCCCTCATGGAGGACTTCTCCGCCCTGCCGCGCCGTGACCGCAACCTCGTCCGGCGGGTGTTCCTCGGCCCGCATCCCGAGGGGCGGCGGCTGTACGGGGTCTCGGACGCGGGGGAGTTCGCCCGCTCCGCGGTGCAGCAGCTGCGCGCCGCCTCCGCCCGCTATCCCGACGACGCCGAGCTGACCGGCCTGGTGGCCGAACTGCTGGAGAAGAGCGAGGAGTTCGCGCGGCTGTGGGCCGCCCATGACGTCACGGCCGCCCCCACCCTCCGCAAGACCTTCGACCATCCCGTGGTCGGCCCGGTCGAGGTCAACTGCGACGTCCTGGACATCGCCGACCGCGACCAGCGGGTCGTGATCTACACGGCCTCTCCCGGCTCCCCGTCGGAAGAGGCGCTCCGGCTGCTGTCGGTCGTCGGCACCCAGCGGCTGGACGTGCCCGGCTGAGCCGACCAGAATCTGACGGAGCATCAGAAAACCTCTTCCGTCGTCATCGGGTCTGCGGCATCCTGCGCCCATGCAGACGGAGCTGAGCAAGAAACTGGGAGTCGAGCACGCCGTCTTCGGCTTCACGCCGTTCCCCGCCGTCGCCGCGGCCATCAGCCGGGCCGGCGGCTTCGGAGTGCTCGGCGCGGTCCGCTACACGGCCCCCGACGAACTCAAACGCGACCTCGACTGGATCGAGGCCCACGTCGACGGCAAGCCGTACGGCCTGGACGTCGTCATGCCCGCCAAGAAGGTCGAGGGGGTGTCCGAGGCGGACGTCGAGGCGATGATCCCCGAGGGGCACCGGCGGTTCGTCCAGGACACCCTCGCCAAGTACGGGGTGCCCGAACTCGCCGAGGGAGAGGCGTCCGGGTGGCGCATCACCGGCTGGATGGAGCAGGTCGCCCGCAACCAGCTGGACGTCGCCTTCGACTATCCGATCCGGCTGCTCGCCAACGCCCTCGGCTCCCCGCCCGCCGACGTGGTCGCCCGCGCGCACGAGCGGGACGTCCTGGTCGCCGCCCTCGCGGGCAGCGCCCGGCACGCGGTCAAGCACAAGGAAGCCGGCATCGACATCGTGGTCGCGCAGGGCTACGAGGCCGGCGGCCACACCGGGGACATCGCCTCCATGGTCCTCACCCCGGACGTCGTCGACGCCGTGGATCCGCTGCCCGTGCTGGCCGCCGGCGGCATCGGCAGCGGGCCACAGGTGGCGGCCGCACTGGCACTCGGCGCCCAGGGTGTGTGGCTGGGCTCCATATGGCTGACCACCACCGAGGCCGAACTGCCCTCACCCAAGCTGATCGAGAAGCTGCTAGCGGCCGGCTCCGGCGACACCGTCCGCTCCCGCGCGCTGACCGGCAAGCCCGCACGCCAGCTCCGTACCGAATGGACCGATGCCTGGGACTCCGCCGACGGGCCCGGCACCCTGCCCATGCCCCTGCAGGGCCTGCTGGTCGCCGACGCGGTCTCACGCATCCAGAAGTACGAGGTGGAGCCCCTGCTGGGCACGCCGGTCGGCCAGATCGTCGGCCGGATGACCAGCGAACGCAGCGTCCAGGCCGTCTTCGACGACCTCACCCGCGGCTTCGAGCGAGCCGTCGATCGCATCAACCGCATCGCCGGAAGGAGCGGCAAGTGACGAGCACACCCCCCGCGGGCTTCTGGTCCCAGGCGGCGGCCGACCCCGAGCGTACGGTCCTCGTCGCGCCCGACGGCGAACGGTGGACGGCCGGCCGTCTGCACGCCGCCGCCAACCAACTCGTGCACGGACTGCGGGCCGCCGGTCTCGAACGCGGGGACGCCTTCGCCGTCGTCCTGCCCAACAGCGCGGAGTTCTTCGCCGCGCATCTGGCCGCCAGTCAGGCCGGCTTCTACCTGGTCCCGGTCAACCACCACTTCGTCGCCCCCGAGATCGCCTGGATCGTCGCCGACTCCGGCGCCAAGGTGCTCCTCGCCCACGAACGCTTCGCCGGCGCGGCCCGACAGGCGGCCGACGAGGCGGGCCTGCCCGCGAGCCACCGGTACGCCGTCGGCGAGGTCGAGGGCTTCCGGCCGTACCCCGAACTCCTCGACGGGCAGCCGGACTCGCCGCCCGCGGACCGTGAACTCGGCTGGGTCATGAACTACACCTCGGGCACGACGGGCCGCCCGCGCGGCATCCGCCGCCCACTGCCCGGCAAGCTGCCCGAGGAGGCCTACCTCGGCGGCTTCCTCGGCATCTTCGGCATCCGGCCCTTCGACGACAACGTCCACCTCGTCTGCTCGCCGCTGTACCACACGGCCGTCCTTCAGTTCGCGGCCGCGTCCCTGCACATCGGGCACCCACTGGTCCTGATGGACAAGTGGACGCCCGAGGAGATGCTGCGCCTGATCGACGCGCACCGGTGCACCCACACCCACATGGTCCCGACCCAGTTCCACCGGCTGCTCGCCCTGCCCGACGACGTGAAGGCGCGCTACGACGTCTCCTCCATGCGGCACGCCATCCACGGCGCCGCGCCCTGCCCCGACCACGTGAAGCGGGCGATGCTCGACTGGTGGGGCCCCTGTGTCGAGGAGTACTACGCGGCCAGCGAGGGCGGCGGAGCCTTCGCCACCGCCGAGGACTGGCTGAAGAAGCCCGGCACGGTCGGCAAGGCCTGGCCCATCAGCGAGCTCGCGATCTTCGACGACGACGGCAACCGGCTGCCGCCCGGCGAACTCGGCACCGTGTACCTGAAGATGAACACCGGCGGCTTCGCCTATCACAAGGACGAGGCCAAGACGCGCAAGAACCGCATCGGCGACTTCTTCACCGTCGGCGACCTCGGCCTCCTCGACGAGGACGGCTACCTCTTCCTCCGCGACCGCAAGATCGACATGATCATCTCCGGCGGGGTGAACATCTACCCCGCCGAGATCGAGTCCGTGCTGCTCCAGCACCCCGCCGTCGCCGACGCCGCCGCCTTCGGCATCCCGCACGACGACTGGGGCGAGGAGGTCAAGGCCGTGGTGGAACCGGCCCCGGGACACACACCCGGGCCGGACCTGGCCACCGACATCCTCGCCCACTGCGCCGAACGGCTCGCGGGCTACAAGTGCCCGAAGAGCGTCGACTTCATCACCGAGATGCCCCGCGATCCCAACGGCAAGCTGTACAAGCGACGCCTGCGGGACCCCCACTGGGAAGGGCGCTCACGACCGGTGTGAGCCCCGGCCTCAGGAGCGCACCCGCACGATCCGCAGCGCGGGCGAGGTCAGGATGTCCTTCTCGCAGAACCGGGAGGTCACCCACCTCTCCTCGGAGAACAGCCGGGTCTGGTCGCTGAAGTGCGGCGAGTTCGGGTTCGAGGACTGGGAGTACGTCAGCAGGGTCCGGGCCACCGGACAGCGGCCGCCGTCCCAGCCCACCGCCTGGATGTAGCTGGACCCGGTCGTCACCTCCGTGTATCCGCCGCCCGCCGGGTCCCACACCGGCTCGACCTTGTTCCACACCCCCAGCGACTCGGTGCCGCCCGGCACGGCGATGCGCTTGCCGTTGCGCACGACGAACTGGTGCTCGCCGAGCCGGGAGTCCAGCGCGATGCCCGCGGCCCCGAGTTCGGTGACCGTGTCGGCGAGGGCCCTGGTGAAGGCGGGTGAGGCGGTGTCGAGGGTGTTCGGCGTGTGCACCGGGTCGGCCGCCGAGAACGGCACCTTCCACAGCTGGGCCACGGGCAGCCTCCGCCACAGCCGGTCGAAGAGGAGGGCGCCCCGGCTGCCGGTGTTCGCGGTGCGGTCCCAGGCCGCGAGCACCCGGCAGGCCGCGCGGACGTCCACGGCCCTGCCGTCACTGCCCGTCGCCGTGCCGCCGGGCAGAGCCGCACACGCCTGCGCCGCGTCGGCCGCCACCAGGTCGCCCGCGGGCACCCGGTTCGCGAACTGCTGTGCCTGGAGATCCCGTACGGTCAGCTTTCCGCGCGCGGCCATCGCGGACACGTCCTGGACGGCGCCCCGTGTACGCAACGAGCGCTGGGTGCCCACGGTGCCGAAGACCCGCTCGTAACCCGTCAGCGGGCGCTCGGCGTTGGCCAGCCAGGCGCTGTCGTTGGAGTTCTCCGCGTACGGCGCGTCCTTCAGGACCGGCATCCTCGCCGGGCCGAAAATGCCCGGCTGCACGGCGTCCGGGTCACTGCCGAGGGCGCAGTCGCCGCGTGAGCCGTCGAGGACCGCCACTCCCGAGGCGGGATAGGTGACCTTGCCCAGGGGAGTGGAGCAGCGCTGCGCCAGTTCGTCGGTGATCCGGGGGAGCACCTGCGACTGCGTGAACAGCGTGTGCCCGCGCGCGTCGGCGGCGATGGTGTTGACCCACGGCAGCCCCTGCGTGCGCCGCAGCGAGCCCAGCACGTCGCCCGTGCTGCGGGCCTTGCTGAAGCCGAGGGCGGTGTCCGAGGCACGCAGGTTGGTGGCGTTCGGGTCGCCCAGCGCGTACGCCGTCGTGGTCGTCCAGGGCAGCGGCAGCGCGGCCCCGAGCGAGGTGACGACCGGGCCGTACCGCGTCCACCACTGGGACCGCGTCACCGGTGCGCCGCCCTGGACGGCGACGGTCACCCGGCGTTCGGTCATCCGCTCCGGTCTGCCGTCCACGAGATAGGTGGTCGGGTCGGCCGGGTCCAGGGTGAGCTGGTGCAGGTCGAGGGGGATGCCGGTGGCCACGGTGTGGCTCCAGGCCACCTGCGCGTTGTGGCCTATGGAGACCGTCGCCGAACCGAGGAGCGAACCGCCCGCGACGTTCAGTTCGCCGGGGATGGTCTGCTGCGACTGCCAGAAGCGGCGACCGCCCTGCCAGGGGTAGTGGGGGTTGCCGAGGAGGAGGCCGCGGCCGTTCGCCGTCGTGGCCCCGCTGAAGGCGACCGCGTTGGAGCCCATGTCGGCGGAGTCGGCGGCGAACAGCTCGCGGGCCGCGCGGGCGGCCTCCCGGGCGTCCGGCGCGGCGGCCGTAGGGGCGGCCGTCGGGGCGGTGGGCGCGGGCGGCTGCGCGGCGGTGATGCCGTCCACGGCCCGGCCCTGGCCGCCCAGCACGGCGAGCGCGTAGGTGCGCGCGGCCACGTCCCGGACCGACACGGGACGCACCCAGTCGGCGCCCCGGCACGCCGGGTCGGTGACGCGGTTCTTCGCCAGCCAGGCGTTGTAGCCCGCCGCGAAGCCCCGCATCAGGTCCTTCACCTCGTGGCTCGGGCCCCGTGGCGCGGGCGTGGCCATCAGCTTCTCCACCGTCCCGGCCTCCCGCACGCCGCGGAAGTACAGGTCGCTGGAGACGTTCTTCGTGGCCGAGGAGAGCGCGGAGTCCGCGGCCGCGTCGGCCCCGAAGTAGCGCGAACGCTCGCCGCGCACGGTCACGAACCCGTCGGCGAGGGCGCACACCTGGTCGGCGGCCTGCGCCCACCCGGTGCCGAAGCCGAGGTCCGCGTAGTTCTTCGCGAGGATGTGCGGGATGCCGTACTCGGTGTAACGGATGGTGGCGGACAGACCGCCGTGCGAGGGGTGGTGCTGTCTCTGCTGGTCCTGCGCGGCTGCGGCCGGCAGGGTGCCGACGGCGGCGAACAGGGCGACGGCCGCGACGACGGCGCGTCTGGGGCGGGTGCGCATCGTGCCTCCCAACGTCATTGAGGGAAGGAGCGGTTGAGCGTACCAACCGGTAGGTTGTCCCGTATGACGCCTGGACACGGCAGTACGGTTGACGGAGTGCTGCGGCGCAGCGCGCGGCGCACCCCGGCGCGCGTCGCGGTGGAGTACGGCGCGCGCTCATGGACGTACGAGGAACTCGACGACGCCGTCTCCCGCGCGGCGCGCCTGCTCCTCGACCAGGGCCTCGACCGGGGTGACCGGGTCGCCGCCTACGGCCACAACTCGGACGCGTATCTGATCGCCTTCCTCGCCTGCGCCCGCGCCGGACTGGTGCACGTGCCGGTCAACCAGAACCTCACCGGCGACGATCTGGCGTACCTCGTCGGCCAGTCGGGCAGTGCCCTCGTCCTGGCCGATCCCGGCCTCGCGGACCGACTCCCGGACGGCGTACGGACGTTGCCGCTGCGGGACGCCGACGGCTCACTGCTCGCCGGCCTGGCCGCGACCGAGCCGTACGACGGCCCCGAACCGCGCAGCGAGGACCTCGTCCAGCTGCTGTACACCTCCGGGACGACCGCCCTGCCGAAGGGCGCGATGATGACCCACCGCGCCCTGGTGCACGAGTACCTGAGCGCGATCACCGCCTGCGACCTGAGCGCGGGGGACCGGCCGGTGCACTCGCTGCCGCTGTACCACTCCGCACAGATGCACGTCTTCCTGCTGCCGTATCTCGCGGTCGGCGCGACGAACGTCATCCTCGACGCCCCCGACGGCGACCAGCTCTTCGACCTGATCGAACAGGGCCGCGCGGACAGCCTGTTCGCGCCGCCCACGGTGTGGATCGGCCTGGCCGACCGCCCCGACTTCGCCACGCGTGACCTCGGCGGCCTGCGCAAGGCGTACTACGGAGCCTCGATCATGCCGGTGCCCGTCCTGGAGCGGCTGCGCGAGAGACTGCCGAAGCTGGCCTTCTACAACTGCTTCGGCCAGAGCGAGATCGGCCCGCTGGCCACCGTCCTCGCGCCCGACGAGCACAAGGGGCGGATGGACTCCTGCGGCCGGACCGTCCTGTTCGTGGACGCGCGGGTCGTGGACGAGGAGGGCAAGGAGGTTCCGGACGGCACGCCCGGTGAGATCGTCTACCGGTCACCGCAGTTGTGCGAGGGCTACTGGGACAAGCCCGAGGAGACCGAGGCGGCCTTCCGGGACGGCTGGTTCCACTCCGGCGACCTCGCGGTGCGGGACGCGCACGGCTACTTCACCATCGTCGACCGGGTGAAGGACGTCATCAACTCCGGTGGGGTGCTGGTCGCTTCCCGCCAGGTCGAGGACGCGCTGTACACCCACGACGGCGTCGCCGAGGCCGCCGTGATCGGCCTGCCCGACGAGCGCTGGATCGAGGCCGTCACCGCGGTCGTCGTGCCGCGCGGCGAGGTCACCGAGGCCGAACTCCTGGAGCACGTACGGGAGAAGCTCGCCCACTTCAAGGCGCCCAAGCGGGTGCTGTTCGTGGACGAGCTGCCGCGCAACGCCAGCGGGAAGATCCTCAAACGGGAGCTGCGGGACCGGTTCTCCCTTTGACAGGCCCTAGCGGGGCCGCAGGTCGACGATCCGGCGGATCTTTCCGACGGACCGCTCCAGGGACTCCGGTTCGACGATCTCGACGCCGACCGACACCCCGACGCCGTCCTTCACGGCCGCGGCGATGGCGTGCGCGGCCGCGTCCCTGCTCTCGGGTGTGGCGTCCGGCCGGGCCTCCGCCCGCACGGTCAGGGCGTCGAGACGGCCCTCACGGGTGAGCCGGAGCTGGAAGTGGGGCGCCACGCCCGGGGTGCGCAGGACGATCTCCTCGATCTGCGTGGGGAAGAGGTTCACCCCGCGCAGGATCACCATGTCGTCGCTGCGGCCGGTTACCTTCTCCATCCGGCGGAACACCCGGGCCGTGCCCGGCAGCAGCCGGGTCAGATCACGGGTGCGGTACCGGACGACGGGCATGGCCTCCTTGGTGAGCGAGGTGAACACCAGCTCACCCCTCTCACCGTCCGGCAGGACCTCCCCGGTGATCGGGTCGACGATCTCCGGGTAGAAGTGGTCCTCCCACACATGGAGCCCGTCCTTGGTCTCCACGCACTCCTGTGCGACTCCCGGGCCGATCACCTCCGACAGCCCGTATATGTCCACGGCGTCGATGGCGAACCGCTCCTCGATCTCCCGGCGCATCTCCTCGGTCCACGGTTCGGCACCGAAGACGCCGACACGCAGGGAGGTGCCGCGCGGATCGACGCCCTGCCGCTCGAACTCGTCGAGGAGCGTCAGCATGTAGGAGGGGGTCACCATGATGATCCCGGGCTCCAGGTCCTGGATGAGCTGGACCTGGCGGGCCGTCATGCCGCCGGAGGCGGGGACGACCGTGCAGCCGAGCCGTTCGGCGCCGTAGTGCGCGCCGAGGCCGCCCGTGAACAGCCCGTATCCGTAGGCCACGTGGACCACGTCGCCGGGCCGGGCGCCCGCCGCCCGCAGGGAGCGCGCCACCATGTCGGCCCACAGGGAGAGATCGTTGTCGGTGTAGCCGACGACCGTGGGGCGCCCGGTGGTGCCACTGGAGGCATGGATGCGGCGCACATGGTCCCGGGGCACGGCGAACATCCCGTACGGATAGTTCTCGCGCAGGTCGGCCTTGGTGGTGAACGGGAACAGGGCCAGATCGGCCAGGGACCGGCAGTCGTCCGGCCGGACCCCCGCCTTGTCGAAGGACTCCCGGTAGAAGGGCACGTGTTCGTAGGCGTGCCGCAGCGAGGCCCGCAGCCGCTCCAGCTGGAGCGCCCGCAGCGCCCCGGCATCCAGCCGTTCCCCCGAGTCCAGCAGCTGCGCCGCATCCGTCATCGGAACGTCCCTTTCGCCAACCCTGCCATTGCGGGCGACCGATCATTCGGTCGTGGTGCTGGGGATCAGTAATCCAGGTGAGGCGGACCGAGGCAAGGGCCCGGCCCGATTCGGGGTCCGCGCCCACCGGCCGGCCACCGCCCTCCGGAGCGGCGTTCTGCCCTGGGCAGAGCGGGAGCATGGCCGATCATCCCACCGGATACGTTCGTCGGCATGGACACCGTCAAGGCGAACGGCATCACCCTCGCGTACCGGTCCTGGGGCCCCGAGGAGGCGCCGCCCGCGCTGCTGCTGCACTGCCGGGGCGCGGACGGGGCGGACTGGACCGGGATCGCCGAGCGGCTGGCCACGGGGGCGCGTCCGCGCCGCGTGTACGCGCCCGACCTGCGGGGGCACGGGCGCAGCGACTGGCCGGGGGCGTACGCGTACGAGGCGATGCGCGACGACATGCTCGGCTTCCTGGCCGCGCTCGGCGTCGAGCGTGCCGACGTCGTGGGCCATTCGCTCGGCGGGGCCGTCGCCTGTCTCCTCGCCCAGCACGCGCCGGGTGCCGTACGGCGGCTGGTCCTGGGTGACGTCCCCGCGCGCAAGA
>NZ_RSAJ01000293.1 GCF_003933965.1 Streptomyces sp. RP5T
CCCGAAGAACCGCCCCGCATCCTGCTGTGGCGCTGGCGGCGCAACCCCCTGCGCCGTCGCACCGACCTCGCGCACGCGTGGATCAGCCTCGGCCTGCTCCTGACCGTACTCGCCACCCTCCCCGCCGCCGTGCTCTGGGCCGGTAACACCGCCCACCGTCATCACACGGCAACCGCCCAGAAGCAGAAGGCCAGTTGGCATCACACCTCCGCCGTCCTGGTCCATGACGCCCCTCGCCATCCGGAGCCCGGATCCCACGAAGCGAAGAGGACCCTGTACCCGGCCACCGTGCGCTTCACCGACGCACAAGGACAGACCCGCACGGCGAAGACCGACGTCGAACCCGCTCTGACCGCCGGCAGCACCGTCCGCGTCTGGGTGAACACCGAAGGCCAGATCACCGACCCGCCCCTGACCACGGAACAAATCCGCCACCGGGCCATCGGCTGGGCCATCCTCGCCGCCATGGCCGTCCCCCTCCTCGGCGCCGCCGCGTACGGCTACGCACACCGCAGGCTGGAACGGCACAACCTCGCCCGCTGGGACACGGCCTGGGAAGAGACCGCCGTGCGCTGGACGACCTCGCCCTGACCGGACCTGTCAATCCGACACACGCGGAGCCCGACTCGTCACGGCCCGCGGTATGAGGCGAGTGAGCAACTCCCAATCGTGGTCGGTGAGTTCACGGCGACGCATCTCGGCCAGATGATCGGAGGGCCACCAAGAGATGCTTCCAGACCTTCATGGACCAACAGAGATCCTCCGGTCGAAGTGTCGAAGTTCCCGGCGTCCCCGGCATCCCCGGCGTCCCCGGCAGTTGCGCCCGATCATCCAACCTCCCGGCAGGGTCACGACGGGAGCGCAGGAAGCCCCGTCGGAGCAGGGTGGCCAACTGGGGCTCCCTGCCCGACGGGGGTCGGTCTGACGGGCGGCGGGTTACCGGCGCCCGTCAGCGGCCGATGCCGTGTGCGGCGCTTCGCGGCTCAGCCGAAGTTCACGTCGCTGCACCACATGTAGGCCTGGTCGAGGTGCGAGGCCTGCCAGATCACGAACAGGATGTGGTGTCCGGTGTAGCCGGAGGTCTGGACGGGGAACGTGATGTTCTGCGCCGGGGCGAAGCGCCCGGTCTGCGTGATGAAGTCGAGGTTGCCCCAACCAAGTGTCTGGGTCTTGGGGTTGAAGCCCTGCTTGCTCACGTAGACCTTGAAGTAGTCGGCACCGTGGGACGCCTGGTCGTACAGCTGGACCGAGAAGTTGTTGCCGATGGTGGTGGTCTTCCACGGTCCGGGCTTGTCCAGGCTGGCGTTCCTCGAGAGGTTGTTGCTGCAGAGTGTCCCGTCGGGGGTCCGCGCCTGGAACTGGCCCCCGAGGCCGTCGCGCAGCGCGCTCATCCAGTTCCACATGGTGTCGGCGTTGGCCTGGAAGGCCTGCCAGCACATGGGGTCCTGGGTCTGCATGGCCGGGTTCATGTGGTCGCTGCCCCATGTCTTCCAGCACTGGTACGCGCGGGTGGCGGGGCTGACGATGGTGCCGTGAGCCTGGGCGGGGGTCGACCAGGCGAGGGCGCCGACGACCACGGCGAACAGCATGACGAGCACCTGGAGGGGCCGGCGGAGGGACGCCCGGGAACGCCCGGTTAACGGTATCTCTGTGCGCATGTGGGGGGACTCCTTCCCGTTGCAAAGCTGGTATGGGAGCGCTCCCAAAGTTGCAACTTCTGAGTGAGATGTCAATGAAGCAGACGGAGTTGCTTTCAGAGGTGGTCGACGAGCGGGGAATCTGCCGTGAGCAGCGAGTCGGAATGGTTCGCGGCTCGACCGTCCCGAAACGCCAGAGCACAGAGTGCCGGCACACAGGACGTGGCCCATCTCGTGCGTGATCACGTCGACGAGCGTGCCGTCCGCTTCCATCTGGGCGAGATCGGCGGAGTCCAACCGCATCACGCCCTTCGCCGGCAGGAACGCACCGAACTGCGCTGATTCGTCACGGAAGTCGGTGGGACCGGCCATCCCCAGGACCCGGCCGGGGCCGTCGATGGTGACACCTTCGGCCTCGATGAGCAGGTCGTCGATGACGTCACCGTTGACGAGCGCGGTGTCCAGATCCCCGATGATGACCTTCGCCCAGCGGTCGGCCGCCGCGGCGAAGGCGTCCTGCTGAGCGGTCGTCAGTCCGCCGAGGAAGCGGAACTCGATGGTGAACGGTGGCGTCGTGCGGGCGAGCTCCCTGGCCCGCTCGAAACTGGCGACCGCCCTGTACGTCTGGAAGGTGTTGGTGGCGACCTTGCTCATCACGGTTCTCCCCCATGTCGGTCCGGACGAAGAGTCACTCCTCTTCCCACACCGGGCCGACAGGGTGAAAGGGTGCGCGGCCCCTGCCTGACTCAGGTGATCGAGTTGCCCGCCCCCGAGGGAAATCGGACAATTGAGGGTGTCGCCGCCCTCCGTCGCCGCCGACCGTCGCGGGCCCTTCCGCTCCTCCTGATCAGGAACTCCCCTGCGAAGGAACACGGCAATGGCAGACAGACAACAGGCCTTCACCACCGACGAGTTGGGTCTCGCAGACATGCTCGGCGGCCTGCGACGCGAACTGGAAGACGCCCAGCGGCGAGCCGCGGGGGAAAAGCTGCGCTTCGGCATCGCCGATGTCGAGGTGGAGGCCACGGTCCAGATCACCCGGAACGCCGCGGGCCGGGCGGGCATCCAGTTCTGGGTGGTCCAGGCCGGTGGCGACTACGCGCGCGGCAACGCCACCACGCACCGGATCAAGCTGAACCTCACGCTGCCGCCCACCACACTCATCTCCGACGAGGGAGACGGCGCCGAATGACCGGGCTCGACGCCGAACGGCTGGTCTCGCTCACCACGGACGGCAGACGAGGCTCGGGATATCTGCTGACACCGGAGCTCATCCTCACCGCGGGGCACTGCGTCGGGCCCGGGGGCTCCGCGGTCACCGCCCGCGCCTACACGCGCCACGAGGGAAGCTACGACCTCTCGCGGGAGCGGCACACCTTCCGGGTGGCGGTCCGTGGAGACGGGGAGCCCGACTACGCGCTCCTGGAATCCACCGCCGACGACCCGTTCCGGACGGCACGGGACGGCCCGGCGGGCGAGGTGCGCCTGGGCCGCCTCACCGGCGAGGGCGCTGTCGCCGCCCAGGCGCTGGGCTTTCCGAAGTCAGGCGTGGAGCAGGCCGGGACGAGGCAGTTGCTGAACCCGGAGGACGTACGGGGACGCGTCCTGCCGCTCACCGGGTCGAGGCGCGAAGTGCGCCGTCTGAACCTGCAGATCAGGACAGGAACATCACCGCTCGCCCGGGGCGCGTCCCTGTGGAGCGGCATGTCGGGTGCGGCCCTTTTCAGCGGGGATCACCTCATCGGCGTGATCACGGAGGACCGCGCCACGATCGAAGGACGGCTGATCGCGCTGCCCGTCAGCGCGGTCTTCGGCGACGACGGGCAGGCCGAGGCCAACGCCTGCCTGCTGGCCGCCCGCGGCGGCACAGCACCCGAGGAACGCGTCACGCTGGACCCCGTCTGGGCGGACGGCGAGATCCTGAAGCCCGCGTACAGCCCCCTGCCCCCGCGCGATCAGTGGTCCGAGGCGGACCTGCTGGAATCCCGCCACGGTGTCGTGCCCTTCCGTGGGCGCGCGCAGCAGCTCCGAGCACTGATCGACTGGTGCGAGCACGAGGACGACCGGGGCGGCGGACAACGCATACGGCTGCTCACCGGCGGCAGCACGGTCGGCAAGACCCGTCTCGCCCGCGAGCTGTGCCGCACGATGGCCGCCAAGGGGTGGGTCGCCGGTGTCGTCGACCCGCTGCACGTGGACTTCTCCGGAGTCTGCGCCCTGCCCGAGAAGCGGCTGCTCGTCATCGACGACGCCGACTCCCACGCCGGGCAGCTGCACGTCCTCCTCGCCGCGGCCACCGAGCGCGGAGGCCGCCATCCGCTGCGCGTCCTGGCCGTCGCCCACCACGGCGGTCCATGGTGGGACGCGGTCCGGCGGCGCTACGAGGCACTCGTCGACGCGGAGGATCCCGCCCCGCTTGCCCCGCTGCCCGAAGCCGACCGTGAGGACGTCTACCGGGCGGCCTACACCGCCTTCCGCGGCTGGTACGAGGAGAGCGACAGCAAGACCGACGCCGCGGTGCGGGCCGCTGCCGTACCGGAGGACGAGAGCGCGACCGAGATCACCGCGCCCTCCCAAACGGACGCCCCGGGCGCCCCGGGCCTGGAAGAGCCCGACTTCGGCAGCTATCTGCTCATCCTCATTCAGGCGCTGGTGGACGCCCGGACGCTCCTGCACAAGACACACTCGGCCAGCGCGGGTCCGCCCACGCGCTCACGCGCCAACGCCTTGCTGGACTACGCCCTCGACGTCGAACGCCAGAGGTGGCAGGCGTCCGCCGAGCGTCAGCGGCTGCCGCACGACCAGGTCCTGCTCGAACGGATCGTCGCCGTCTCGAGTCTGGCCGTGGCCGACGGCGAGACGGACGGGGAGCGGGAGACCGAGGCGGCGCGCCGACTGCGGCTCGTCCCCGACCTCGCCGACGAACCGGAGTGGCTGACGCGTGCCTTCGCCCGCTGGCAGCACGAGATGCTTGCCGGAGAGGGCTACCTGCGGTCGCTCCAGCCTCTGAGGCTCGCCGAGCGGCTCGGCGCGAAGGTCATCGCCGCGTTTCCCGACATCGCCCCGCGACTGCTCGACGTCGGCGGCGACGGCCCGGGGATCCCGCAGGCCGCGACGGACCAGGCGCGCCAGATACTCAATGTGCTGCACGTCCTTCAGCTCACCGCCGGCTCCGACGGCTGCCTGACCGACGGGACGGGTGAGCCGTCGGCCCAGCAGCGGGCCCGCGAGGCGCTGGACGCGGCGCTGCGCGATCATGCCCGCCCCCTCGTCAGGCTGGTCAAGCGGGTCGCGGCCGCCGATCAGGACCAGTTCGCGAGCGCCATCGGCACCTCGTTGGCCTGCGCGTTGAACTCCACGCTGCGCAAGGAGTCGGCGCAGGAGGTCGCCGCCCAGGTCCTCGGAGAACTCGACCTCGCCTGCCCGGACGTCCTGCTGGAGCTGGCCACGGCCGTCGCGGAACACGCGGTGCAGCACTACCGCCGGGGCGGCGGGGCGTCCGCCCAGGACAATCGGGAAGAGCTGGCCCGGGCCCTTCAGCGCTGGTCGCTGTACCTGGCCAGTTCGGGGCTGCGCATCCAGGCGCACGAGGTCGCCGGGCAGGCAGTGGACATGTACCACGCGCTGCATCAGCTCAGCCCGTCCGAGGAGCACGAGTTCGCCCTGGCGGAGGCTCTCAAGGACCTGGCCGACCGGCTCGTCGACGTGGGGCGGTTCGAGGACGCGGACCTGTGTGCCCGGGACTCCATACGGCGACTGGAACCGCTGTTCCAGCGCAACCCCAGCCGCGGGAACGCCTTCGGTCTGGTGAAGTCCCTGTGCACGCTGGCCACGGCCGCCCACCGCATCGGCCGCCAGCGCGAGGCCCTGCAGGCGGCGACCGAGGCGTGCGACCTGATGGAGCGGTTGCCGCAGGCCCAGGAGAGCGACGAGCACGGACCGGACGAGATCCAGGGCATGCGGGCGTTCGCACTGCGCGGTCTGGCCTGGCAGCTCGGTGCGAGCGGACGCGTCGACGATGCCGTGGCCAGGGCCTCGAAGAGCGTCGAGATCTACGAGGCGCTGCGCGAGAGGTGTCCGGGCCTGTGGAAACGGGACATCGCCGAGGCCCTGTCCATCCTGGGCGTCCAGCATGCCGCCCGGCAGGAGTGGGACGAGAGCGTCGACCGGCACACCGAAGCCCTGACCCGCCATTACGACGCCCTGGAGCGGGAGTACCGCGAGGCCGTACGGCCGCAGCACGCCCTGGCGTTGGGCCGGCTGGCGGAGGCGCACCTGGGCAGGGCGCGCGCCCGTCCGGAGAAGAGCCCGCAGGAGGACCTGCGCAAGGCGCTGGAACATGTCGAGCAGGCCTTGGAGCAGTACGAGGGGATGCGCAAGGAGGACCGGTGGGCCAATCGCGTCCACGAGGCCTGGACGAGCTGTCTGGAGGCGGAGATCCTGCTCGCGCTGGACGCGACGGGCGGGCCCCAGCGTGCCGTTCCCGCAGTCCGGCAGACCTGCGGACGGGCCGAGGCTGCCGCCCGCCGGGCACTGACGCTGTACGACGAATTGGACGTACGTGCCTGGCGACTCAGGTACAACAGAGCCCGGGCGCAGGCGGTGCTCGCCCAGTCGTACGGAGGCCGGGGCCGCCCCCGGGCCAAGGTGCTGCGCGCGCACGAGCAGGCGCGTTACGCGTTCGCCCGGCTCGACGCGGAGGAACCGGGGCGCGCCGAGGCGGAGTTGCACGCGATCGAGGACACGATCGAGCGCCTGCGGCAGGCCGGTCCGCCCGCCCAGGCGCGCGCGAAGAAGGCCGTGAACCCGCAGGGCAAACGGCGCAAGCGGCACCAGCCGAAGCCCCGTCTCCGCGGCCGACAAGGCTCGCAGGGTGCGGCCGGGCGCAGAAGACACCGCTGACCCGGCACCGGCCCGGTCCCTGAGGTGCGGGTGCGCGGCAGCTCTCATAGCACGGAATTCGGAGCGTTTTCAGGGTACTTGCGCGCCGACACCGCACGCAGACGGTGGGTCGGCCGGTCGCGTCGGCGGCGCTCACCGAACCCGGCTCACCGTCCGGGCAAGCGGTTGCCGCAGGCTTCGACGCACGGCTTCCTCGCTCCCTCGCGCCTTGGCCGTTGTCCACGTAGGAGCGCGCCGCATTCGTGCGGGACCCGCCCGCCCGAGGTGTACTCCACGGCCGGTACGGCCTGGATCGACGACGCGGTCGCCATCGGCTGCCCACTGGCCGACGACTGGGCGGACTGCCTGGCCGACCTCGCCGTCATCAACGCCCGCGGCCGGGCGCACAGCTTCGTGGAGTACCTCTCCCACACCGAGGCCGCCCGACCGATCGGCAGCCGCCTCACGCACTGAACCGACCTTCCGTACCGCAAGGCTCCCGCTGCGGGGACTTCCACCGGTCCCAGGTTCACTCCGGGCCCACCGCGACCGCTTCCCGTATCAGGCGGGACGGCGGGGGTTTGCTCTGGCCGGGCACCCCGCAGGCGGCCACGGTCAGGACGTACGACAGGGGGTGGCGCCGGACTCGTGGCGCGGGTCGGACGGACGGCGGTGTCGGTCCAGCAGGTCGTGCAGTTCCCGAGGTGGCCCAACCCAGCAGGGATGAGCGGTGATCACGGACTGGATTCCTGGACCGTGTGTGGTGAGTCAGGAGCCGCTGCCCCCGCACCGGGCTCGAGCAGCCGGCGGATGCGCTCGTGTTCGGCGGCCATCTCGGGCGTGGCAAGGAAGTCGTCGAGGTCAGCGGAGACCTGATGGTCGACATCCTCGACGGAGCGGATGGCGAGCTCGTAGAGCTCGCCGCGCCGCTGCTGCTCCAAGTAGCTCTGCCAATGATCCAGCGCACTGATGACAGTGAGTACTCCGGGGTCAAGATCGTCGTCGACCAGAATGCCGTCGTAAATCGTCGCGAGTTTGTCCTGCAACTCGGTGGCACTGATCGTCAGGACGTTCGCGCAAGCGTCACCGAGTGCGGTCCGGGCATCTTCGGTGAGTTCGTCCTCGGAGGCACCACGAAGCAGCTCCGGCCGCACCAGACGAGTGACCGTCTCCTCTCCGAACACGCGAGCCGCGTCCTCGGTCGCCCCGACGATCAACCGGAGTATGTCCGCCTGCAGTTCGCTGTAGTTCACGCCCCCAGACTAAGCGGACGGGACATGACGTTCTCCATCCGGT
This sequence comes from Streptomyces sp. RP5T, assembly GCF_003933965.1. GTDB lineage: Bacteria > Actinomycetota > Actinomycetes > Streptomycetales > Streptomycetaceae > Streptomyces. The sequence continues at coordinate 7,815 of NZ_RSAJ01000293.1, forward strand.
CAGCCCCAAGATCACCGAAACCCTGCGCCAGCTCAGGACAAGGCCACAATCCGTCGCCCGAGCCACCATCTTGGCTCTCGTGACGTCGTCTGCGCCACTGTCGGACCGGACTCAGCCGAGTCCGCGATGGGCGGCCCACAACGTCCCGGCGCGCCCCGCCGCCTCGACGACCAGAGCCGCCAGTTCCGGTTCGTCGGGGACCGGGAACGAGACATATGCGCCCCGGCCACCGCCGACCGGTCGGCCGTAGGCCTTCGCGGCGAGGTGGCCGTCCGGGAGAAGCCGGATGTTGAGTGTGGTCAGTTGGAACTCTTCACCACGTCGAGTGTCAGTCCAGCGGAGCGCCTGCGGGATCGTGACGTTGATCGCCAGAGCACTCACTTCCAGGTCGCTGCTCATGCACGGATGATCTCACGCACGTCGCCCGGGCGGCGGGCGAGGCAGGCAGCTTGATCACGGGGTTCTTGATCGGCCTTCAGGAGCGCGTGCCTGGGCCGCGCTGCCCTTCCCCGCCTCGGAACCGGCGGTCCAGGAACTCGATTATCCGCGTCTCCGAATGCAGCAACCGCTCACGTCGCTCCGCGGGAAGAGATACGAGGGCATCGACCAGCACCCGCTTCCGCGGAATGTGAACCATGTTTCCGGAGTAGATCCTGCAAGTTGAGCACCAGGCGAACCCGACGCAACGCTCGAACATGGAGGACTCGGGCGGATAGAAGCGGTACTGGTAGGAGCACACGAGCGTCCCGCATGCGGCACAGATGCGGCGTTCGCCGTCCAGGACGGACCAGCCGCTCCCGACCTTGCGCCAGTGCTGTCGCCCGGCCGGTGCTCTTCAAGTCGTCATGTCAGCATTCTGTCCTGCCGAGGCTGCACGGCACAGCCGTCGGGACCCCGTACGTCGCCGGGGCCGTGGAGTGCTGATGAGTCTTCCGGCCTCGTCGTCTCGGCGAGCAGGGCACGACCGGGTCGTGCAGTGGACGTAGGCTGCGGCGGCCGAGGCCGCGGCACAGATATCCCGCGATCAACGCAACCGTCGTAACCACGCTTCTTGGAGCGCGAGTTGGGTGTCAGCGGATGTCAGTGGGCCGTGGCACGATCGCAATCATGACTACTTCGACAGTGGAAGAGCTCGTTCTCAGAACAGCCGAGAAGCATGGTGTTCCCGGGCCGGTGGCGCAGGAGATGCTCGCCGGCGCCCGGCCGTGCCTTCACTTGGTGCCCTTCCCGTGCCTGACGCCTGCGCAGCAGGCAGAGGCGCGTCCGGCCGCGCGGACGGGAGGTCTCCCCTTGCTGCCGGACGGCGTCGACTGGCCCGGCGAACGCGACCCTTTGGTGCTGACCATCGACTGTGCCGCGCTTCCGCGTGAAGCCCTGGACATTGAACTGCCGCCCGACGGAAACCTGTTGTTCTTTACGGAGATCGAGTACGAGCCGGAGTCGTCGGTGGTGCTGCACGTTCCCGCCGGCGTGCCCACCAAGGAACGCTCGGCGGCGTACGAGTTGGACGGGGAGCCGGGGCAGGTTCGGGTCTACGAGCCGGGTGACCTGTATCCGGTGCCGGGACTAACCGTCTCACCCGACTGGCATGACGCCCCGGCGACCAGCGCGTTCCTGGAGAGTGGCCCGGACCGGGAGGACATCCTGAACGCCTTCGAGGAAGCCGTGCGGGACGCGGTAGCGGGCGGGGCCCGACACGGAATCGACGTCCGACTGGGCGGCTTCTCCAGCCCCTGGCAGTCGGCACCGGACGAAGGCGACCTCGTTCTCCTCGCGCAGATACACGGCCAGTCGATCGACTCCGAAGTCTTCACCCAGACCCTGATCGTCGGCACCCGCGAGGACATCGCCCGGCGCCGGTATGAACGCCTGGAGTTCGAGCAACAGGTCTGAACAGTCACCGTCTCGCACGCGCGAGGAGTTCCGCCCGGCGCCCCAGCCTGCCCGGCCAGAGCGCCGAACGGAACCCATGCGGATCACCTGTTCAGTTGTAGGGCAGCCGGACGCTGGACCCGGTGCCGGTGCCGGTGGCGACGGTGCTGGGGGCGTGCCCGAGGGCGTTCCAGATCTTGACCTGCACGGTTCCGTTCTTCAGGTCGCAGGAAGTGCCGGTCGCGAAGGCCAGCCCGGCCTTGTCCGTGTAGTGCTCCCAGCCGGGGACGGGGTCGGTGGCGAAGTACCGGTAGGTCTCGACTCGGTCCCATGTCCCATTACCGGTGCAGTCGTAGGACATCTGCAGCTGGACTCCGTTGCCGACTGTCTCCTGCGCGTCGACGGCCAGATCGAACTGGGTGGTCCCGCCCGCGTACTTCATGTTCAGCCCGGTGGTGGTGAAGGTCAGCGGCTTGTAGGGAGTGCCGTCGTGATTGACACTGTCGGCCGACGCCACGGTCACGCTGTCCGCGGTCCCGGGCGTACCGGGCAACGTCCCGTCGGTGCTCAGATAGAGCGTGGCCGACGTCCCCGGGTCCCCGGTCGGCGTGGGGGTGGGGG
>NZ_RSAJ01000294.1 GCF_003933965.1 Streptomyces sp. RP5T
CCCGCCTCGTCGACCGGGCGGAATACACGTGGACCGCGGACCGGCTGATCCGCGCCTGCGCCGAGCTGGGCACCCACGTCACCGACGAGGGCGACCGGCTGGCCGTCGACTGGCCCCGCCCCACGGCCCGGGCGGACTGACCCCGTCAGCGGCGCCGAGCAGGCCGGCCGAGGCCGGGAAGGAGGCAGGCGGCCGTGGAACGCAACCGCCGCAAGGATCCGCGGTGCGGCCCGGCGACCGGAGCGGTACCGCGGGGCCGCCACCCCCGGCTGTTCCCCGGCCCCACCTGCCAGGTCAGCCGTCCTCGCACCGCCCGGGAGTGAGGGCCGATGTCCGGGCGGTCGGAACCAGGGGCGGTGCGCCGCGCCGGATGGGAGACGGGCCGTCCCGCGCCACCCGGGATGCTGTGGTGGCTGGGGGCCGCGCTCCTCGCGGGGGCCGTGATCCTGGTCGCCGTCCTGCGACGGCGTGAGCTGGCGCAGGCGTACCGCCTCATCGCCGAGGTGCACCCGCTGCCCGTGGCGCTCGCGGTGGGGTGCGAGGCGCTGTCGTTCGTGTGCTTCGCCTGCGTGTACCGATGGCTGCTGGCGGCGGGTGGCGCGCGCTGGAGTCTGCGTCGCACGACCGCGGTCGTGGTGGCCGCCAACGCGGTGGCCGGCGCGCTGCCCGGCGGGGCGGCCTTCTCGGCCGCCTGGGTCTACCGCCAGTTGCGCCGCCGCGAAGTGGAACAGGTCCTCGCGGTCGCGGTCCTCGTCATGGCCGGCGCGCTGTCGGCCCTGAGCCTGGCCGTCGTGTTCGTGGCCGGCGCGGTCGCCGCGGGACCGGCGGGACTGCGCACCGTACTGCTTCCCCTCCTCGGCCTGCTGACGGTGGTGGCGATCGCGCTGGCGGTGCTCGGAGCGTCCCGCTGCACCGGCTTCCGCACCGCGGCGGAGCGGGTATGGCGGCGGGTCGGCCCGCGCTCGCGCCGCGTCCGGCAGGCACAGCAGGAGCTGGCCCGCCTGGTCGAGCAGGCCCGTGACCTCCAACCCGGCCTCCGGCCCTGGTTCCGTCCGGTCACCTGCGCGCTGCTGAACTGGGCCCTCGACCTCGCCTGCCTGGTCGCCGCCCTGTGGGCCCTGGACATCGGCGTGCCCTGGCACGGCCTGCTGCTCGCCTACGTCCTCACCCAGATCCCCGGCAGCCTGCGCCTGACCCCCGGCAGTCTCGGCGTCGTGGAGACGAGCCTGTCCGCACTCCTCGTGCTGTACGGACTGCCGCCGGCCTCGGCGATCGCCGCGACGCTCCTGTACCGGGCGATCAGCTTCTGGGCTCCGCAGCCGGTCGGCTGGGCGAGCTGGCTGGCGATCACCCTGTCGGGCCGTCGCGGTGACGGTGACGGTGTTCACGCTCGCCGTGCCGCGCGGTGAGGCCGTCGCGGTGACGGTGGGGATGACGGAGGCGGGCGTTCACGCCCGGCTCCAAGGGCATCGCACCGCACCGCACGGCCGCCCGACGAGCGGGGCGTATGGGCCGGGTAGCCCCCCTGCGCGGGACGGTGGGCCCCTGTGGCGCGGAGCACGCGGCCATGACAGTGGACGTATGCCCCACCGTTCAGCCCTCTGGACGCGCGCCGGGTGCCGACGGCCCCGCGCCCTGCCGCATCCCGGAACCGGAGGCCGACGTGAGCATCCGCCGTCACAACCATCACCGGCACGGAAGTCCGGAGACGGTCACGGACCCGGTGTGCGGCCTGCAGATCAGCAAGTACGGGGCCACCGCCCGCCGCGAGGCCGGCGGGACCCTCTACCACTTCTGCTCGGCGCGCTGCACTTCCGCCTTCGACGCCGATCCGGCCCGCTACATCACCCCGACCGGGTAGGCCGGCCACCCGAGCACGCGCGGAGGACGCCATGACCAAGCAGGCCCAGCCGCCACCTCCCGGGAACCGGCCTGTGCCCACCGCGCCGCCACCCCCGCCGGCCTGGCGGCACTGGCTGTGGCCCCTGGCGGTCCTCCTCGCCGTCGGTCTGTGGGCGGTGCTGCCCGGGCTCCAGCCCACCGGAACGCAGAAGGTGAACCTGACGTACTCGGCGTTCCTCGACGACGTCGACGCCGGCAAGGTCAAGTCCGTCACGATCAAGACGGACGGGGACACGGACGGCACGCTCACCGGTGGACGCCGCTTCACCACGGTCGTCCCCGTCCAGCTCGCCGGCGACCAACTGCTCGGCCGGCTGGAGAAGAAGCACGTGGAGATCACGGCGTCCCAGCCCTCCACCTCACCGTCCGGCGGCTCGCAGGTCCTGTCCTGGATCCTGCTGCTGGGGCCGATCGTCCTGATCGTCTGGTTCTGGCGGCGTCTGTCCAAGGGCGGGGCCGCACAGATGACCGGGGCTCTGGGCGGGGTCGGCAAGTCCCGGGTCAAGGTCTTCGACGCGGAACGGCCCGAGACCACGTTCGCCGACGTCGCCGGGTACGAGGGCGCCAAGTCCGAGATCGCCGAGGTGGTCGACTTCCTGCGGCGCCCCGAACGCTACCGGCGGGCCGGGGCGATGGCCCCGCGCGGCGTGCTGATGGTCGGCCCGCCCGGGACCGGCAAGACGCTGCTGGCCCGCGCGGTCGCCGGTGAGGCGGAGGTGCCGTTCCTGTCGGTGGTCGGCTCCAGCTTCGTGGAGATGTTCGTCGGCGTCGGCGCCGCCCGGGTGCGCGACCTGTTCGCCGAGGCGCGCAAGCGGGCCCCTGTCATCGTGTTCGTCGACGAGATCGACGCGCTCGGCGGCCGCCGCGGGGCGGCCGGGGCGGTCGTCTCCAACGACGAACGCGAGCAGACGCTCAACCAACTCCTCGCGGAGATGGACGGGTTCGAGGCCGCCGAGGGCATCGTCGTGCTGGCCGCCACCAACCGCCCCGAGGTCCTGGACCCGGCTCTGCTGCGCCCGGGGCGCTTCGACCGGCAGGTCACCATCCCGCTGCCCACTCTCGCCGAGCGTGCCGCGATCCTGGCGGTGCACTGCCAGGACAAGCGCCTGGGCAAGGACGTCGACCTGGAGAAGGTGGCCCGCGGCACCCCCGGCTTCTCCGGCGCCGACCTGGCCAATCTGGCCAACGAGGCCGCCATCGTCGCCGTACGGGAGGACCGCGAGGAGTTGACGGACGGCGACTTCGACACGGCCCGCGACCGGATACTGCTCGGCCGCCGCGAGGGCTCGAACGTGCTGCTGCCCGAGGAGAAGGAGGCCGTGGCCGTGCACGAGGCCGGGCACGCCCTGGTCGCCGCGCTGTCGCCGAGTGCGGACCCGGTCGCCAAGGTGACCATTCTGCCCGCGGGCCAGGCCCTCGGCGTCACCGAGCAACTCCCTCTCGTGGAGCGCCACTTGTACGGCGAGGACCACCTCACCCAGAGCCTGGCCGTACGGCTCGGGGGACGCGCCGCCGAACTGGTCGTCCTCGGTCAGGGCTCCACGGGCGCGGCCAACGACCTCGCGTCGGCCACCGAGCTGGCGACGAAGATGGTCCGGGAGTTCGGCCTGTCGACCGAGCTCGGACCGGTGGGCTATCCGCAGGGCGGCTCGGTCTTCCTGGGCGGCGGCGGGACCGCCATGTCCAGCCGGCCCTTCGCCGAGGCCACCCAGGCCATTGTCGACGCCGAGGTCGCCCGCCTGCTGCGCGAGGCCGAACAACACGCCACCGAGCTGCTCACGCGGCACCGGACGCAGCTGGAGGAGCTGGCCCAGCTGCTGATCAGGCACGAGACCGTGGACGCGACCGTGGTCTACGGTCTCCTGGACGCCGAGCCCCCCGGGGCGCATCCCGCCGAGGACACCGTCACCTCGCGCCGAGTCTCCGTCACCAAGGAACCCGCCGCGCATCGGACCGGCCACCTGCCCGCCACACCCGGTCCAGGTCCCGGACGCGAGAGGCCGCTTCCGAAGGCCGAGCCCTGAAGGGTCCCGCGCCGAGGCGCTTGGGCCGCGCCGAGGCGCCTTGGGCCGCGCCGAGGTGACTTGGTCCGCGCCGAGGTGACTTGGGCCGGTCGGCCCCCCGGGGGAGTCGTTCGCCCCATGCCCGGGAGCCGCACGGGGTGGGAGAGTTCAGGACGAGCCTGCGAGCCGGCGGCGGGGAGGCGGCGGCGGGGAGGCGGCTTCGTCCGCACCTCGTCCGCACACCGCCTCGGCGCCGACGTTGCCCGTGGCCGTGCAGGTGCGGCCACGGACGGGCAGTGTCTCGTGGGCGGCGTCGGTTTGGGGACCGGCGCAGGCCGCCCAAGCGGCCCTCGGGAAAAGGGGCGGGCCGGTCACCCGCCCCGGTGCCGGGTTCTGCGGGGCCTGCGGGCGCCTGCCGGGCGACGATACGTCGTCCCGGGTGATCCTCGTACGGCCCGCGGACCCGGCACCGGCACCTGTATCGGCGAGGGATCAGGCGAGGGTGACGCTGTCATCGAGGTAGACGTCCTGGACGCCGTGGAGCAGGTCGATGCCTTCGGCGGTGGGGCGTTGGAAGGCTTTGCGGCCGGTGATCAGACCGGTGCCGCCGGCCCGCTTGTTGATGACCGCGGTGCGGACGGCCTGGGCGAGGTCGCCCTGGCCGGCGGAGGCGCCGCCGCTGTTGATCAGCCCGACACGGCCCATGTAGCAGTTGGCGACCTGCCAGCGGGTGAGGTCGATGGGGTGGTCCGTGGTGAGCGTGTCGTACAACCGCTGGTGGGTCTTGCCGAAGCCGAGCGCGGGGTAGCCGCCGTTGTTCTCGGCCTGCTTCTGCTTGACGATGTCGGCTTCGATGGTCACGCCGAGGTGGTTGGCCTGGCCGGTGAGGTCGGCGGAGACGGCGTAGTCCGTGCCGTCCTTCTTGAACGCGGGGTTGCGCAGGTAGCACCACAGCACGGTGAACATGCCGAGTTCGTGGGCGCGCGCGAAGACCTCGGCGGCCTCCCGCAGCTGGCGGTCGGACTGCTCGGAGCCGAAGTAGACGGTGGCACCGACGCCGGCCGCGCCGAGGTCGAAGCACTGCTGGACGCTGCCGAACATGATCTGGTCGTAGTGGTTGGGGTAGGTCAGCAGCTCGTTGTGGTTGAGCTTCACGATGAAGGGGATCCGGTGCGCGTAGCGCCGGGACACGGCCCCGAGCACGCCGAGCGTGCTGGCGACCGCGTTGCAGCCGCCCTCGACGGCGAGTTCGACGATGTTCTTCGGGTCGAGGTAGCGGGGGTTGGGGGCGAACGCCGAGGCCGCGGAGTGCTCGATGCCCTGGTCGACGGGCAGGATCGACACGTAGCCCGTGCCGGCCAGGCGGCCGTGGTCGAAGAGGGACTGGAGGTTGCGCAGCACGCGGGGCGAGCGGTCGGTCGCGGCCACGACCCGGTCGACGAAGTCAGGACCCGGCAGGACCAGGTCCTCCTTCGGGATCCCCCGAGCGGTGTGGGTCAGCAGGTCCTTCGCGTCGTCGCCCAGTACGGCTTGGACATCGGTCATCGTCGCACCCCCAAGGAGTTCGCACGGCCGTCTCTCGGACGGCCGTCTCTCGGTTCACTGCCACTGTGTGGCGTGTCATGACCGCCCAACAGAGCCCGTAGGACCCCTCCGGGGACCGAACGGCCCCCCGTCGGCCACTCGGCGTCGCGGCCGCGCCGGCCCTGCCTCAACCGAAGAACACCTCGAACTCCTCGTACAGCGACGGATCCACCACCTTGGTCCGTGCCGTGGCGTCCGCGAGGGGAACACGGATGATCTCGGTGCCGCGCAGGGCCACCATCACGCCGAAGTCGTCGTCCTTGACCGCGTCGACGGCGTGCAGTCCGAAGCGCGTGGCCAGCCACCGGTCGAAGGCGCTCGGCGTGCCGCCGCGCTGGACATGGCCGAGGACCGTGGTGCGGGCGTCCGTGCCGGTGCGCTGGGAGATCTCCTGGGCCAGCCACTCGCCGATGCCGGAAAGGTGCACATGACCGTACTCGTCCAGGGACCGGTCCTTGAGGATCATCTTTCCCTCCTTGGGCACGGCTCCCTCGGCGGCGACGACGATCGGCGCGTAGTTGGTCTTGAAGCGGTTCTGCACCCACGCGCAGACCTGGTCGATGTCGAACGGCTGTTCAGGGACGAGGATGACGTTGGCGCCGCCCGCCACCCCGGCGTGCAGGGCGATCCACCCGGAGTGCCGGCCCATCACCTCCACCACGAGGGTGCGCATGTGGGACTCGGCGGTGGTGTGCAGCCGGTCGATGGCCTCGGTCGCGATGCCGACGGCGGTGTCGAAGCCGAAGGTGCAGTCGGTGCCGGACACGTCGTTGTCGATGGTCTTCGGTACGCCGACCAGGTCGATGCCGTGGCGGCTCAGCTCGGCGGCGGCACCGAGAGTGTCCTCGCCGCCGATCACGACGAGCGCGTCGATGCCGTGCGTGCTCAGGGTGTCCTGGATGCGCTGCACCCCGTCCTCGTGCTTGAACGGGTTGGTGCGCGACGAACCGAGGATGGTCCCGCCGCGCGGCAGGATCCCCCGCACGTCGGCGATGGTCAGCGGCACCACACGGCCCTGGAGCGCACCGAGCCAGCCGTCGCGCAGGCCGACGCACTCGAAGCCGTACTCCTGGACGCCCTTGCGGACGACGCTGCGGATCACCGCGTTGAGTCCGGGGCAGTCACCGCCGCCGGTCAGCACTCCGACCTTCATGACTTCCTCCTCGTCTCCCCGGGCGGACGCCGACGTTCGGCGGGTGCGCACGGGGAGAGCCAGGTGGCTCCTTCTCCATCATGAGCGCCGCGGCTCCGGGCAGCGACTCCTCCCGGGCCCTTCATCAAGGACCTTCGGCCCTGTGAAGGGGCTCTTCGGCGGCCGTGCGGGGTGGCGTCGTCACGGGGGCGGGGTCAGGCTGGAAGAGACCTCGGGTTCCGGCGAGCAGCGCCAGGAGGAGACCATGAGTGCACCCAGTTCACCCGTCGTGCCCGCAGACGTCGCCCGCAGCGCGGCGGACGCCCTCGACGCCGGCGACCTGGACCGCTTCGGCGACCTGGTCCACGACGACGCCGTCTTCGAGATCCTCCCCTTCGGGGAACAGCGCGGCCGGGTCGCGGTCCGAGAGTTCTTCGAGGAGCTGCGCGATGCCCTGCCGGACTTCTCGATGACCACGGAGGGGGTGACGGGGGACGAACGAAACGCGGCTCTCGAGTGGCGGATCCGGGGCACGTTCGACGGCAAGCCGTTCCAGGGTTTCTCGCCGAACGGACACAAGTTCGACATTCGCGGCATCGACTTCGTGGAGATCGACTCCGGTCGGATCCGCCACGACCGCGTCACCTTCGACGGCGCCGAGTGGGCCCGCCAACTCGGCCTGCTCCCGCATCGGGGCTCGGCAACCGAGCGGGCGATGGTGACCGCCTTCAACATGAAGACCTGGGCCACGGACCGCTGGCAGGAGCGCACACACAGTCGCCAACATCGCCACTGACCACCTGGGCCGACGCCCCCAAGCGGTCTCCAGGAACCACTCAGGGGCCTGATCCATGAACTGGATCAGGCCCCTGAACTGATACTTCACTGTCGGGCCTTGGAAGAGGTCAGGCGCAGACGCTCAGTGGCTGCAAGGTGCACTACGGGGCGTCGGTAGATCCCGCTGGGAGGACGGAGACGTATGCCGTCCCTCGACCGCCGCAGGGCGCTGGGCGAATCGGTGGCCTCGCGCTGGGCCAGACCCCGTCTGTGGACGGGTCCGGGAAAGTCCGACTGTTCGCGCGCCGGCACCCGTGAACACCTCGGCCGCCTCCCCCGAGTACTTCGTCACCGGGGCGAGGCCGGGCGCCGGGTCATCCCGCTGGCGGGGGTTGCGTACGACCGTCGTCGGGGCGAGGCTCTTCCGTGGTCCGGCCTCGGGCCTCGGTCAGGGCCTGGTCCAGCGCCTCGCGGGCCCGCCGTTGGATGCCTTCACCGTCGCGCAGGAGCTGATCCATCTCCTCGGGAGTGGGCGGTTCGGGCGGAGGCCCCTCGCCGGTCAGGCGGTCGTGGAGCCAGCGGCATGCCTGGTCCTCGTCCGTGAACCGTTCCCACACCTCGCGCGTGCCGCGCTCATGGACACCCACGGCCCACAGGCCGCCGCGCTCCTCAAGGAAGTAGCGATCGGTCATGTGAGGCCCGTGGGGACAGTCCTGGATCTCGTAGTACGCCTCCGGGACGCCGGCCGACCGAAGAGCGCGGCACAGCTCGAACCGGTCCATGGAGCCAGTCTCCCACCACGGGTCACACGGTCACGACCGGGACGGATACGTGGTCTTCAGCCGTACGAGGGTGCCGTTGTTCACCAGGTCGGCCACGCTGGTGCGGGGGATGCTCGGGCAGAACGAGCTCGATGTCACGTACTGGGTGCCCGTGCCCGGTTGCTCGAACGCCGGCGCCTGCGGGCCCGCGCACACGGTGACGTCCTTGGCCAGCCGGTACAGGTGGTAGTCGTAGGGGTAGCGAGGGTCGATGGTGTTGAGGCTGGACGGCGGGAGCGCCCTCAGCCCGTACGTCGTGCCTGCCGGGGCGAGGAACCGGCCCGCCTCGGCGCCGAAGCGGTCGAGCATCAGGTTCTGGTTCGCGTGCAGCATCAACGGCGCCGCGATGACAGTGCCCTGGGCGTTGTGCGCGAAGCCGTCGTCCGGCGGATAGCGCCAGTCGCCCTGGCCCGAATCGGCGGCCGGATTCCACCAGCGGTCCAGGAACTCCACGGCGGTGAGGCCGCCGAGCCGGTCGTAGCCCTTGACGATGGCTCCCACCGGCCCGCGGGTCGGCAACCGCCTGGGGCCGAGCCGCCAGTCGCCGCAGAAGTAGTAAGAGCGGTAGGCCGCGGGGATGGGGTAGGGCACCAGACCCCTGCACGGGCGTGGCTCACCGGGCCCGGTTTGCCCGTCGCCGGGCTGCGCAGGAGGTCCGATCGGTGAGGGTGCCGCTGGTGCCAACGTGTCCGGCCGGGCCTGCCGAACGGCTGCCGCCCTGCCGTAGTGGTCGGCCGCGCTCGCGGACGACGAGACTGAAGCGCCCATGACGAGGAAACCGGACAGGCTGACCGCGGAGACGACGTCGGCCCACCATCTTGACGATTTCACTGAACCTCCCGAAGGGGGCCGATGGCCGGCAAGCTGCCCGGCCAGCCGGGGATCGGCCACGGATCATCCGATAAGACGGGATCACTGAAACCGCGAGGAGGGACAAGCGTGAAGTGACGTGCCGTAGCTGCATCCGAACGAATGCCTTGGTTCACACGGGGAGCTCAACCGGCGAGCGGCCCCCGAAGCTAGTGCGGTTGTGGTCCGAGCGGAGGTTGCGTCCAGGGAAGTGGTGCACGGGTTCGACCCGATCCGGGGGTTTGCTCCGGCATCGGGATGGTGCCCGCGTAGATGAACGGCCACCGGCTGATCTTCGAGGTGTCGAAGCTCGAAGGGCTGAAGCCGGAGTGGACCCCGCGGGAGCTCCGGCACAGCTTCGTGTCCCTGCTCTCCGACCTTGGCATCCCGCCGGAACGCGTCGCGCTCTTGGTCGGTCACAGCAGCCAGGCGACGACAGAGGCGGTCTACCGCAAGCAGCTCCGGCCGGTCATCACGGAGGGCGCCGAAGCGATGGACGACATCTTCGCCGAAGATCAGGAAGAGGAGGATACGGAGGAGGAAGGAGAGGGCGACGCGGTGGCCTGACCGGGATTCGTTCGGCCCCCTGTTTGGCCCCCGGGCATGAAAGAGGCCCATTCGCGATCAAGCGAATGGGCCTCTGACCAGCGTCGGGGTGGCGGGATTTGAACCCACGACCTCTTCGTCCCGAACGAAGCGCGCTGCCAAGCTGCGCTACACCCCGATCGTCGCTGCTCGTCGCGGCGACGTCGTTTACTTTAGCCCACCGGTGGCTGGAGACGAAATCCGGTTTTGGAGCGGTGGCGGATGGGGTTCGGGCGGGCGTGGTCGAGGGCGACCAGGAGGATCGCGAGGACGTAGAAGGAGAGGCCGAGGAGCAGGGCGTTGCCGAGGACGTTCTTGTAGCCGTGGAGGTCGACGTCCAGGAAGGGGTACAGGTAGCGGCCGGACGTGCCCGGGGGGATCAGCTCGCCGCGGGCGAAGGAGAAGAGCAGGTACGCCAACGGGTACAGGAGCCAGGTCGCCGCCTGGCGCAGGTGCAGCCGGCCGGGGGCTGTCAGCAGGAGCCAGTCCGCCAGTGCCGCCGCCGGGATCGCCGTGTGCATGACGTTGGCGGTCACCGCGTGCCAGCCGGTCGGGTTCGCCGCCTCGCCCGTGAGGAGGAAGGGGCTCGACGCGTTCGCCAGCAGGACGTGGTGCACCAGGGCCGTGATCACGGCGTACAGG
>NZ_RSAJ01000295.1 GCF_003933965.1 Streptomyces sp. RP5T
GTGGGACGCGGGTCGCCTTGGACGGTCTCGACGCCCGCCTGGTCGTGGACCGCGGCGCGTTCCGCCTCGACGTGTCCCTGAGCGTCGCCCCCGGCGAGGTCGTCGCCCTGCTGGGCCCGAACGGCGCCGGAAAGTCCACCGCCCTGCGCGCCCTCGCCGGTCTCACCCCGCTCACCGACGGTCATCTGCGGCTGGACGGCGCCGCGTTGGAGCGTACGCCTCCGGAGCACCGCCCGGTCGGTGTCGTCTTCCAGGACTATCTGCTCTTCCCGCACCTCACCGCCCTCGACAACGTCGCCTTCGGGCCCCGCTGCCAGGGCGCGACCAGGGCTCAGGCGCGGGCACGGGCCGCCGAGTGGCTGGGCCGTATGGGGCTCGCGGCCCACGCGGGCTCCAAGCCGCGCAGGTTGTCCGGCGGCCAGGCCCAACGCGTCGCCCTCGCCCGCGCGTTGGCCACCCGCCCCCGGCTGCTCCTGCTCGACGAGCCGCTGGCCGCGCTCGACGCCCGCACCCGCCTGGAGGTCCGTGCCCAACTCCGCCGCCACCTGGCCGAGTTCGAGGCCGTGGCCGTACTCGTCACGCACGACCCGCTGGACGCGATGGTCCTCGCCGACCGTCTCGTGGTCGTCGAGCACGGCGAGGTCGTCCAGGAGGGCGTCCCGTCCCACATCGCCCGCCATCCGCGCACCGACTACATCGCCCAGCTCGTCGGCCTGAACCTCTACCGCGGCGAGGCCGAGGGCCACACGGTCCGGCTCGATGCCGGGCCCGCGCTCACGAGCACGGAAGACCTGAGGGGTCCCGTCTTCGTCGCGTTCCCGCCGAGCGCCGTGACCCTCTACCGCGAACCCCCGGCCGGCACGAGCGCCCGCAACCTGTGGCGGTGCGAGGTGGCCGGCCTGGAGTCCCACGGCGACCAGATCCGCGCCGACCTGACGGGTGAGCTGCCCCTCGCGGCGGACCTCACGACGGTGGCCGCGGCCGAGCTGGACCTGCATCCGGGCGCGGAGGTCTGGGCGGCGGTCAAGGCGGCGCAGACGCACGCGTACCCGGTCTGAGGGCGGGCCGGCCCAGGGCGTCGAGCTCACCCGAACGGCGGACTGAACAGGCTGCCGCCCTCTCCCGTTCCTAGCCTGAACGGGTGGAGACCACGATGCTGACGATCCTCGACCACGCCCCCGAAGCGGCGGACGTGCGGTGAGCGCCGCCCACACCCCGCCCGCACTGCGGTGCGCGAGCCGGCACTCCGGTCCGCGGGACGGGGAGGAGTGCGGGGCCCGCGCCCGCTTCGAGATCGCCTGTCACGCCCGGCCGCCGCTGGTCGTGTGCCCTCAACACCTGGGCCCCGCACTGCTGTTGGCTGAGGCTGTGCGATGGCCCCCGGAGATCGCACTCGTGCGGTGACCGCCAGTTCGCGGGCGGCGGCCACCGGCACGGACGCGGGCCGCGCTCAGCCCTGTGTCAGCGTGATGTCCCGCTGTCCGACCGCGTGGAAGCGGGGCAGCGGCAGGCCGCCCTGGAGGCTGAGTTCCATGAGGGTGGCCTCGACGTGGGCCGCACCCGGTTCCAGCGTCTCCGAGGTGGGCTTGCCCGTGTTCGTCCAGCGGTGCTCGACGCCGTCGCACACCGCGCGGGTCCCCCCGATGCCGTGCCGGACCGACGAGGAGCGCCCGGTGACGGAGGAGCTCACGAACACCGGGCCAGTACCGCCGGTACAGCGGTAGGTGCCGGACAGGGTCACGGTGCCGTCCCCGGCGACGCGGCCGACCGGGTCGACGGTGACCGTCTCGTAGGAGTCGGCGCTCGCGGGCGGCGCGGGGGCGGTCAACAGGAGCAGCGCGGCGCCGGCAAGGGCGACGAGAGCGGGGCGAACAGGCATGACGGGTACCTCCCGGATGAGTGGAGCGAGGGCCTCCACTGCTACCGGGAAGACACCCGGACAGCCGTGATCGTCACTCCTTCGGTGGCGAGTCCGCACCGAGCGTCGTGGAACCGTCCGAGAGTTGTCCGCGTGTTGTCACGCTTCATGTCGGGCCGTTCCGATGAGTTGGCGACAGGAGCATGGTCTGTCCATACGGATACGGACCCCATAGGGACGGTCCGCCCAATGTGGAGGTGCGCCATGTGTTCTCACCGGTCCTCGTGCGCTTCGTCCGACAGCGCCGGCCCGCACATCGTCGCCGGCCACCCCGAGCAGGGCTGGAACCTGCTGTGCAACGGCGCGATCGTCTTCGACGACACCGGCGAGCTGCTGCCCGACGGCCGCGTCGTCGCACCGCGCCGGGTACCGGCCGACCGGCTGGCCGTCGCCGCCTGATCACCTCCGCGCGCCGCGGCACTCCCCGGGCCGCTCCCGGGCGGGCCGGGACGCTAGGGCAGCACCGCGAAGCCGTCGAGTTCCACCGCAGCCTGGTCGTCCCACAGCCGGACGACCTCGACCACGGCCATCGCGGGATAGTCGCGGCCCGCCAACTCCCGCCAGATACACCCCAGTTCACGGGCATGGGCTCGGTACGCGGCGATGTCGGTGGCGTAGACGGTGACCCGCGCGAGGTCGGACGGGGTACCGCCGGCGGCAGCGAGCGCGGTGAGGAGATTGGTGAGCGCCTTCTCGAACTGCTCCGGCAGGGAGTCGCCCACCACCTTGCCGTCGGCGTCCAGGGCCGTCTGCCCCGCCAGGAAGACCACACGTGAGCCGGTGGCGACCACCGCGTGCGAGAAGCCGGTGGGCGGGGACAGTTCGGGCGGGTTGATGCGCTCGGCGCTCACGACACCTCCAGATCGGCGTACAACTCCTTGGCGATGATGCCCCGCTGGACCTCGCTCGCGCCTTCGTAGATGCGCGGGGCGCGCACCTCCCGGTACAGGTGCTCCAGCAGATGGCCGCGTTGCAGGGCGCGCGCGCCGTGCAGCTGGACCGCGGTGTCGACGACGTACTGGGCGGTCTCGGTGGCGAGCAGCTTCGCCATCGCCGCCCGCTTGGGCACGTCCGGGGCGCCTTCGTCGTACGCCGTCGCGGCCGCGTACACCATGAGGCGGGCCGCGTCCGTGCGCAGGGCCATCTCGGCGACCGTGTGGGCCACGCTCTGCAGGTCGCGCAGCTTGCCGCCGAACGCGTCCCGCCGGGAGGTGTGGGCGAGGGTCGCGTCCAGTGCCGCCTGGGCCATGCCGAGCGCGAAGGCGCCGACGCTGGGCCGGAAGAGGTTCAGGGTTCCCATGGCGACCCGGAAGCCGCGGTCGACCTCGCCGAGGACGTCGTCGGCGCCCACCGGCACGGCGTCGAGGGCGAGGGCGCCGATGGGGTGCGGGGAGAGCATGTCGAGGGCGGTGCCGGTGAGGCCGGGGCGGTCGGCGGGCACGAGGAACGCGGTCACCCCGCGGGCCCCGGCGCCGGGGGTGGTCCGGGCGAACACGGTGTAGAAGTCGGCCTCGGGCGCGTTGGAGATCCAGCACTTCTCCCCGGTGAGCCGCCAGCGGGAGGGGCCGTCGGGCTCGGCGGACAGTGACAGGGCCGCCGCGTCCGACCCGGCCCCCGGCTCGCTCAGCGCGAACGCGGCCACCGCGCTGCCCTCGCCGACCGCCGGCAGCCAGCGGTCCCGCTGGGCCGGGGTGCCGTGGGCGTGGACGGGGTGGGCGCCGAGCCCCTGGAGGGCGAGGGCGGTCTCCGCCTCCGTACAGGCGTGGGCGAGGGACTCCCGCATCAGGCAGAGATCGAGGGCACCGGAGGTGAACAGCCGCTCCAGCAGGCCCAGTCGGCCGAGTTCGGCGACCAGCGGCCGGTTCACCCGACCGGGCTCGCCCTTCTCCGCGAGCGGGCGCAGCCGTTCGGCGGCGAGGGTGCGCAGCTCCGCGCAGCGGGCGGTCTGTGACGGTTCGAGCGAGAATGCGGGCATCGCCGGTCCCTTCTCGTCGCCAGGGCCCTACGACAGTATCGCGTGCCGTTGACTGTCGTCACCAACACGATACGCTCCTTGTGCGAGCCCACCATCGACGCCCACCAGGCGGCCCACACGGCCCAGAAGGCAAGGGGGCGACCCGCCATGAACGCCTCGGCCCACGTCGACACCTTCGCGCGCGACCACCTCCCGCCCCCCGGCCAGTGGCCGGAGCTCCGCTTCGACCTGCCGGAGTTGCGGTACCCCGATCGGCTGAACTGCGCCGCCGAGCTGCTGACGGGCCCGCCCGACGACCGCCCGGTCTTCCACACCCCGGGCGGGCCCCCATGGACGTACGGCACACTGCGCGCCCGCGTCGACCGGCTCGCTCATCTCCTCACCGGTGACCTCGGGGTCGTGCCCGGCAACCGGGTGCTGCTGCGCGGCCCGACCACGCCCTGGCTGGCGGCCTGCTGGCTGGCGGTGCTGAAGGCGGGCGCCGTCGCCGTGACGGTGCTGGCCCAGCAGCGCCCGCACGAGCTGGCCACGATGTGCGAGATCGCCCGCATCGAGCACGCCCTGTGCGACATACGCGCCGTGGACGATCTCGCCAAGGCGGAGATACCGGGACTCAGGATCACGACGTACGGCGGTGACGCCCCCGACGACCTCCTGAACCGCGAGGCGCCCGGGACGCCGTACTCCGCCGTGCCGACCGCGGCCGACGACGTCGCGCTGATCGCCTTCACCTCCGGGACCACCGGGCGCCCCAAGGGCTGTATGCACTTCCACCGGGATGTGCTCGCGATAGCGGACACCTTCTCGAAGCATGTGCTGCGACCCCATGTG
Source organism: Streptomyces sp. RP5T (assembly GCF_003933965.1). Lineage (GTDB taxonomy): Bacteria > Actinomycetota > Actinomycetes > Streptomycetales > Streptomycetaceae > Streptomyces. The sequence continues at coordinate 4,725 of NZ_RSAJ01000295.1, forward strand.
GACGACGTGTTCACCGGCAGTCCCCCGCTCGGTTTCACCTTCGGTCTCGGCGGCCTGGTGATCTTCCCGATGCGCGCGGGCGCCAGTTCCCTCCTCCTCGAACAGGCCCACCCCCGGCAGTTGCTGCCGGCCGTCGCCGAGCATCGCGTCTCGGTCCTGTTCACCGCCCCCACCGCCTACCGCGCGATGCTGGACGAGCTCGACGCGTACGACGTCTCGTCGCTGCGCCGCTGTGTCTCCGCCGGGGAGAACCTGCCCGCGGCCACCTGGCGGGCCTGGCGGGAGCGGACCGGGCTGGGGATCGTCAACGGCATCGGCGCCACCGAGCTGCTGCACATCTTCATCTCCGCGGCCGACGAGCAGATCCGGCCCGGGACGACCGGGGTGCCGGTACCCGGGTGGCAGGCGCGCGTGGTCGACGAGAGGGGGCACGAGCGGCCCGACGGCGAGCCCGGGCTGCTCGCCGTGCGCGGCCCCGTCGGCTGCCGCTACCTCGCCGACCCCCGCCAGCGCGACTACGTGCGGGACGGCTGGAACATCACCGGCGACACATACATCCGCGAGAGCGACGGGTACTTCCGCTATGTGGCCCGCGCGGACGACATGATCATCTCGGCCGGGTACAACATCGCCGGACCGGAGGTCGAGGACGCCCTGCTGCGCCACCCGGACGTGGTGGAGGCGGCGGTGGTGGGCAGGCCCGACGAGGCGCGCGGCCAGATCGTCGTCGCCTTCGCCGTCCTCAAGGAGGGCGCCGAGCGTGACGCGGAGGCACTGCGCGCCTTCGTCAAGGGCGAGCTGGCGCCGTACAAGTGCCCGCGGGAGATCGTCTTCCTGGACGCGCTGCCGCGCACGGCGACCGGCAAACTCCAGCGGTTCAGGCTGCGCACCGATGGTGACCAGCAGTGATCCACACGACCTAAGATGATCAACGTGTCCGACCAGCATGCACCACGGTCTCTCATCGTCACGCTCTACGGAGCCTACGGCCGCTTCGTGCCGGGCCCCGTGCCCGTCGCCGAGCTGATCCGGCTGCTGGCCGCGGTCGGCGTGGACGCCCCCTCCGTGCGGTCCTCGGTGTCCCGCCTCAAGCGGCGCGGCCTGCTGCTCCCGGCCCGCACGGACCAGGGCGCCGCCGGCTACGCACTGTCGCCGGACGCCCGCCAGCTCCTCGACGACGGCGACCGGCGCATCTACGCGGCGACCCCGCCCGAGGACGAGGGCTGGGTGCTCGCGGTGTTCTCGGTGCCCGAGTCGGAGCGGCAGAAGCGGCACGTGCTGCGCTCACGCCTGTCCGGACTCGGTTTCGGCACGGCGGCCCCCGGGGTGTGGATCGCCCCGGCGCGGCTGTACGAGGAGGCCCGGCACACGCTCCAGCGGCTGCGGCTGGAGCCGTACGTGGACTTCTTCCGCGGCGAGCACCTCGGCTTCGCGGCCACCGTCGAGGCGGTCGCCCGCTGGTGGGACCTGGCCGCGATCGCCAAGGCGCACGAGGCGTTCCTCGACCGCCACGCGCGCGTACTGCGCGAGTGGGAGGACCGGGCCGACACACCGCCCGAGGAGGCGTACCGCGACTACCTGCTGGCCCTGGACTCCTGGCGCCATCTCCCCTACGCCGATCCCGGCCTGCCCGCCCGGCTGCTCCCGGAGGACTGGCCGGGCGAGCGGGCGGCGGCCGTCTTCCGGGGGCTGCACGAGCGGCTGCGGGACGCGGGGGCCGCGTTCGCCGGTCTGTGACACCGGACACATCTCGCGCCCCTCAGACAACCCTCAGGATCCTTTGCGCCTCTTCTCAAGTTTCTCGCCTAGCGTCCCCCGGGTCGTCGCGAGAGAGAAGAGGACCGTTGCGCATGACCACCACGGCACGGGCCCGGGGAGCCACCGTCTGGCTGACGGGACTGCCGAGCGCGGGCAAGACGACCGTCGCCCGTCTGCTGTGCGACCGGCTGAGGGCGGAGGGACGTCGCGTGGAGGTCCTGGACGGCGACGAGATACGCCGCTTCCTCACCGCCGGTCTCGGCTTCTCCCGCGCGGACCGCAACACCAACGTCCAGCGCATCGGCCTGGTCTCCGAGGTCCTCGCGCGCAACGGCGTCCTGTCCGTCGTCCCGGTGATCGCCCCGTACGCCGACGGCCGCGAGGCGGTGCGCGAGCGGCACAGGGCGAGCGGAACGCCGTACGTCGAGGTGCATGTGGCGACGCCGGTCGAGGTGTGTGCGGAACGGGACGTGAAGGGGCTCTACGCCCGGCAGGCCGCGGGCCGGCTCACCGGGCTGACCGGGGTGGACGACCCGTACGAGCCGCCGAGGGACCCGGCGCTGGTCCTCAGGACGCAGGACCAGACGCCCCGGGAGTCGGCCGACCGCGTGTACGCGGTGCTGGCGGAACAGGGCCTGGTGTGAGGGCTCCGGTCGCTCCCCCGTGCCGGGCGGGCGCCCTCACGTCCCGAGTGTGAGACGGGGCTTGGGGGCGTCCGTGCGTCCGGTCTGCGGCCGCCGGCTGCCCGCGCGGTACGGGTCGGGCCAGACGACGCCAGGACCGTCGTACCCCTGCTCGGCGGCCGCGTGCAGGGTCCAGTGGGGGTCGTAGAGGTGCGGTCGGGCCAGTGCGCACAGGTCCGTACGCCCGGCCAGGATCAGTGAGTTGACGTCGTCCCAGGAGGAGATGGCGCCGACCGCGATCACCGGGACGCCGGTCTCATGACGGATCCGGTCGGCGTACGGCGTCTGGTACGAGCGCCCGTACTCCGGTTGCTCCTCGGCCACGACCTGTCCGGTCGACACGTCGATCGCGTCGGCCCCGTGCGCGGCGAAGGCGCGGGCGATCCCGACGGCGTCCTCGGCCGTGTTGCCGCCCTCGGCCCAGTCGGTGGCGGAGACGCGGACGGTCATGGGCCGTTCCTGCGGCCATACCTCCCTGACCGCGGCGAAGACTTCGAGCGGGAAGCGCAGACGCCTGGCGAGCGAGCCGCCGTAGGCGTCCGTACGCCGGTTGGTGAGCGGGGAGAGGAAACCGGAGAGCAGATAGCCGTGGGCGCAGTGCAGTTCCAGCAGGTCGAAGCCGGCGCGGGCGGCCCGCCAGGCGGCCTGCGTGAACTGGAGCCGGATGTCGGTCAGTTGGGCGCGGCTGAGTTCGCGGGGGGTCTGGCTGGAGGGCTTGTAGGGGAGCGGGGACGGCGCTACGACCGGCCAGTTGCCCTCGGGCAGCGGCTCGTCGATGCCCTCCCACATGAGCCTGGTCGAGCCCTTGCGGCCGCTGTGGCCGAGCTGCACGCCGATCGCCGTGCCCGGTGACCGCTCGTGCACGAAGTTCGTGATCCGCTTCCAGGCCTCGGTCTGCCTGCCGTTCCAGAGGCCGGTGCAGCCGGGCGTGATCCGGCCCTCGGGCGAGACGCACACCATCTCGGTCATCACCAGCCCGGCGCCACCGAGGGCCCGGGCGCCCAGGTGGACCAGGTGGAAGTCACCGGGGACGCCGTCGGTGGCGGAGTACATGTCCATCGGCGACACCACGACCCGGTTGCGCAGGGTCAGCCCCCGCATCCGGAACGGGGTGAACATCGGGGGCGTGCCCGGCGGGCAGCCGAACTCGCGCTCCACCGAGTCGGTGAAGCGGGCGTCCCGCAGGCGGAGGTTGTCGTGGGTGACCCGGCGGCTGCGGGTGAGCAGGTTGAAGGCGAACTGGCGGGGCGGCTGGTCGAGGTGGAGTCCGAGGTTCTCGAACCACTCCAGGCTGGCGCGGGCGGCGCGCTGGGTGGAGGCGACGACGGGTTTGCGCTCCGCCTCGTAGGCCGCCAACGCCCTTTCCAGCGAGGGGTGTTCCTCAAGGCAGGCGGCGAGGGCGAGGGCGTCCTCCACGGCGAGCTTGGTGCCGGAGCCGATGGAGAAGTGGGCGGTGTGGGCCGCGTCGCCGAGCAGCACGGTGCTGCCGTGCGACCAGCGTTCGTTGACCACGGTGCGGAAGGTGGTCCAGGCGGAGTTGTTGGAGCGCAGGGGGCGGCCGCGCAGGGCGTCCGCGAAGATCTTGGCGCAGCTCTCCGTCGACTCCCGCGCGGGCACCTCGTCGAAGCCGGCGGCCCGCCAGACCTCCTCGCGCATCTCGATGATCACGGTGGAGGCGTCGGGGGCGTAGGGGTAGCCGTGGAGTTGCATCACGCCGTGTTCGGTCTCGGCGATCTCGAACCGGAAGGCCTCGAAGGGGAAGTCGGCGGCCAGCCAGATGTAGCGGCAGTGGTGCGGGGTCACATGGGGTCGGAACACATGGGCGTGGGTCCCGCGTGTGGTGCTGTTGACTCCGTCGGCGGCGATGACGAGGTCGTGCGTCTCTGCGAGACCGACCGGGGCCTCGGTACGGAAGCGGAGGTCGACGCCGAGGGCGCGGCAGCGGTCGTGCAGGATCTCCAGGAGTCTTCTGCGCCCGAGGGCGGCGAAGCCGTGGCCCCCGGAGGTGTGGCGTACGCCCCGGTGCACGATGTCGATGTCGTCCCAGCGGACGAAGTCGGACTGCATCGCCGCGAAGACGACCGGGTCCGCGTGCTCGATGCCGCCGAGGGTCTCGTCGGAGAGGACCACGCCGAAGCCGAAGGTGTCGTCGGGGGCGTTGCGTTCCCAGACGGTGATCTCACGGGCCGGGTCGAGACGCTTCAGCAGGGCCGCCGCGTGGAGTCCGCCCGGCCCGCCGCCGATGACGGCCACCCGGAGGGGGTTCACCGTCCGCTCCACTTCGGCGGCCTCTTCTCGGTGAAGGCGGCGTGGAACTCCCGGTAGTCCTCGCCGTTCATCAGCAGGGCCTGGGTCGAGGCGTCCAGTTCCACCGAGGCCGCCAGCGGCATGTCCAGCTCCGCCGTCAGCAGCGCCTTCGTCTGGGCGTGGGCGAGGGCGGGCCCCTCGGCCAGGCGCCGGGCCAGGGCCTGTGCGGCCTCGTCCGCGCCGCCCTCGCCGGTCAGTTCGCTGATCAGGCCGATGCGCTCGGCCTCGGCGGCGCGGACCGGTTCGCCGAGCATGAGGAGGCGGGTGGCGTGGCCGAGGCCGACCACGCGGGGCAGCAGATAGGCCGCGCCCATGTCGCCGCCGGACAGGCCGACCCGGGTGAACAGGAAGGCGAAGCGGGCCGAGGGGTCGGCCACCCGGAAGTCGGCCGCCAGGGCGAGGACCGCGCCCGCGCCCGCCGCCACCCCGTGCACGGCCGCGATCACCGGGAACGGACACTCCCGTACGGCCCTCACCACCTGGCCGGTCATCCGGTTGAAGTCGAGGAGCTGGGCGGTGTCCATGGCGAGGGTGGCGCCGATGATCTCGTCGACGTCGCCGCCGGAGCAGAAGCCGCGGCCCTCGCCGGCCAGGACCAGGGCCCGCACGGACCGCTCGCGGGACAGTTCGGCGAGCAGGTCGCGCAGGTCGGCGTAGGCACCGAAGGTGAGGGCGTTGAGCCTGTCGGGGCGGGCGAGGGTGACCGTGGCGACGCCGTCGGTGCGGTCGACGCGCAGGTGGTGCCAGTC
>NZ_RSAJ01000296.1 GCF_003933965.1 Streptomyces sp. RP5T
TTTCTCGCCCCCGTGTTCGTATCCGCGGCCCCTTAATCCCGTTGCCCGCGCCCCTCCGCATCCGAATGCTGGAATGCTGGACTTGTCCGGTGGACGGGCAGGCAGTGGGCTGGGGGGCCGAGAGTCGTGGAGGACAGGGTGCGGGTGGTCATCGCCGAGGATTCAGTGCTGCTGAGGGAGGGCCTGACCCGGTTGCTGACCGACCGCGGGCACGACGTCGTGGCCGGTGTGGGCGACGGGGAGGCACTGATCAAGACCATCGGCGAGCTGGACGCCCAGGGCGAGCTGCCCGACGTCGTGGTCGCCGATGTGCGGATGCCTCCGACGCACACGGACGAAGGCGTGCGGGCCGCCGTACAACTGCGCAAGGCACATCCCGGACTCGGGGTACTCGTACTGTCGCAGTACGTCGAGGAGCGGTACGCCACCGAGCTGCTGGCCGGGTCCAGTCGCGGGGTGGGATACCTGCTCAAGGACCGGGTCGCGGAGGTGCGTGAGTTCGTGGACGCGGTGGTACGGGTGGCCGAGGGCGGCACCGCTCTCGACCCCGAGGTGGTCGCTCAGCTGCTGGGACGCAGCCGCAAGCAGGACGTGCTCGCCCATCTGACCCCCCGGGAGCGGGAGGTCCTGGGGCTGATGGCCGAGGGCCGGACCAACTCGGCGATCGCGCGGCAGCTGGTGGTCAGCGACGGGGCCGTGGAGAAGCACGTCAGCAACATCTTCCTGAAACTCGGACTGTCCCCGAGCGACGGGGACCACCGCAGGGTGCTGGCCGTGCTCACGTATCTGAACTCATGAGCGCCTGACACCGTGTCAGGAAACGGGAGAACCGCGGGACACCAGGGAGCGTCTTCAAGGAAAGCGCCGGGGGCGAGTAAATCGTGACAAGTCAGGGCTTCATAACGTCTCAAAACCACGTCCATCATGCGAATGGCCGAGGGAAGGCGACCCCTGCGGTCGTAGGGTTGATCCTGGGAAGGCCTGCGGGAAGGCCGCTCCCGAACAGCCGCCTCGAGGGAGGTCCAGTTCAGTGACCAGTCAGGTCAGCAGCTCAGCGGAGCAGGCCGACGAAGCCGTCGTGGGAGAGCAGCGCAAAGAGGCCGGTGTGAAGGACGTCCGCCGCCTCGACCGGGTGATCATTCGTTTCGCGGGCGACTCCGGCGACGGGATGCAGCTCACCGGGGACCGTTTCACCTCGGAGACGGCGTCCTTCGGCAACGACCTGTCCACCCTTCCCAACTTCCCCGCCGAGATCCGGGCCCCTGCCGGAACCCTGCCGGGCGTCTCCTCCTTCCAGCTCCACTTCGCCGACCACGACATCCTCACGCCGGGTGACGCTCCGAACGTGCTCGTGGCCATGAACCCGGCGGCCCTGAAAGCGAACATCGCCGACCTGCCTCGCGGTGCGGAGATCATCGTCAACACGGACGAGTTCACCAAACGGGCGATGCAGAAAGTGGGGTACGCGGCCTCGCCGCTGGAGGATGGCTCGCTCGACGGGTACAGCCTTCACCCGGTCCCCCTGACCACGCTGACCGTCGAGGCCCTCAAGGATTTCGACCTCAGTCGCAAAGAGGCCGAGCGCAGCAAGAACATGTTCGCGCTCGGCCTCTTGTCGTGGATGTACCACCGGCCCACCGAGGGCACCGAGAAGTTCCTGCGGACCAAGTTCGCGAAGAAGCCGGAGATCGCCGAGGCGAACCTGGCGGCCTACCGGGCCGGCTGGAACTTCGGCGAGACGACCGAGGACTTCGCCGTCTCCTACGAGATCGCCCCGGCCACCAAGGCCTTCCCGGTCGGCACCTACCGCAACATCTCCGGGAACCTCGCCCTGTCCTACGGACTGGTCGCCGCGTCCCGACAGGCGGACCTGCCGCTGTTCCTCGGCTCGTACCCGATCACCCCGGCCTCGGACATCCTGCACGAGCTGAGCAAGCACAAGAACTTCGGCGTACGGACCTTCCAGGCCGAGGACGAGATCGCCGGCATCGGCGCCGCCCTGGGCGCGGCCTTCGGCGGCTCGCTCGCGGTGACGACGACCTCGGGGCCGGGGGTGGCCCTCAAGTCGGAGACCATCGGGCTCGCGGTCTCGCTGGAGCTGCCGCTCCTCGTCATCGACATCCAGAGAGGCGGGCCCTCGACCGGTCTGCCGACCAAGACCGAGCAGGCCGACCTGCTCCAGGCGATGTACGGGCGCAACGGCGAGGCGCCGGTGCCGATCGTGGCCCCCTGCACCCCGGCCGACTGCTTCGACGCGGCGCTGGAGGCGGCCCGGATCGCGCTGACCTACCGGACCCCGGTGATGCTGCTCTCCGACGGCTACCTGGCCAACGGCTCCGAGCCCTGGCGGATCCCGGAGCTGGACGAACTCCCGGACCTGACCGTGCAGTTCGCCCAGGGCCCGAACCACACCCTGGACGACGGCACCGAGGTCTTCTGGCCCTACAAGCGCGACCCGCAGACCCTGGCCCGCCCCTGGGCCGTGCCCGGCACTCCCGGTCTCGAACACCGCATCGGCGGCATCGAGAAGGAGGACGGCACGGGCAACATCTCCTACTCCCCCGCCAACCACGACTTCATGGTCCGGACCCGCCAGGCCAAGATCGACGGCATCGACGTACCGGAGGTGGAGGTCGACGATCCGCACGGGGCGCGCACGCTGGTGCTGGGCTGGGGATCGACGTACGGCCCCATCACCGCCGCCGTACGACGGCTGCGCACGGCCGGGGAGTCGATCGCGCAGGCGCATCTGCGCCACCTCAACCCCTTCCCGCGCAACCTGGGCGCGGTGCTGAAGGCGTACGACAAGGTCGTCATCCCGGAGATGAACCTCGGGCAGCTCGCGACCCTGATCCGGGCGAAGTACCTGGTAGACGCGCACAGCTACAACCAGGTCAACGGCATGCCGTTCAAGGCCGAACAGCTCGCCACGGCTCTCAAGGAGGCCATCGATGGCTGAGACGTCCACGGAAGGCACGGGCACGATCGAGGCGCTCCAGCTCGTCCCCAAGGCCGAGGCCCGCCAGTCGATGAAGGACTTCAAGAGCGACCAGGAAGTCCGCTGGTGCCCCGGCTGCGGTGACTACGCGATCCTCGCGGCGGTCCAGGGGTTCATGCCGGAGCTGGGGCTGGCCAAGGAGAACATCGTCTTCGTCTCGGGCATCGGCTGCTCGTCCCGTTTCCCGTACTACATGAACACGTACGGCATGCACTCCATCCACGGGCGGGCGCCGGCGATCGCGACGGGGCTGGCGGCGTCGCGGCGGGACCTGTCGGTGTGGGTCGTCACCGGTGACGGTGACGCGCTGTCGATCGGCGGGAACCACCTGATCCACGCCCTGCGCCGGAACGTGAACCTGAAGATCCTGCTGTTCAACAACCGGATCTACGGCCTCACGAAGGGGCAGTACTCCCCCACCTCCGAGGTCGGCAAGATCACGAAGTCGACGCCGATGGGGTCGCTGGACGCGCCGTTCAACCCGGTGTCCCTCGCCATCGGGGCGGAGGCGTCCTTCGTGGCCCGGACGGTGGACTCGGACCGCAAGCACCTGACGTCGGTGCTGCGGGAGGCGGCGGCCCATCCGGGTACGGCCCTGATCGAGATCTACCAGAACTGCAACATCTTCAACGACGGCGCCTTCGAGGCGCTCAAGGACAAGCAGCAGGCGGAGGAGGCGGTGATCCGGCTGGAGCACGGACAGCCGATCCGTTTCGGCGCCGAGCTGTCCAAGGGCGTGGTCCGCGACCCGGCGACCGGTGACCTGAAGGTGGTGCCGGTGACTCCGTCGAACGAGTCGCAGATCCTGGTCCACGACGCGCACGCGGCGTCCCCGACGACCGCCTTCGCGTTGTCCCGCCTGGCCGACCCGGACACGCTCCACCACACCCCGATCGGCGTGTTCCGCTCGGTGGACCGACCGGTGTACGACACCCAGATGTCGGACCAGCTGGACACGGCGATCGAACAGAACGGCAAGGGGGATCTGGGGGCGTTGCTGGCGGGCGGGGACACCTGGACGGTCGTCGGCTGACCGCCAAGCGGCATGCGGAGGGCCCGGAGCCGACGCGGCTTCCGGGCCCTTCCACGTCACGCGTCGGGGATGTCCCGCTTGGCGCGAAGCAGGGTGTCCCGGGTGATCACAACAATGCGCTCGTAGTCGGCCCGTGCGGCGTCGGCCGGGAGCAGTGAGTCCAGCTCTTCGGTGCGGTCGGTACCGATGACCGCGAAACTTCCGTCACTCAGCTCGAAGAGGTCAGGGCAGGTTTCCATCGTCCCACTGCCTCGCAGCTTGGGTGGGTCTCCGAGACGGCGAACGATGCGCACTGACACCTGCGGGCTCCCTCTGTACGTCCCCTCGCGCCCCCGGCTGCCCGGGCATGTCGACGGAGGCGGCACACCCAAGCCCGCCGAGAGACAGCACAGGGATCAGCACGCAGCGGAGAAGGCCACTGGATCTGAAGTGCCGACGCGCGCGCGAGAGAGCCCTTCCGCGTCGCGGCGGCGTCACACCACATACGGCCGACCGTCACAGATTGCCACACGACTGCCCGAATCTCGTAACTTGCTGTAACCATGTCGCCCTGTGTCCTCGTCCTTAAGTCGGCCACGTGATCCCGCCGACAAGTCGACAGTCACCGAGGCCGCTCAGGAGGCGCGACCGCCTGGATCCGGACCCACCACCCACCACTGTTGCGGATCATCCGCGAGCTCCTCGATCATCATGTCGACGACCTCACCGACCCGCGCCTCCGTCGACTCCGCGGGCAGGGACCTGCGGTGCTCGACGGTGCGGTCCCAGTACTCGGCGAACAGTTTGTTGCGGCACAGCACCCGCAGATGCCCCACGAGTTCGTCCCAGGTGTACATGCCGATCTGATGAGCCATCAGAAGGCTTCCGTACTCCCGGTTGGCGAAGATCATTTGACGCCGTTTGACTTCGGAAAGGCCCGTCAGCGTGCTCCCCGCGTCCGCCAGGGACGGATCATCGATGGCCCGGTCCATCTGCTTCAGGGTGAGCCGGTACTGCTGGATCAGGTTCGCCCGGTGGATCTCCTCCGTCATCAGCCTGAGCTGACCGAGCAGTTCCAGCAAGACGTCCTCCTGGCGTCGGCGCCGGGCGCCCCGGGAGAAGAAGGCTCGCATCAGGCCGCGTCCCGAAGCGACAGCAGAACCGATCCTGCTGCGGCGGACGGCCGGAGTCTGTGTGGCCATGTCAAGGCATCCCCCTGGATCCGGTGACCGTGCGCCGGAAAGTGGCGTGGCGGGTCCGTGCACGGTGGGCGTGGCACTCCGCATCCAGCGTGCCCGTCGACTCAAGGCGGCGCGGGAGGCGGAGAGGGGGCGCATGGGTGGACGTGTCTCGCATGTCGGCCAACGCCCTGACCTATGTGTGCCCCCTGGCGCCGTGCACATGCCTTCAAGGGAGCCGACCAAGGGCCATCAGTGGGCCATCAGCCCTGCTCAGAACCCCTCTTCCGCGCGTCGTACCCCTCTCGCGCCTTCTGCACCGCCCCCATCCGCCGCGTCGTCCACTCCGCCAGACCCCGCACCTGCTCGGCGGCCTCCCGGCCCAGATCCGTCAGCGAATAGTCCACCCGGGGTGGAATCACCGGCTTGGCGTCGCGGTGAACCAGGCCGTCGCGTTCCAGGGTCTGCAGGGTCTGGGTCAGCATCTTCTCGCTCACCCGGCCGATCGCGCGGCGCAGTTCGCTGAAGCGGTGGGGGCGGTCCAGGAGGTGAAGCAGGACCAGGACACCCCAGCGGCTCGTGACGTGTTCCAGGACCAGGCGGTGGGGGCACAGCTCCTCGCCCGTGGCCCGCGCCGCCTCCGCCAGGATCGAGTCCCTACTTACCGTCATGCCAGTACCTTACTTCAAAGTGGGTACTTTCGCAGAGTTAGCGCATCCCCTATGGTTAGTGCCAACGCACCCCACAAGGAGATCCCACATCATGAGCATCGTCGTCACCGGAGCCACCGGACACCTCGGCCGTCTCGTCGTCGAGCAGCTGCTCGAGAAGGTTCCCGCCGAGCAGGTCACCGCCGTCGTCCGCACCCCGGAGAAGGCCGCCGACCTCGCGGCGAAGGGCGTGAAGATAGCCGTCGCCGACTACAACCGCCCCGAGACCTTCGACAGCGTCTTCGCGGCCGGCGACAAGGTGCTGCTGATCTCCGGCAACGAGTTCGACAAGGGCCGCCCCGCCCAGCACCAGGTCGTCATCGACGCCGCCAAGGCCGCGGGCGTGGCGCTCCTCGCGTACACCAGCGCCCCCGGCACCCTGACCGCCGCGCTCGCCGACGACCACCGGGCCACCGAGAAGGCCCTGCTCGCCTCCGGTCTGCCCTACTCGCTGCTGCGCAACGGCTGGTACAACGAGAACTACACCGAGAACCTCGCCCCCGCCCTGGAGCACGGCGCCGTCGTGCAGGCAGCCGGTGAGGGCCGCATCTCCACCGCCTCGCGCGCCGACTACGCGGCCGCCGCGGTCGCCGTACTGACCGGCGAGGGGCACGAGAACTCGACGTACGAGCTCGGCGGCGACGAGCCCTGGGGCTTCGCCGAGTACGCGGCCGAGCTCAGCAAGCAGACCGGCAAGGAGATCGCCTACAAGGCCGTCCCCGTCGAGGTCTTCACCGGCATCCTGACCGGCGCCGGGGTGCCCGCCCCCTTCGCCGAGATCCTGGCCGGCGTCGACGCCTCCATCGAGAAGGGCGAGCTGATCGTCACCTCCGGCGACCTGTCCCGGCTGATCGGCCGTCCGGCCACCCCGGTCGCCGCGTCGATCGAGGCCGCGCTCAAGGGCTGACCCCCGCCCCCGCCTGTCATGACCGTATGGCGATACGGGCATGACAGGCGGGGGTGTCCGGCGTTACCTTCGTGCGGGCGAGGGACAGCGCGAGGAGGAGAGTCCGTGAAGTCGAGGGGCGAGCGGCACATAGGTCTGCTGAACGGCTTCGCCGCGTACGGGATGTGGGGGCTCGTGCCCCTGTTCTGGCCGCTGCTCAAGCCCGCCGGAGCCGCGGAGATCCTCGCCCACCGGATGGTGTGGTCGCTCGTCTTCGTGGCCGTCGCGCTCGTCGTCGTACGGCGCTGGGCCTGGGCCGGTGAGCTGCTGCGGCAACCGCGCAGGCTGGCGCTCGTCACCGTGGCCGCCGCCGTCATCACCGTGAACTGGGGCGTCTACATCTGGGCCGTCAACAGTGGCCACGTGGTGGAGGCCTCCCTCGGGTACTTCATCAATCCGCTCGTCACCATCGCGATGGGCGTGCTGCTGCTCAAGGAGCGGCTGCGGCGGGTGCAGTGGCTGGCGGTCGGGATCGGCGCCGCCGCGGTGCTCGTCCTCACCGTCGGGTACGGGCGGCCGCCGTGGATCTCCCTCACGCTCGCCTTCTCCTTCGCCACGTACGGCCTGGTCAAGAAGAAGGTGAACCTCGGGGGCGTGGAGTCGCTGGCCGCCGAGACCGCGATCCAGTTCCTGCCCGCGCTCGGCTACCTGCTGTGGCTGAGCGGCCGCGGGGACCTCAGCTTCGCCTCCGAGGGCCCGGGGCACGCCGTCCTGCTCGCCTCCACCGGCATCGTCACCGCGCTCCCGCTGGTCTGCTTCGGCGCCGCGGCGATCCGGGTGCCGTTGTCCACGCTGGGGCTGTTGCAGTACCTGGCCCCGGTCTTCCAGTTCCTGCTCGGCATCTTCTACTTCCACGAGGCCATGCCGCCCGAGCGCTGGGCCGGATTCGCGCTGGTCTGGCTGGCGCTGACACTGCTCACCTGGGACGCCCTGCGCACCGCGCGAACGGCCAGGAGGCAGCTCACGAGGTCCGGCACCCCCGGCACCCCCATGGCCGCGGGCACGGTCGGTGGCCCGCGGAAGGCGGAGGCCCCAGCCACGGGTCCGGAGGCGCTGGACTCCCCCGCCGCCAGGCCGTAGACCGCGGCGGGAGAGGCGGGCGAACGGACTGCGTCCGACGGGTGGCCCGGACGTGTGAGAGGGCTCGCTGTCAGTGGTCACCGCTATAAGTGACGGTATGACACCCGTGCACTGGAAAGTCGTGATCGACGCCGCCGACCCGCACGCCCAGGCCGACTTCTGGGCCGCCGCCCTGCACTACGAGACCGAGGACAACGACGCCCTGATCCAGCGGCTGCTGGAGCTCGGCGCGCTGCCGCGCGAGGCCACCGTCGAGTGGCACGCCAGGCTGGCCTTCCGGGACCTGGTCGCCGTACGCCACCCCGACGACCCGTACGACAAGGACAGCGGCACCGGTCTGGGGCGGCGGCTGCTCTTCCAGCGCGTACCGGAGCCGAAGACCGTCAAGAACCGGCTCCATCTCGACCTGCATCCCGGGGAGGGCCTGCGCCCCGCCGAGGTGGAGCGGCTGACGGCCCTGGGGGCGAGCGTGCTGAGCGAGGTCAGCGAACCGTCGGGAGCGTGGGTGGTCATGACGGACCCGGAAGGGAACGAATTCTGCGTCCACTGATCGCCGTCGGTCCGGTATACGAACTCCCCTGACCGGATTCCGCCCTTGACGGTAAGTCAACCGCAGCTTCACCATCCAGGCACCCATTCACTGTGGAATCCCTGTGACTCCAGGGATTCCCACGGAATTCGGAGCCCCCCACATGAAGCTCTCGGTTCCCGGACGCGTCACGGCCACCGCCGTCGTCGCCACCGTCTCCCTCCTGGCCGGCGGATCCATAGCCGGCGCGGCCCCCGCGGAACAGCCCGCGGTGGCCGCGGCCCCCGACATCCCGGTGGCCAACGTGAAGGCGCACCTGGCCCAGCTCCAGTCCATCGCCACCGCCAACGGCGGCAACCGGGCGCACGGCCGGACCGGTTACAAGGCCTCGCTCGACTATGTGAAGGCCAAGCTGGACGCCGCCGGATTCACCACGACGACCCAGCAGTTCACGTCCTCCGGCCGCACCGGCTACAACCTGATCGCCGACTGGCCGGGCGGCGACACCAACCAGGTCGTCATGTCCGGCTCGCACCTCGACAGCGTCACGGCGGGCGCGGGCATCAACGACAACGGCTCCGGTTCGGCGGCCGTCCTGGAGACCGCGCTCGCGGTGTCCCGGGCCGGCTTCCACCCCACGAAGCACCTGAGATTCGCCTGGTGGGGCGCGGAGGAGCTGGGCATGGTCGGCTCGCGGTACTACGTCAACAGCCTCTCGACGGCGAACCGTTCACGCATCAGCGGCTACCTCAACTTCGACATGATCGGCTCGCCGAACCCCGGCTACTTCGTCTACGACGACGACCCGGCCATCGAGAAGACCTTCAAGACGTACTACGCCGGCATCGGCGTCCCGACCGAGATCGAGACCGAGGGCGACGGCCGTTCCGACCACGCGCCGTTCAAGAACGCGGGCGTACCGGTGGGCGGCCTGTTCAGCGGGGCCGACTACATCAAGACGGCGGCCCAGGCCACCAAGTGGGGCGGCACCTCGGGGCTGGCCTTCGACCGCTGCTACCACTCGTCGTGCGACACCACGGCCAACATCAACGACACGGCCCTGGACCGCAACAGTGACGCGGTGGCGTACGCCGTGTGGGAGCTGTCGCAGTAACGGCCCTTCTCCGCTAGGCGTCGATGTTCCGGGCGCGTTCCGCGAGGCGGAGCATCCGGGCGCGGGCCGACTCCAGCTTGTCGGGCTCCTCGGCCGCCGGGCCCTCCCCGGCGGCCAGGTCGGTCCACAGGGTGAGCAGCTCGCGCCCGAGGGCCAGGCCCCGCAGCGGATCCCGTACGGCCTTCCACGCGGTGGCCGCGCTCTGCACGTTGCCGTAGGCCGCCTCGGCGTCCCCGGCGCGGTGGTGGATGCCGGCCAGGTCGAGGGAGATCTCCGCGGCCTGGTCCGGCTCGCCGCCCAAGTAGGCGATGTAGGCGGCGAGTTCACGCACCCGCAGCACATCGGGATGCTCCGCGCCCAGGGTCTGGGACGCCTCGCCGATCACCCGCTCCGCCAATTCGGCGGCCAGATCGGTCCGCCCTTCCCGCACGGCCTCGCTGATCCGGCCGACCGGCTCCGCGAGCACCGCGCTCTCGTCGACCACCAGCCCCTCCCCCAGGACGGCCTCGGCCACGGCGTCGAACCCCCGCACGGGCGTCGCCTTGGGACCCGGGTCGTCCAGAAGGGGCACCGGCTCGACGAGGGGGACGACGGGCCGGGGGGCCGGCGTGGCAG
>NZ_RSAJ01000297.1 GCF_003933965.1 Streptomyces sp. RP5T
CCGCCTCACCGAGCGACCCGGGAATCGCCGTCCCCAGCACCTCCTCGTCCGCCCACACGTCGTCGTCGGTGTAGGCCCAGCCCTTGGACCACTCGACGCGCGTCCCCTCGTAGCCGTCGAAGAGGAACTGCTCGATCTCCCGCAGGAAGGCCTCCGCGTGCGGGGTGCCCGGCAGCGTCAGGATGTCCAGCCACACCGCCGTGTCCCGCTCGGGATGCGCCGGGTCCGCCCGCAGCGCCGACAGCAGCGGGGCCCGCGCCCCCTCCAGCTCGGCCTCGGCCGGGTCGTCGAGCCCGGTCACCCTGATCTCCACCGTGCCGTTGACCGGGAACTTCCCCTCAGCCGTGTAGGCGGCAAGGCGCTCGCGGTAGAAGTCGGTGAACTCGGAGACCACCCGCTGCACCTGGTCCCGGCCGGTCAGGACCGCGTAGCCGTTCGCCGTCACCCGCAGCGTCGTCGGCCTGATGTAGAGCAGCGTGTTCTTCGACGGTCCCCAGATGTCCGCCGACAGCGTCGCCGTGAGCCCCCCGGTCGCCACGTCGAGCTGCGCGTTCCCGAGCACCGGAGCCAGATACCAGGCCGCGTCCGAGACCATCCGCCCGGCCAGGTCCGCCACCACGGTCGGGACGTTGTCGGAGAAGGGGTAGTTGTACGGCGCGGTCACGCGCCGCGAGGTCAGCGGCCTGGTCGGTGCCACGCTCCACACCTTCAGCCACGGGAACTCCGTGTAGGCGAACCAGATCGCCTCGACCCGCCCGGACCTCTCCAGGAAGCTCGCGAAGGTCCGCCCGTCGGCGCCGGGCGCGGCGAAGAGCTCCGCCGCCGGGATGTCGACCCGGCTCACACAGCGCAGATTGCTGTTCGCCCCCACCCGCAGCACGACCTCGGTGACGAGGGCCCGGCCGAGATGGGTGAGCAGCGCCGCGCTGTCGGCCTCCGTGCGGCCGAGGGTGCGCAGCGCGTACGCCCCGCTGTCCTCGTCCCAGACCACCGCCGTCAGCGACAGGATGCGGTTGCTCAGCGAGCCGTACGTCTGTCCCGGCAGCCGCGTCTCCCCGTCGGCCGGAACGGCGGTGCCGTGCGCGTCGACCGCCAGGGCGCCGCCCAGGGTGAGATCGCCGGGCGCGGGCGCCGCGGTGACCCCGAGTCCGTGGTCCTCCAGATAGGTCAGCAGCTCCTCCAGCGTGACGCCGGCACCGGCCCGCACCGCGGAGGCGGAGTCCAGGGACAGGCCGGTGAGGTGGGAAGCGGTGTCGACGAGGAGGACGGGCGCGTCCGAGGCGGTGCCCTCCGTGACGGTCAGGGGCGACCAGCCGTGCGAGGAGCCCCGCGCGCGGACCCGCCAGCCGTGCCGCCAGGCCCAGTTGACGACCTCGACCACCTGGTCCGGGCCGGTGGGCACGCAGGCCCACAGTCCGTCGGCGGTGATCTCGCCGACCCAGTTGCGGTACGCCGAACGGCGCAGTGCCACACCCACCGGGAAACCGGGCAGCTCCTCGGCCGCGGCCGCCGGATCGGCGGGCAGCAGAACCGGTACGGCGGCGAGGGCGGCGGCGCTCATGAGGAAGCCGCGACGGGTCCAGGAGGGGGTGTCCTGCGGGTGGTTGCTCGGCTGGTTGCTCACGGAACGATCAGTCACGGGGTCACGCTAGGCGGACGTTGACACGTGCATCCTCCACGGAGCGGCGTGTCACCCGTGCGAGTGAACAATGCACAGGTCCCGCCCCGGAGCGACCCGTTCCGCGCACGTCGGCGGCGGATGACAGACTGACCCCATGGAAGAGCGCACATTCGGCAGGTCGCAGCAGCACGCATCCGTGGTCGGACTCGGCACCTGGCAGCTGGGGGCCGACTGGGGAGACGTCGACGACAAGGAAGCCCTCTCGGTACTGGAGGCGGCCGCGGAATCGGGGGTCACCTTCTTCGACACGGCCGACGTGTACGGCGACGGACGCAGCGAGCAGACCATCGCCACGTTCCTCCGCGGCAGGCCCGACCTGCATGTGCTGGTCGCGACGAAGATGGGCCGTCGCGTCGACCAGATCCCCGAGAACTACGTCCTCGACAACTTCCGCGCCTGGAACGACCGCTCCCGGCGCAACCTCGGCGTCGACCGCATCGACCTGGTCCAGCTGCACTGCCCGCCGACCCCCGTGTACTCCAGCGACGAGGTGTTCGACGCCCTCGACACCCTCGTCGAGGAGGAGCGCATCGCCCACTACGGCGTCAGCGTCGAGACCTGCGAGGAGGCGCTGACCGCGATCGCCCGGCCCGGGGTGGCCAGCGTGCAGATCATCCTCAACGCCTTCCGCATGAAGCCGCTGCGCGAGGTGCTGCCCGCCGCACAGGAGGCCGGCGTCGGCATCATCGCCCGCGTCCCGCTCGCCTCGGGTCTGCTGTCCGGCAAGTACACCAAGGACACCGTCTTCCCGGAGAACGACCACCGCGCCTACAACCGGCACGGCGAGGCCTTCGACGTCGGCGAGACCTTCTCCGGCGTCGACTACACCACCGGTGTCGAGGCCGCCGCCGAGTTCACCGCGCTCGCCCCCGAGGGCTACACCCCGGCCCAGCTCGCCCTGCGCTGGATCATCGAGCAGCCCGGTGTCACCACGGTCATCCCCGGCGCCCGCAACCCCGAGCAGGCCCGCGCCAACGCGGCCGCCGCCAAGCTGCCGCCGCTGTCCGAGGACACCCTCGCGGCGATCCGCGACCTCTACGACCGGCGCGTGAAGGACCAGGTCGAGAACCGCTGGTGACCACGTCCGGCTCCGGGAACCGGCCGCTCGCCGCTCCCGGAGCCGGTCTGTTTGAACGATCAGTCACCGGATATCTGTACGGCATGGTCGACACGGGTGGACGTACAGGTCGCGACGAGACCGAGGAAGAGCGCGCGGACCGCAAATGGGCCGAGCTCATCCAAGAGGTCCGGGTGGCGCAGACAGGTGTCCAGATCCTGTTCGGCTTCCTGCTCACCGTGGTCTTCACCCCGAAGTACGACAACCTGGCCCACACCGACCAGGTCATCTACATCGTGACCGTCGTGCTGGGCGCCTGCGCGACCGGCGCCCTGATCGGGCCGGTGTCGCTGCACCGCCTCGTCTCGGGCCAGCGCATCAAACCCCAGGCCGTGCAGTGGGCCTCGCGGCTGACCTTCGTGGGCCTGCTCCTGCTGCTGGTCACCATGACGTCCGCCCTCCTGCTGATCCTGCGCGTCGCCACCCACGACGGCTGGGTGCCCTGGCTCGTCACGGGTGTCGTGGCCTGGTACCTGCTGTGCTGGTTCGCGCTGCCGCTGTGGACCCGGCGTCGCTACACGGCGGACTGAGGCGCGGCCCGTCCAGCTGCCGGTCGTGCACGCGGCTCAGCACGAGCACCGACACCGTGGCGCCGATCAGCGCGCAGAACATGTCCCACTGGGTGTCCCACACATCGCCCTGCGTGGCCAGGAAGGCGTCCGCCGCCTGACCGCCGGTCACCGCGGCCGCCCACTCCAGCATCTCGAAGACGGCACTGAACGCCAGACACGCGCACACCGTCAGCGGCGCCAGCCAGCGGCTGCCCCGCAGCGGGGACGTCCGCACGAGCAGTTCCCGTACGAGGACCGCCGGCACGAAGCCCTGCATGAGGTGGCCGAAACGGTCGTACGGATTGCGGTCGAGGCCGAACGTGTCGCGCACCCAGTCGCCGAGCGGGACCTGCGCGTAGGTGTAGTGGCCGCCCACGATCAGCACGAGCGCGTGGACCGCCAGCAGACAGCACAGCAGGTCGCTCAGCGGGAAGCGGCGCCACAGCAGCACGATCAGCGGCAGCCCGACCAGGACCCACACGGTCTCCAGGAACCAGGTGGTGCGGTCGCGCGGGCCCCACGCGGACAAGGCCAGCGCGGTGACCACGGCCCAGGCGAGCAGGACCGGCAGGGGCCGGCGCACAGCGGTCATGAAGTGCTCCTTGTCGTAGGAGCCCCCATCGTCGGGGCAGGGGGACGACGACGGCATGAGTACGGCTACTCAGGCCGCGTACGCGGTCGTCCCTGTCTCCGTTCCCCGGCTCAGCCGCCCGCGATGACCGAGGCGAGGAAGTCGTCCACTCTGACCTCCTCCTGACCCGGCGGCACGATCTCGCGGGTCTCGCGCAGGAAGGCCGCCAGCGCCGGGGCCCACGCGAAGACCACGGCGTGCTGGCGGCCCCCGTCGGAGTGGGCTTCCCCGTAGAACTCCATGCGCAGTTCCTCCCACACCCCGGTCGAGGCGGGGTTGAAGCGCACGTCCCCTACCCCGACCGGGCCGCGCAGGCCCTCGGCGAGCATCTCCCGGTCCAGCCGCCAGCGCGCCAGCACCCGGCCGTCATGGCTGAACACCGCGGTGACGGCGAACGGGTCCGCCGCGTCGTACCCCAGGTGGGCGAGCACGGGGCACCGGCCCGTGCCGCCCGCCTGCAGTTGCACGACGAGAGTCTTGTGCGCGGTCCTGTGGACGAAGGAGTTCACCTGGGGCCCTCCGGGGAGAACGACATAGAGCCCTCTAGTACCCCTCCCACGGCCAAGATGCTCAGCCGTCCGGGTGATTCCCCTTCGCGGTGCGCAGGGCCGTGATGCACGAGGCGATGGCCTGCTGGAGTTCCTCCAGCTGCTGGACCATGTCGTCCTCGTAGAAGTCCTGGGCGTCGTCGAAGGTCAGCTCCTCGAACACCTTGGTGGCCTTCTGCAGGCTGTTGTAGAACTTCGTCCGCCGCTCCTGGACCCGCAGTTCGGGATCGGCCTCCACGGCCTCGGCGACGAGGGACTTCATGGTGTCGAACGCCTCGGCCGCCCACTCACCGGTGTCCTCGTCCTCCTCCAGCTCCTCCAGGAGGGACAGGTGCCGCTCGGCCTCCTGGCGCAGGTCCACGGGCGCGTCGATGGTCTGCCCGGCCGGGGTCTTGACCTGCCCGGACTCGGCGATCTGGCGGACGTATCCGATCCGGTCGGCCGCCCTGCTCTCGGTGGCCACCGCCTTCTTCAGATCGTCCGTGCGCACCACGTCCCGGGCCAGGGAGGCCTGCAGCTCCGGGTCCTCCTTGATCCGGTCGAGCAGCGCGCTGCGCGCGGCCCGGGCGGTGGAGGGGTCGGCGAGGATCGCGGCCCGCAGCGCGGTCGGGTTCTCGGCGACCTCCAGGGCCTTGGTCGGCCGGATGCCCTCGGCCTCCGCGGCCTCGGCGATGGCGGTGCCGCGCTCGGAGCCGGCGCTGTTGCGGGAGACGTAGTAGCTCAGCCACACGTCCGCGTCCGGCAGCTCCACCTCCTGGCCCGGCGCCAGCGCCTCGAAGTGCGGCACCATGCCGTCGTCGGCGGCCCGGTCCCAGGCCTTGTAGTAGCGCATGACGCGTTCGGGCGAGCAGCCGGCGAGCTCCGCGAACTCCTTCGCGGACACCTTCGGCGTCTCGTCCGCGCTCTGGCCGCCGGGCCGCACGCTGCGCGCCACCATCAGGCCGAAGGCCCATCCGCCGGTCCGCGCGTACACCCCGAACTCGCGGGCGTCCCGCGCGACGAGGTCACTCAGGGGGGCGGAGGACGGCTCCGCCGGTGTCCCGGCGGAGTGGGGGGCCGGTGCCTCGGACGGGTCGATCGCTAGGGTCACGGGTGTTTCTCCTGGTCAGGCTCGTTCGGACCGCACGCTGTGCGGGTCGGAAGCCTATTGCACCCCCGGGTACGGCCCCGGCAGCCGACGGGTTCAGGCGAACGCGTCGCGCAGCGCGGGCAGCAGAGTCTTCTCCGACCAGTCCAGGAACCCGTGCTGGGAGTCGCCGCCGATCTGCACCAGCGCGACCTCGGTGAAGCCGGCCTCGGCGTACGGGCGCACGGCCTCGACGAAGGCGTCGGGGTCGTCACCGCACGGGATCGACGCCGCCACGTCGTCGGGGGTGACGAACTGGGTGGCCGCCTCGAAGGAATCCGGGTGCGGCAGTTCCGCGTTGACCTTCCAGCCGTTGCCGAACCAGCGGAACTGGGAGTGGGCCCGCTTGATCGCCGTGTCCCGGTCGGGGTCGTAGCAGACCGGCAGCTGGCCCACCCGCGGCTTGCCCTCGCCGCCGTGGCGGTCGAAGGCCTCCAGCAGGCCCGCCTTGGGCTCCGTGGCGATGACGAGGTCGGCGAGACGTCCGGCCAGGGCGCAGGACTGCTCGCCGGAGACCGCCAGACCGATCTGCGGCGGCTCGTCCGGCAGGTCCCACAGCCGGGCCGACTCCACGTCGAAGTGGGTCCCGCGGTGGTTCACGTGCCCGCCCCGGAACAGCGCGCGGATGATCTCCACCGCCTCTTCCAGCATCTCGTGCCGCACGTCGGCCGTCGGCCAGCCGCCGCCCACCACATGCTCGTTGAGGTTCTCGCCCGAGCCCAGTCCCAGCCGGAACCGGCCCTCGGACAGGAGCTGCATGGTCGCCGCCTTCTGCGCCACCACCGCCGGGTGGTAGCGGAAGGAGGGACACGTCACGTAGGTCATCAGCGGAATGCGCGAGGTCGCCTGGGCGGCCGCCCCGAGCACGCTCCACGCGTACGGCGAGTGTCCCTGCGACCGCAGCCAGGGGAAGTAGTGGTCCGAGGTCACCGAGAAGTCGTAGCCCACCTCCTCGGCCCGCACCACATGGCCCACCAGCTCACGGGGCCCGGCCTGCTCGGTCATCATCGTGTACCCGATTTGCACCATGGAGGCCGGGTCCCCGGTGACCGGTGGGGAAAACGGGCTTCCGAAACTCTCCCGATCAAGGCCGACAACTCTCTCGATCAAGACCGGTGCGCGAGAGAGGATGCGGCCATGAGTTCTCTGCCCACGAGCACCCCCGCCGCCCAGGGTGTCGACCCCTCCGGAATCACGGCCTTCCTCGACGCCCTCGAGTCCGATCCGCAGCTGGAGCCGCACAGCCTGATGCTGCTGCGCCACGGCCAGGTCGTGGCCTCGGGCTGGTGGGCGCCGTACGCCTCGCGGCGGCCCCAGCTCCTGTACTCGCTCAGCAAGAGCTTCACGGCCACGGCCGCCGGGTTCGCCGTCGCCGAGGGGCTGATCCGGCTGGACGACCCGGTGATCTCGTACTTCCCGGAGTTCGAGGCCGACATCACCGACCCGCGCAGCCGCGCGATGCTCGTGCGGCACGTCGCGTCGATGGCCAGCGGTCACGTGGAGGAGACGCTGGACCGGGCGCGCGCCCAGGACCGCGACGAGCTCGTGCGGGGCTTCCTGCTGGTCCCGCCGGACCGGGACCCGGGCACCGTCTTCGCCTACAACCAGCCCGCCACCTACACCCTGGCCGCGATCGTCCAGCGGGTCACCGGCCAGAAGCTCACCGAGTACCTGCGGCCCCGGCTGTTCGATCCGCTCGGCATCGGCGAGGTGGCCTGGACCGCCGACCGCGGGGGCCGCGAGCTCGGCTTCAGCGGGCTGCACGCCACGACCGACGCGATCGCCCGGCTCGGCGAGCTGTATCTGCGGGGCGGCGTGTGGCAGGGCGAGCGGCTGCTGCCCGAGTCGTGGGTGGCCGAGGCGACGCGAGTCCAGATCGCGCACGAGACGCCGATGGTGGACGGCTGGCCGGACTGGCAGCAGGGCTACGGCTTCCAGTTCTGGATGGGCCGGCACGGCTACCGCGGTGACGGGGCCTACGGGCAGTTCTGCGTGGTGCTGCCCGAGCAGGACGCGGTCCTCGCGATCACCTCGCAGACCCAGGAGATGCAGCGGGTCCTGGACCTGGTCCGGGAGCATCTGCTGCCCGCCTTCGGCGCCGGTCCGCTGCCCGGCGACGGCGCGGCGGACGCGGCCCTGGCCGACCGCCTGGCACGGCTCGCCCTGCCGCCCGCCGAGGGCAAGCCCGCCCCCGCCGGCCACGCGGAGGACTGGAACACCGCGCTCACGCCGTCCGGCGGTACCTGCGCCGACCAGCCGACGCTGACCGCGATAGAGGTGGACCCGGCGGGCCTGGTGACCCTCGTCGACGACGGCGACCGGCTGGAACTGCGGCTCGGGGGAGGGGAGAGCGGCTGGACGGTCGTCGACGAGCCCGTGCCCGTCGCGGTGAGCGGCGGCTGGACCGACGCGGAGACCCTCGCCCTGCACGTGGCGTTCCTGGAGACCCCGCACCACCTGCTGGTGACCTGCTCGCTCGGGGACCGGACGTTCACCGCGCGGTGGCGGACCCAGCCCCTGCACGGCGGCCCGCTGCGGCGGATGCGGGCGCCGCGCCCGGCCTGAACGCGTGGGGCGGCCCGGGTCACTTGCCGATGCCGGGCTATAGATGCCGGGCTATAGTCGTCGGGTCGCGAAAAACGATGTCCCGCAGATCCACTTCCGGGCATCGCGCATACATCGATGCAGATGGTTCTGATCGGTGAGCGTCTCCTGCCGGGACCGGACACCCCGTCCGCTCACGGCGCTGACCTTCGCCGACGCGTGTCGGCGCTACAGAGGAGCGCACCGTGCACAAGACCATCGCCGTCATCGGAGCGGGCCCGGGCGGGCTGACGCTCGCCCGGGTGCTTCAGACCCACGGCATCGCCACGACGATCTACGAGGCCGAGACCTCGGCGACGAGCCGCACACAGGGCGGCCTTCTCGACATCCACGAGGAGACCGGCCAGGTCGCCCTGCGGGCAGCCGGCCTGTACGACGAGTTCCTCGCTCTGGTCCGCCCGGGCGAGGACGCCAAGCGCGTGGTCGACCGCCACGGCACGATCCTGTTCGACAGGCCCGCGGACCCCGCCTCGACCCGTCCCGAGGTGGACCGTGGCGACCTCAGGCGCCTGCTCACCGACTCGCTGGCGCCCGGGACGATCAGGTGGGGCCACCGCCTCGTCTCGGTCCGGCACCGTCCGGAGGGCGGCTACGTGCTCGCCTTCGCGGACGGGTCCACCGCGGACGCCGACGTCGTCATCGGCGCGGACGGCGCCTGGTCGAAGGTGCGTCCGCTGCTCACCCCCGCCCGGCCCCTCTACAGCGGAACCTGCTTCGTCGAGATCGCCCTCACCTCGGGCGGCCGGAACCGTCGGGCGAGCGTGGCCGCGATCGGCAGCGGCACGCTGATGGCGGTCGCCCCGGGCCAGGGCATCATCGCCCACCGCTGTGCCGACGGGCAGGTGCGCGGGTACGTGGCGCTGAACAGGCCGGAGGAATGGGTGAGGTCGATCGACTTCGCCGACCCGGCCGCGGGCCTCGGCCGTCTCGCCGACGAGTTCGACGGCTGGTCGCCCCTGCTCACCGCCTTCGTGACGCAGAGCGACGCGGAACCGTGGCTCCGGCCCATCGACGTCCTTCCCGTCGGGCTCACCTGGGACAGGGTGCCCGCGGTGACGCTCGTCGGCGACGCCGCGCATCTGATGTCGCCCTTCGCCGGCGAGGGCGCGAACCTGGCCATGTTCGACGGTGCGGACCTGGCCGGCGAGCTGATCGGACAACGGGACGCCGAGGTCGCGCTCGGCGCCTACGAGGAGCGGCTCTTCCCGCGGAGCGCCGACGCCGCCGCTCGCTCGGCGCGGAACCTGGAGACCTTCTTCGGCCCGGAGGCACCGCAGAGCGTGGTCACGCTGTTCGACCACCCCTGACACCCCGGCCGGGTGCGCGAGCATGCCGCGCCCCCGAGCGAACGCCCGCGCCGACCCGCACGACGGATCACCGGACCCGCACCGCGGGACCGGGCGCACTCAGGGTGAGGGCACCCGGAACGTGCGCAGGAAGGTGTCGAGCGCCTGCTGGTTCGCGTCCTTGTTCCAGTCGGCCGCCGGGGTCGTCCAGCGCAGCGAGTAGCCGCGGCCCCCGCCGATGAGGAAACCCCGGCCGAAGGTGCGCACCCGGGTGCCGTCGACGTCCTCGACCCACTGCATGTCGGCGGCCTCGCGGCCCTGGTAGGTCGTCGCGAGGATGTCGCCGAGGCGCTCGTAGCCGGGGTCGTCCTTCAGCCCCGGCTCCACGGTGTCGCGCCACACGGCCACGGCGTCCGTGCCGACGGCCTCGCTGTAGGTGACGGCGAGCGTGCGCGGGTCGCCGGGGGCGCCGAAGGTCACGCGGTACGCCAGGTCGTCCTGGCGCAGGGTCTCCAGCGGTTTCCAGCCCTTGGGGAGAGCGACGGAGAAGCCCTCCGGGGAGTGGTACGTGCTGAATCCGGGCGGCAGCCCCGTGCCCGCGCTGGGGGCGGTCGTCCGGCTCGGGCTCGGGGTGGGCG
>NZ_RSAJ01000298.1 GCF_003933965.1 Streptomyces sp. RP5T
CTCTCGGGGGGACGTCAGTCTCGTTGCCAGGGGCTCTGCGTAGCGGGCCGTGAGGGGGCCGAGGATGACCAGGATGAGGACGTAGGCCGTGGCCAGGGGGCCCAGGGAGGGTTCGATGCCGGCCGAGACCGCCAGGCCCGCGATGACGATGGAGAACTCGCCGCGGGCGACCAGCGCGCCGCCCGTGCGCCAGCGGCCCTTGGGGGAGATGCCGGCCCGGCGGGCCGCCCAGTAGCCGGTGGCGATCTTCGTGGCCGCGGTGAGCAGGGCCAGGGCGAGGGCGGGGAGCAGGACCGGGGGGATGCTCGCCGGGTCCGTGTGCAGGCCGAAGAAGACGAAGAAGACCGCGGCGAAGAGGTCGCGCAGGGGGCTCAGGAGGGTGTGGGCGCCCTCGGCCACCTCGCCGGAGAGGGCTATGCCCACCAGGAACGCGCCCACCGCCGCCGAGACCTGCAGCTGCTGCGCCACGCCCGCGACGAGGATCGTGAGGCCCAGGACAACCAGGAGGAGCTTCTCCGGGTCGTCGCTCGACACGAAGCGGGAGATCAGGCGGCCGTAGCGGACCGCGACGAAGAGAACCAGGCCCGCCGCTCCGAGCGCGATGGCCAGGGTCAGGCTCCCGGCCAGCAGGCCCGCGCCCGCCACGAGGGCGGTGACGATGGGCAGGTACACCGCCATCGCCAGGTCCTCCAGGACCAGGACGCTCAGGATGACCGGGGTCTCGCGGTTGCCGACCCGGCCGAGGTCTCCCAGCACCTTGGCGATGACGCCCGAGGAGGAGATCCAGGTGACGCCCGCCAGGACGACCGCCGCGACCGGCCCCCAGCCCAGCAGCAGGGCGGCGGCGGCTCCGGGGACGGCGTTGAGGGCGGCGTCGACCAGGCCCGAGGGGTAGTGGGCCTTGA
The DNA here is from genome assembly GCF_003933965.1 of Streptomyces sp. RP5T. Classification (GTDB taxonomy): domain Bacteria; phylum Actinomycetota; class Actinomycetes; order Streptomycetales; family Streptomycetaceae; genus Streptomyces. The sequence goes on from NZ_RSAJ01000298.1 coordinate 906, forward strand.
GGTTGGTGACGAGGTCGCCGGCCGTGTACTCCAGGCCGAGCATCAGGAGGAGAAGGATCACTCCTATCTCGGCGCCGATGGACACGAACTCCTCGCTCGCGCCGAGCGGGAGCAGCCCGCCCTCGCCGAAGGCCAGGCCGGCCAGGAGGTAGAGGGGGATGGGGGAGAGACGGAAACGGGCGGCGAAACGGCCGAGGAGGCCCAGGCCGAGGATGATCGAGCCGAACTCGATCAGCAGGACCGCGGAGTGCACGCGCTCACTCCCGCCCGAGGATCGCCGCGGCGGCGTCCACGCCCTCGCGGGTGCCCACGACGATGAGGATGTCGCCGCCCGCCAGGCGGAAGTCCGGCGCCGGGGACGGGATCGCCTCGGCCCGGCGCAGGGCCGCCACCACGGAGGCTCCCGTGTCGGTGCGCATCTTCGTGTCGCCCAGGACCCGGCCGTTCCAGCGGGAGCCGGCCGCCACCTCGATGCGCTCGGCCACCAGGCCCAGGTCGGAGGTGTACAGGAGGCTCGCGCTGTGGTGGGAGGGCTTGAGCGCGTCGATCAGGGCGCCGGCCTCGGAGCCGGTCAGGCGCAGCGACTGGGCGCAGGAGTCGGGGTCGTCGGCCCGGTACACGCTCACCGTGCGGGCACCGTCGCGGTGCGCCACCACGGAGAGATGGCGGTCCTCGCGGGTGATGAGGTCGTACTGGACCCCGATGCCCGGCAGCGGCGTCGCCCTCAGGCGTGGAGCAGACACGTTTCTTCCCCTTGTGGTTCGAGTGATCACAGGTGCCGGGTTCGCATGCTGCCAGGCCGCCGTACGGTGGCGATATGGGTGACGTGACGGATATACGCGAGCGGCGGGCACCGGCGAGGCTGAAGCGTCGGGCGTCGTGCGGGAGGAGTGAGCACAGGACCGTGTCGCTGTTCTGGCGGATCTTCTCGCTCAACGCCGCGGCCCTCGTCGTGGCCGCCGCGCTGCTGCTGGGGCCGGTCACCGTGTCGACGCCGGTACGGCAGGGAGAGGCCGTGGTCGTCCTCGGGGGCCTCGCCCTGCTGCTGGTCGCCAACGCCTTCGTGCTGCGCGTCGGGCTCGTCCCGCTGCAACGGCTGGGGCATGCCATGGCCGCCGCCGACCTGCTGCGCCCCGGGGCGCGTGCCCCCGTCTCCGGTCCCTCCGAGACGGCCGCGCTGATCACCACGTACAACACCATGCTCGACCGGCTGGAGGCGGAGCGGGCGACCGGCGCGGCCCATGCGCTCTCCGCGCAGGAGCGGGAGCGGCATCGCATCGCGCGCGAGCTCCACGACGAGGTCGGCCAGACGCTGACCGCCGTCCTGCTCCAGCTCAAGCGGGTCGCCGACCGGGCGCCGGCGGAGCTGCGGGAGGACGTGGGGCAGGCGCAGGAGGCGACCCGCGCCGGACTCGACGAGATCCGCCGGATCGCGCGGCGGCTGCGGCCCGGCGTGCTGGAGGAGCTCGGGCTGCCGAGCGCCCTGCGGTCCCTCGCGGCTGAGTTCACCACGCACGGGCTGACCGTGCGCCATCACGTCGGCGGCGAACTGCCCCGGCTGAGCGAGGAGTCGGAACTGGTGGTCTACCGGGTCGCCCAGGAGGGTCTGACCAACACCGCGCGGCACTCCGCCGCCGACCGCGCCGAGGTCAGGCTCCAGCCGGTCGCGGGCGGAGTCGAGCTCCTCGTGCGGGACAACGGCAAGGGACTCGGCGGGGCGCCCGAGGGGGCCGGGATCCAGGGCATGCGGGAACGCGCGCTGCTGGTCGGGGCGGCCTTCTCGGTGCAGGACGCCCCCGGGCGGGGGACGGACGTGCGGCTGCGCGTACCGGTACCGGCGGAGGAGGGCCGATGACCGCGCCGACCCGGGTCCTGCTCGCCGACGACCACACCCTCGTACGACGAGGGGTCCGGCTGATCCTGGAGGGGGAGCCGGATCTCACGGTCGTGGCCGAGGCGGGGGACGGTGCCGAGGCGGTCGAGCTCGCCCGCGCGCGTGAGGTCGATCTCGCGGTCCTGGACATCGCCATGCCACGGATGACCGGGCTGCAGGCCGCCCGCGAGCTGTCCCGGCGGCTGCCCGACCTGCGGATCCTGATCCTGACGATGTACGACAACGAGCAGTACTTCTTCGAGGCGCTCAAGGCCGGGGCCAGCGGATACGTGCTCAAGTCCGTCGCCGACCGGGATCTCGTCGAGGCGTGCCGGGCCGCCGTGCGCGACGAGTCCTTCGTCTACCCCGGGGCCGAGCGGGCTCTCGTCCGCTCCTACCTGGACCGGCTGCAGCGCGGTGACGACCTGCCGGCGCGGGCCGTCACCGAGCGCGAGGAGGAGATCCTCAAGCTGGTCGCCGAGGGGCACACCACGAAGGAGATCGGCGAGCTGCTGTTCATCAGCGCGAAGACCGTCGAGCGGCACCGGGCGAACCTGCTGCAGAAGCTGGGGATGCGGGACCGCCTGGAGCTGACCCGGTATGCGATCCGGGCGGGTCTCATCGATCCTTGAGGCCGGCGTTCGGGTGGGTGCCGCGGCGACGCCGCACCACGTACGCGCCCGCGAGACCGACTCCGCCGACTGCCAGGGCCACTCCGATCGCCCGCTCGAAACCGGCCGGGCCCACACTGCCCCCGGACCCGCCCTGGACCCCGAGGGTCGGAACCGGCGTGAGCGTGACGAGCGGTGTGGGGAGGGGGGTGCTCAGCGGCGTGGCGACACTCACGTCGGCGATGTCCTCTCGGCGCGGCAGCTCCTCGCAGGCGATGCCGTCGTCGCGTCCGTGGTCCTCGTCGAGCCGGTCGGGGTCGGTGCGGTCGAGGTCGAACTGCGCCTGCGCGTCCTCCTGGTAGGCGAAGTCCGCGCAGTCCAGGTCGCCTTCGGCGTGTGCGACGCCGGTCAGCGGTCCGGCGGCGGCCAGGACGGCCAGAGCGGCGCCGGTGAGCGTGGTGCGTATTGCCATGGGTCGTGCCTTTCGGGCGGGGCCGTAAGAGCCGTCACCGCGAATCTAGGGACGCGCCCGGCTTCCGGCCCCTGGAGCTGGGCCGAACGGGCACGCGTCCTCACAGGAGCGCTTCCCAGTCCTCGTCGAAGGCCGCCGGGTTCAGGAACAGCACCTCCGCCGGCTCGGCCGGACCCCGCAGGGACTGTTCCGTCCAGATGCACTTGCCCGTCGGCGTGTACCGGGCGCCCCAGCGGCTGGACAGGGCCGAGATGAGCTGGAGACCCCGGCCGCCCTCGTCGGTGTCCGCGGCGTGGCGGATGCGGGGCATGGTCTGGCTGCCGTCGTAGACCTCGCAGATCAGCTCGGTGGTCCGCAGCAGGCGCAGCCGGACGGGACCGCGGGCGTGCCGGACGACATTGCCCACCAGTTCGCTGACCAGGAGTTCCGTGGTGGGGGACAGGTCGTCCAGGTCCCAGGCCGCGAGCTGTTCGCGGACGTGCCGGCGGGCCTGGCTCGCCGCCTTCGGGTCCTCGGGCAGCGACCAGGCGGCCATCGCGTCGGCCGGCAGCGCGTGCAGACGGGCCACCAGGAACGCCGCGTCGTCCGCCGCCTGCTGGTCCGCCGGCAGCAGACCGGCCGTCAGCGTGTCGCACAGCCCTTCGAGGTCCGCGGCGGTCCCGTCGGCGTGGGCGGCGCCGAGCAGCCGCGCCAGCTCGGCCATGCCCTCGTCGATCTCCCGCGTCGCCGACTCCACCAGCCCGTCGGTGTACAGCACGAGCAGGCTGCCCTCGGGCACCTCCAGCTCGGCCGTCTCGAACGGCGGCTTGGCCGCGCCCAGCGGGGGATCGGCCTCCGGTTCGGGGAAGTGCACGGTTCCGTCGGGCCGTACCAGAGCGGGCGGCGGATGGCCGGCCCGGGCGATGGAGCAGACCCGGGTCGTCGGGTCGTAGAGCGCGTACAGACAGGTGGCGTACGACGCCTCGCTCATGCCGCCGACGATGTCGTTGAGGTGGCCGAGGATCTCGTCGGGCGGCAGTTCGAGGTCGGCCAGGGTGTGCACGGCGGTGCGCAGCCGGCCCATGGTGGCCGCCTCCGGCAGGCCGTGTCCCATCACGTCGCCGACGACCAGCGCGACCTGCCCGCCGGACAGCGGGATGATGTCGTACCAGTCGCCGCCCACGTCGGCGCCCTGCCCGGCCGGCAGATAGCGGGCGGCCGCCGTGCACGCGGGCAGCTCGGGCAGCGCCTGGGGGAGCAGGCTGCGCTGGAGCTCCCGGGACCGGGTGTGCTCGGCGTCGTAGAGCCGGGCCCGCTCCAGGGACTGGGCGACGAGTGCGGTGATCGTGGTGAGCAGGGCGCGTTCCTCGTCGTCGAGGAGCCGGGGCCGGTCGAAGGAGACCACACAGACGCCGAAGGTGTGCCCGGACGCCGTCAGCGGCAGGAACGCCCAGGACTTCTTGTCGCCGAGGGTGGGGAAGTCGGCCAGTTCGGGATAGCGGGTGGCGTACTCGCGCGCCGAGGAGATGAACCGCGGGAGGCCGGTCGCGATCGTGTCCCAGGCGGGGTCGGCGCCCGTCGATCTGCTGCGGCTGTCGAGGAGGGCCACGAAGTCCCGGGGGTAGCCGACCGCGCCGACGTGGTGGAGCCGGTCGCCCTCGCTGACCTGGACCATCAGCCCGGAGGCGGCGAACGGCGGCAGTACCCGGCGGGCGACGGCCTCCACCACGTCCCGGGACGTGGTGGCCTTGGCGAGTTCCGTGGTCAGCTCGGCGATCCGCACCGCCCGCTCTGCCGCGGCCCGTTCCGCCGCCTGCCGCTCCTGCGCCAGTCGGCGCTTCTCCGTGACGTCCTGGAAGTAGAGGGTGCGGCCGTCGGGCCCCGGCACCAGCCGTACGTGCAGCCGCCGCCGGCAGTCCGCGATGTACACGTCGAACCCGGCGGGCTTCTCCTCGGCCCCGGCCGCCAGACAGCTCTCCTTCAGGCCCGGGACCTGGCGGGTGGCCGGCAGGTCCCACAGCAGGCGCCCGAACAGCTCCTCCTCGGAGAACCCGAGGAAGCGTTCCGCCTCCACGTTGGCGAAGGTGATCCGCCACTCGTCGTCCACCGCGAGGAAGCCGTCGCTCATGTGTCTCAGGGCCCTGCTGAGGGCGTCCCGGGCGGTGCGTGACTCGTTGCTCTCCCAGCCGACCCCGATCATCCGCAGGGGCTCGCCGTGCTCGTCGTAGGTCGCCCGGCCGCGGGCCCGCGTCCAGCCCCAGGTGCCGTCCAGACGCCGTACGCGGTACTCCGCCTCGTAGACGGAGTGGTCGACGATCGCCTGCTGCGCCGCCGCGAGGGTGGGGGCCAGGTCGTCGGGGTGCACGATCCGCATCCAGTTGTCGATCCGGCCGGTGAAGTCCGCGGGCAGCGTGCCGTACAGCCTCAGCGCGGCCTCGTCCCAGATCAGGTCGCCGTTGCGGATGTCCCAGTCCCACGAGCCGACCTGGACCTCCTTGAGCGCCTGCCGCAGCCGCTCGCCGCCCGGCTCCGTCTGGGCGGGCCCCGACGGCGGAGGCGCCTGGGCCATCCGGTCCTCGGTCCAGGCGACCACGTCCCGCAGGAAGTCCCAGTGCTCGGTGCTGGGCTCGCCCTCCTCACCGGCCAGGACGGTCAGCGCGCCGATGCTGCGCCGGCCGCTGAACACGGGCAGGGCGGCGAGGCCGGTGCCGGGCCAGCCGGATTCCTCCGCCGGCAGGTCCTTGGGCAGAGGCACCCAGACGCCCCTGCCCTGCTGGAGCGCGCGGGCCGGGGCCAGCGGGCCCTCCTGGTCGACGATCTCCCAGGAGCGGGTGAGGGCGGGCGGCAGACCGACGGACGACACCAGGCGCAGAGCCGACATCGGGCCGCGCAGGTGCATGGTCCCGCCCAGTGCGCCCAGCTCGCCGACCGCGTGCCCGAGCGCCAGCCGGAAGACCTCGCTCTCGGTCGCACCCGGGGTGACCGTGCCGAGGAGAGCGAGCCGCGCGTTCATGGAACGAATTTATCGTTCCCTATTCCGTTCGAAACCTGCTTCACAGTTTCCGACGAGCTGATTCCCGCCACTTCCCCACCCCAACTACCCATGTTCCAGGGGAAGTTGACGCAATCCAGGACGTGTGCCGTGCCGTCGGGAGGGTTGGCGGGACGGCCGAGAGGCCGGTCCGGTGCCGTTGGCGGGCACTGGAGCGGCCTCTCGGTCGGGGGTGGTGTCAGTCCGTGCCGAACTCCATCGCGGCCCGGTCCAGCAGGGCCTCGTCCTCGGAGACCTCGCCGCGGGACGCGATCGCCTCGGCGCCGCCCTCGGGGAGCTCCGGCATGGTGCCGATCAGCCCGGTCGCGGCGGCCTGGGAGGCGCCGATCGTGGGGCTGCCGGTGCCGATCAGGCCGAGACCGGCGTACTGCTCCAGCTTGGCGCGGGAGTCGGCGATGTCGAGGTTGCGCATGGTGAGCTGGCCGATCCGGTCGACCGGGCCGAAGGCCGAGTCCTCGGTGCGCTCCATGGACAGCTTGTCCGGGTGGTAGCTGAAGGCGGGACCGGTCGTGTCCAGGATCGAGTAGTCCTCGCCCCGCCGCAGCCGCAGGGTGACCTCGCCCGTGACCGCCGCGCCGACCCACCGCTGGAGCGACTCGCGGATCATCAGGGCCTGCGGGTCCAGCCAGCGGCCCTCGTACATGAGACGGCCCAGGCGCCGGCCCTCGTTGTGGTACTGGGCGACCGTGTCCTCGTTGTGGATCGCGTTGACGAGACGCTCGTAGGCCGCGTGGAGCAGGGCCATGCCGGGCGCCTCGTAGATGCCCCGGCTCTTCGCCTCGATGATCCGGTTCTCGATCTGGTCGGACATGCCCAGGCCGTGCCGGCCGCCGATGGCGTTGGCCTCCATGACCAGGTCGACGGCGGAGCCGAACTCCTTGCCGTTGATGGTCACCGGGCGGCCCTGGTCGAAGCCGATCGTCACGTCCTCGGGCGCGATCTCGACCGACGGGTCCCAGAACTTGACGCCCATGATCGGCTCGACGGTCTCGATGCCGGTGTTGAGGTGCTCCAGGGTCTTGGCCTCGTGCGTGGCGCCCCAGATGTTGGCGTCGGTGGAGTACGCCTTCTCCGTGGAGTCCCGGTACGGCAGCTGGTGCGCGACCAGCCACTCCGACATCTCCTTGCGGCCGCCGAGCTCGGTCACGAAGTCCGCGTCCAGCCACGGCTTGTAGATCCGCAGGTTCGGGTTGGCGAGCAGGCCGTAGCGGTAGAACCGCTCGATGTCGTTGCCCTTGAAGGTCGAACCGTCGCCCCAGATCTGGACGTTGTCCTCCAGCATCGCCCGCACCAGGAGCGTGCCGGTGACGGCACGGCCCAGCGGGGTGGTGTTGAAGTACGCCCGCCCGCCCGAGCGGATGTGGAAGGCCCCGCAGGTGAGCGCGGCCAGTCCCTCCTCGACCAGCGCGGCCCGGCAGTCGACCAGGCGCGCGATCTCGGCACCGTAGGTCTTCGCGCGGCCGGGCACCGAGTCGATGTCGGGCTCGTCGTACTGGCCGATGTGCGCGGTGTAGGTGCAGGGGATGGCGCCCTTGTCGCGCATCCACGCGACCGCGACGGAGGTGTCGAGACCGCCGGAGAAGGCGATGCCGACGCGTTCGCCGGCGGGGAGGGACGTGAGGACCTTGGACATAGGAAGATTATGCATCACCGCGTATGGTCATGCAAAGCCCTTGGAGTCGCCCCGCGCGTGATTCACGTCATCCGGGCGACGCCGGCTCGCAGCGGCCCCCGTGGCCCCCGAAGGCACCGGGCCTCGCAGCGCCCGCAAGCGCCTACCCTTGAGCCATGACCAGCAGCAGCGACCGGAGCCCGGCAGTGGACGTTCGATCACCCAAGACCTACGAAGTCCGTACCTACGGGTGCCAGATGAACGTCCACGACTCCGAGCGATTGTCCGGACTGCTGGAGGAGGCGGGATACGTGCCGGCCCCCGACGGCTCCGACGGGGACGCGGACGTCGTCGTCTTCAACACCTGCGCGGTGCGGGAGAACGCCGACAACCGGCTCTACGGCAACCTCGGCCGGCTCGCCCCGCGCAAGGCCTCGCGCCCCGGCATGCAGATCGCCGTCGGCGGCTGTCTCGCGCAGAAGGACCGCGACACCATCGTCAAGAAGGCGCCCTGGGTGGACGTCGTCTTCGGTACGCACAACATCGGCAAGCTGCCGGTCCTGCTGGAACGCGCGCGCGTGCAGGAGGAGGCGCAGGTCGAGATCGCCGAGTCCCTGGAGGCGTTCCCCTCCACCCTGCCGACCCGGCGCGAGAGCGCCTACGCGGCCTGGGTGTCGATCTCCGTCGGCTGCAACAACACCTGCACCTTCTGCATCGTCCCGGCCCTGCGCGGCAAGGAGAAGGACCGCCGCACCGGCGACATCCTCGCCGAGATCGAGGCCCTGGTCGGCGAGGGCGTCTCCGAGATCACCCTGCTAGGCCAGAACGTCAACGCGTACGGCTCCGACATCGGCGACCGCGAGGCCTTCAGCAAGCTGCTGCGCGCCTGCGGGCGGATCGAGGGCCTGGAGCGCGTCCGCTTCACCTCCCCGCACCCGCGCGACTTCACCGACGACGTGATCGCGGCCATGGCCGAGACGCCGAACGTCATGCCGCAGCTGCACATGCCGCTCCAGTCCGGCTCGGACACCGTCCTGAAGGCGATGCGCCGTTCGTACCGCCAGGACCGCTACCTGGGCATCATCGAGAAGGTCCGCGCCGCCATGCCGGACGCCGCGATCTCGACGGACATCATCGTGGGCTTCCCCGGCGAGACCGACGAGGACTTCGAGCAGACCATGCACGTGGTCCGCGAGGCCCGCTTCACGAACGCCTTCACCTTCCAGTACTCCAAGCGCCCCGGGACCCCGGCGGCCACCATGGAGAACCAGATCCCCAAGGAGGTCGTGCAGGCGCGCTACGAGCGTCTCGTCGCCCTCCAGGAGGAGATCTCCTGGGAGGAGAACAAGAAGCAGGTCGGCCGCACCCTGGAGCTGATGGTCGCCGAGGGCGAGGGCCGCAAGGACGGCGCCACCCACCGCCTCTCCGGCCGGGCCCCCGACAACCGCCTGGTCCACTTCACCAAGCCCGACCAGGACGTCCGCCCCGGTGACGTGGTCACGGTCGAGGTCACCTACGCCGCCCCCCACCACCTCCTCGCCGAGGGCGCCGTCCTGGACGTGCGCCGCACGCGCGCGGGTGACGCGTGGGAGAAGCGCAACGCCGAGGAGTCGGCCAGGCCGGCGGGTGTGCTCCTGGGGCTGCCGAAGATCGGCGTCCCGGAGC
>NZ_RSAJ01000299.1 GCF_003933965.1 Streptomyces sp. RP5T
GTAGACGACTGGGTTGATAGGCCGGATCTGGAAGGCGGGTAACCGCTGGAGGTGACCGGTACTAATAGGCCGAGGGCTTGTCCATATTTGCTCGCGTCCACTGTGTTAGTTCTGAGGCAACGACCGTTGCCGGCTTTTGAGCAGAACGCATAATTAAAAAGTGTGCTTGTTCGCTCGAAACCATTAGGGTTTCGGTGGTCATAGCGTGAGGGAAACGCCCGGTTACATTCCGAACCCGGAAGCTAAGCCTTACAGCGCCGATGGTACTGCAGGGGGGACCCTGTGGGAGAGTAGGACACCGCCGAACAATATTTGGAGGACCCCTGGTCCCAGCGTTCAGCTGGGACCAGGGGTCCTTTTGTTTTTAGAATGCTTGCAGTACCGAAGACAGGAGTCACCATGTCCACCAACTCTCCCGACGACCGACCGGAGCGCGACCAGCGGCGACGGGACAGTGGTGACCGTGGCGATCGCGGTTACCGAGGAGACCGTGGTGACCGCGGCGGCAACCGTGGTGGCGGCTACGGCCGTCGCGACGACAACCGCGGCGGAGGCTACGTCCGGCGGGACGACCGACGTGATGACCGCCGTGGGGACGACCGTGGGGACCGTGGTGGTTTCCGTCGCGACGACAACCGCGCCGGTGACAGCCGTGGTGGTGACCATCGTGGTGGCGGTTATGGCCGGCGTGATGACCGTGACCGGGGTCCTCGTGGGGACGACCGTGGACCTCGCCCGCCGTTCCGTCGTGACGACCGTCCGGCCGGGCCCCGCCGTGACGACCGCGATCGTGGCTTCCGACGCGATGGTGACCGGCCCGCCTTCCGTCGGGACGACCGCCGGGACGACCGTGGGGACCGCGGCGCGGATCGCGGCGAGCGCGTAGAGCGCAGGGACAGCGACCGCGGTGGTTTCCGCCGTGACGACAACCGCGGCGGCGGTGGGTACGGGCGTCGTGACGACCGTGGGGACCGTGGTGGTTTCCGTCGCGACGACAACCGCGCCGGTGACAGCCGTGGTGGTGACCATCGTGGTGGCGGTTATGGTCGGCGTGATGACCGTGACCGGGGTCCTCGTGGGGACGACCGTGGACCTCGCCCGCCGTTCCGTCGTGACGACCGGGGCGATCGCGGAGACCGTGGCGATCGTGGTGGCTTCCGTCGCGACGACAACCGTGGCAGCTACGACCGCCGTGACGACCGTGGCAGCTACGACCGTCGGGATGACCGACGTGACGACCGTCGCAGTGATGACCGTGGGGACCGCGGTGGCTTCCGCCGGGACCATGACCGTCGTGACGACAACCGGGGCGACCGTGGCGGGTTCCGCCGGGACGACAACCGGGGCGAGCGCGGCGGGTTCCGTGGGCGGGACGACCGACGGGACGACAGGCGGGACGACCGTGGTGGACGCGGTGGGCCCCGTAGGGACGACCGCGGCGGGCGGCCCGGTGGGTTCCGTGGGCGGGACGACCGGCGTGGTGGCGACGACCGCCGTGGCGGTGGCGGGCGTTTCCGTGACGAGCGGGACCGCGACCGCGAGCCGATCAAGCGGCTGCCCATCCCCGAGGACGTCACGGGCGACGAGATCGACAAGGACGTACGGCAGGAGCTTCAGAGTCTGCCGAAGGGGCTTGCGGAGGATGTCGCCAAGAACCTGGTGATGGTCGCCCGGCTCATCGACGAGGACCCCGAGGGCGCCTACGGCTACTCCAAGGTTGCCCTGCGGCTGGCGTCGCGTGTCGCCGCCGTACGCGAGGCGGCCGGGTTCGCGGCGTACGCCAGTCAGAAGTACAGCGAGGCGCTCGCGGAGTTCCGGGCCGCGCGGCGGATGACCGGGAACGTGGAGCTGTGGCCGGTCATGGCCGACTGCGAGCGTGGGCTCGGCCGGCCCGAGAAGGCGCTGGACATGGCCGGGGCGCCCGAGGTGCACAAGCTCGACAAGGCCGGACAGGTCGAGATGCGGCTCGTCGCCGCCGGTGCCCGGCGTGACATGGGGCAGCTGGACGCGGCGATCGTGACGCTGCAGAGCCCCGAGCTGGCCTCGAACTCCGTGCAGCCGTGGACCGCGCGACTGCGGTACGCGTACGCCGACGCGCTGCTCGCGGCCGGGCGGGAGAGCGAGGCGCGGGAGTGGTTCGCCAAGGCCGTGGAGTCCGACAAGGACGGCAGCACGGACGCCTCCGACCGGCTCGCCGAGCTGGACGGTGTCGAGTTCGTGGACGCCTTCGCCGATGAGGAGTACGAGGGTGACGGCGAGGCCGCGCCGGTCGAGGCGATCGTGGAAGACCGGGACGACGAGGGCCGCGAGGACGACGAGGACGTCGAGGAAGACGGCCTCAAGGACTGACCTGCGTCGTCGGTGAGCCAAGGGGCGGGATCCCGGGATCCCGCCCCTTCTTGCGTCATACGTCCAGCGCGCGCAGCACCAGGCCCGACGCCGGTTTCGGGCCGAACGACGTCGACTTGCGCGGCATCGTGACGCCTTGGCGGGCCAGGTCGCGTACGACGTCCTCGCGGACCGGGTGCATCAGGACCGCGGTGCCGGCGTCGCGTTCCGCCTTCTCGACCGTGGCGGCGGTGTCGTGGATGTAGGCGATGCGGGCGGGGTCGTCCTCGGGGACCTGCCAGATGTGGGCGAGGAGCGTGGCGTGCAGGACCGTGGCGTCCAGGGTGCGCCAGGCGGCGGGGCGGTCCGTCGGGATCGTGCGGGCCAGCAGGTCCGGGTCCGGGCGGTCCACGAGGTGGAAGGCGCCGTCGCCGGCGAGGAGGAAGGCGTTGCCCGCGCAGGCGGCGTCGGCGAGGACGTCCAGGGCCTCGGCCAGCGGCACTTCGAGGCGTCGTACGCGGAAGAGGCCGTCGAGGAGTGCGAGGGACCTGGCCACCGGGGTGTTGTGCAGCAGGCGGTGGATGGCGCGCACGCGCAGGGGGTAGCGGGCCGTGTCGACGAGGAGGACCAGGCCGTGGTCCCAGGGGCTGGGGGAGGGGTGCTCCGCGCGTAGACGGCGGTAGGTCGCCCAGCGGTGGTGGCCATCGGCGATGAGGGCCTGGTGCCGGGTCAGGTCCGACTGGATGCGGGCCACTTCGGCGGGGTCGGTGATCGACCACAGGCGGTGCCGGTAGCCGTCCTCGGTGGTGGTGGCGAGGAGCGGGGGCTGTGCGGCCGTGCGTTCGATCGCGCTCGTCGTGACGGACTCCGAGCCGTTGCCGCGGTAGGTGAGCAGCAGGGGTTCCAGGTTGGCGGAGGTGGCGCGCATCAGGGCCGCGCGGTCGGCGACGACGTGCGGCATGACGTCCTCGTGGGGCAGGACCACGCCCTCCGAGGGCTCCGACAGGCGCAGGGTGCCGATGATTCCGCGCTGGAGCAGGCCGGCGCCGTCGTCCTGTTCGTAGACGTACAGGCCGGGCTCGCGGTCGGCGGCCAGGATGCCCTCGGAGAGCCAGCCGCGCAGGGTGCGGGCCGCCTGTTCGTTGCGTTCGGCCGGGGTCGTCGCCTGCGGGAGGATCAGCCGGACGATGTTGTACGGGTCGTTCGACTGGAGCTGGTGCAGGCCGTCGGGGCGGACCACGACGTCGTACGGCGGGGATGTCACGGCGGCCAGGCTGCCGACCCGGTCGGGGTCGTAGCGCAGGCCTCGGAACGGGGTGAGTTCCAGGCCTCGGCGCGCCGTTGCTTCCGGGTGACCTGCTGTGTTCATCCCGGCATCGTACGGGTGTCGGTGCCATGGGGGATGATCGGGGGAAAGCCGACGAACGAGGAGCGATGCGGAATGAGCCAGCGCGCAAGGACGAGGCCCGAGGGCAGTGAGCAGGCCCTGAGCGAGGCGTACGACACCGCGCTGCTCGACCTCGACGGGGTGGTGTACGCGGGCGGGAACGCGATCGCGCACGCCGTCGAGTCGCTCGCCACCGCGCGCGAGGGGGGCATGCACCTCGCCTACGTCACCAACAACGCGCTGCGGACGCCCGATGCGGTGGCCGGGCATCTCACCGAGCTGGGCATACCGACGGGGGCCGAGGACGTCATCACCTCCGCGCAGGCGGTCGCGCGGCTGATCAGTGAGCAGGTTCCGGCCGGGGCGCGGGTGCTGGTCATCGGGGGTGAGGGCCTGCGGGTGGCGCTGCGCGAGCGGGGGCTGGAGCCCGTGGAGTCGGCGGACGACGATCCGGCGGCGGTCGTGCAGGGGTTCGGCGGTCCGGATCTGCCCTGGGGGCGCTTCGCCGAGGCCAGCTATGCCGTCGCGCGCGGGGTGCCCTGGTTCGCGTCCAACACCGACCTGACGATTCCGAGCGGCCGTGGGATCGCGCCGGGCAACGGCGCGGCGGTGGAGGTCGTGCGGATCGCGACCGGCGCCGAGCCGCAGGTCGCGGGCAAGCCGTTGCCTCCCATGCACCGGGAGACGATCCTGCGGACCGGTGCCAAGCGGCCGTTGGTGGTCGGGGACCGGCTGGACACCGACATCGAGGGCGCGTTCAACGGCGAGGTGGACTCGCTGCTCGTGCTCACCGGAGTCACCGACGGCACCCAGCTGCTGGCCGCGCCGCCGCAGCACCGGCCGACCTATGTGGACGCGGATCTGCGGGGGATGCTCACCGGGCAGCCCGAGGTCGTCGAGGCGGGCGACGGTTTCCGGTGCGGGGGATGGACGGCGACGGCCGGGAAGGAGCGGCTGGAACTCGACGGTGACGGTGCGGCCCTGGACGGGTTGCGGGCGCTGTGCGCGGCGGCCTGGACGGCGGCCGGGGAGGGTGTGTGCGAGCTGGACGCGGGGAAGGCGCTGGCCAGGCTGGGGCTGTGAGCCGCTGGTCCTGAGGGGACCTGGTAACGGGGGAGCGGGCCTCGGGATCGCGGCTCTTTGGCAGGGTAGGCTAACCTAACTGCGTGTTGGTCGACAGTCCTCCCGAACAGCGCGCGGAGACCGCCCCCGCGCCCCCAACCCGCCGGGCGATACGAGTCCTTGGGCTCCTCGTGTCCGTCGTGATCCTGGCGCTCGTCGCCGTGGCGAGCATCGCGATCGGGGCGAAAGGGCTGTCCGTGGCGCAGGTCTGGCACGGTCTGTTCCAGGACACGGGGACCTACGGCGACGTCGTGGTCGCCGACCGGCTGTCACGGACCCTGCTCGGGCTGCTCGCGGGCGCGGCGCTCGGCCTGTCCGGGGCGGTGCTCCAAGCGCTCACCCGCAATCCGCTGGCCGATCCGGGGCTGCTCGGCATCAACGCCGGCGCGTCCGCCGCGGTCGTCACCGCGATTACCTTCTTCGGCGTCACCTCGCTCAGCGGCTATGTGTGGTTCGCCTTCCTCGGCGCGGCAGCGGTCGGCGCGCTGGTCTGGTTCCTCGGCGGCAGCCGGGGGGCCACCCCGGTCCGGCTCGCCCTGGCCGGCACGGCGATCAGCGCGGCCCTGTACGGCTATCTCCAGGCCGTGATGATCACCGACGACCAGGCGCTGAACAAGATGCGTTTCTGGACGGTCGGTTCGCTCTCCTCCGCGAGTAACTCGACGATCCTTCAGGTGCTGCCGTTCCTCGCGGCCGGATCGCTCCTGGCCCTGGCGCTCGCCCGGCCGCTCAACGCGATGGAGATGGGCGACGACACCGCCAAGGCCCTCGGGGCCCACCTCAACCGCACCCGGGCTCTGGCCATGCTCTCCGCGACCGTGCTGTGCGGGGCGGCGACCGCGGCCTGCGGACCGATCGTGTTCGTGGGCCTGATGGTGCCGCACGTCGTGCGCTCCTTCACCGGCCCCGACCTGCGCTGGATCCTGCCCTACGCGACGGTCCTGTCGCCCGTGCTGCTGCTGGGGTCCGACGTCGTCGGCCGGATCGTGGCGCGGCCCGCGGAGCTCCAGGTCGGCATCGTCACCGCGGTCATCGGCGGGCCGGTCTTCATCTTTCTCGTACGACGGCGGAGGACGGCGCAGCTGTGAGGACCAACCGTGCCCTCAGGACCCCCGGCGGGCTCTCCGTCCGGCTGGACGTCCGGGCCACCGTCGTCGTCGCCCTGATCCTGCTCGCCGCGCTCACCGCGAGCGTGGTGCTGATCGGCACGGGCGACTTCCCGATCCCCGCCGGGGACGTACTCAAGACGCTGCTCGGCAACGGCAACGCGGGGCAGGAGTTCATCGTCAACGAGCTGCGGCTGCCCCGGGTCCTCGTCGGGCTCCTGGTCGGTGCCTCGCTCGGGCTCGGGGGCGCGCTGTTCCAGGCCGTCTCCCGCAATCCGCTGGGCAGTCCGGACGTGCTCGGCCTCAGCCAGGGGGCCACGGCCGGGGCGCTCACGATGATCGTGCTGTTCTCCGGGAGCGCGACCCAGATCACCCTGGGCGCGCTCGTGGGCGGCCTCGTGACCGGGCTCGCCATCTATCTGCTCGCCTGGAAGCAGGGGGTGCACGGGTACCGGCTGGTGCTGGTCGGCATCGGCGTCTCCGCGATCGTCACGGCGGTCAACGGCTATCTGCTGACCAGGTCCACGCTCACCGAGGCGGCCCAGGCCGTCGTCTGGATGACCGGCTCCCTCAGCGGCCGGGACTGGACGCAGGTGTGGCCGCTGCTGTGGCTGTGCGCGGTCCTCGTCCCGCTCGTCCTCGCCAACGGACGCGGCCTGAGGATGATGGAGATGGGCGACGACGTCTCCCACGCCCTCGGGGTGCGCGTCGAGCGCGTCCGGCTGCTGCTCCTGGTCGCCGCCGTCCTGCTCACCGCCGCCGCCACCGCGGCCGCCGGACCGGTCAGCTTCGTCGCGCTCACCGCCCCGCAGCTGGCCCGCCGCCTCACCCGCTCGCCCGGCCCCAACCTGCTGGCCTCGCTGTGCATGGGGGCCGCCCTCCTGGTCACCGCCGACTGGGTCTCGCAGAAGGTCTTCGGCGCGGACCAGCTGCCCGTCGGCGTGGTCACCGGAGTCCTCGGCGGCGTCTACCTGCTGTGGCTCCTGGTCACCGAGCGCAGGGCGGGCCGGATATGAACACCCCGAGGAGCACAAGGAGCACCGTGAACCGCCTGTCCGCCGACACCGTCACCCTCGCCTACGACCAGCGCGTCATCGCCGAGCAGCTGTCGGTGGAGATACCCGACCACTCCTTCACGGTGATCGTCGGCCCCAACGCGTGCGGCAAGTCCACGCTCCTGCGGGCCCTCTCGCGCATGCTCAAGCCCAGCCGGGGCAAGGTGCTGCTCGACGGGCAGGTCATCCAGTCGATGCCGGCGAAGAAGGTCGCCCGCACCCTGGGCCTGCTCCCGCAGTCCTCGATCGCGCCCGACGGGATCACCGTCGCCGACCTGGTCGGCCGCGGCCGCTACCCGCACCAGGGCATCCTGCGCCAGTGGTCCACCGAGGACGAGCGGGTCGTCCAGGAGTCCATGCGGCAGACCGGGGTCGCCGAACTCGCCGAGCGGTACGTCGACGAGCTGTCCGGCGGCCAGCGCCAGCGGGTGTGGATCGCGATGGCGCTCGCCCAGCAGACCCCGCTGCTGCTCCTGGACGAGCCGACGACCTACCTCGACATCCAGCACCAGATCGACGTCCTCGACCTGTGCGCCGAACTGCACGAGGAGCAGGGCCGCACCCTGGTCGCCGTCCTGCACGACCTCAACCACGCGGCCCGGTACGCCACCCATCTCATCGCGCTCAAGAGCGGGCGGGTCATCGCCGAGGGCGCTCCGAACGACATCGTCACGGCCGAGCTGGTCGAGGAGGTCTTCGGGCTGCGCTGCCAGGTCATCGACGACCCGGAGACGGGGACACCGCTGGTGGTGCCGGCCGCGCGCAAGGCACGCGCACGCGTGGAGGCCGAACAGACGGTGGGCGCTACAGAAGCTTCCTGAGCCGGAGCAGGTCGCGCAGCCCCGCCTCCAGCTTCACCCGGCCCGAGCCCCACGCCTTGGCGAAGTTCAGCCCGCCGTCCACCAGCGCCACCAGGTCGTCGCCCGCCATGGTCAGTCTGATCTGGGCCTTCTCCTTCGGAGAACCCTTGACCGTGTCCCGCACCACGATCCCGCCGCCCGTCATCCGGCCGACGAACGTGACGTCGAGATCGGTGATACGGCAGCTCACCGAGCGGTCCATGGACGCCGCCGCGGCGACGTCCCCCTCGGCGTGGCGCATGTTTGCGGAGAGCTTTTCGAGTGCGGCACGGCACTCCTCGATCGTGGCCATCGCGATCGACGGTACCCCAGGGGTTCGGGGTAGCGTCTGGGCATGAGCGACGCAGTTCCAGAGCCTTCACACGAGGTCGCGGCCGAACCCGAGGGGGACCCGGCCGCCCCGGCCCCGCTGAACGTCCCGCGCACCCCCACCGGCAACTCCGAGGTCGACGTACAGCTGGAGCGGCTCGGGGACGCCGACCACCT
This sequence comes from Streptomyces sp. RP5T, assembly GCF_003933965.1. Lineage (GTDB taxonomy): Bacteria > Actinomycetota > Actinomycetes > Streptomycetales > Streptomycetaceae > Streptomyces. The sequence goes on from NZ_RSAJ01000299.1 coordinate 8,345, forward strand.
CGCCACCGACGGACACATCGAGGTGTACGAGGATGTACACCGGGGACTGCGCGACGCGCTCACCGCGCTCGACGTCCGCCCGGGACCTCCGGCGCCCTCACCGTCGTATGACCAGAGGGCGCCCTCACCCTCGTATGGCACTAGGAGCTGAACCGAACGTGGCAGGAGTCGCACGCCGTCGGCTGGACGCGGAGCTGGTCCGGCGGAAGCTGGCGCGCTCGCGTGAGCACGCCAGCCAGCTGATCGCGGCCGGGCGGGTCACCGTCGGCAAGACCGTCGCGACCAAGCCCGCCACCCAGGTGGAGACCGCGGCGGCGATCGTGGTGCAGAGCGACGACGGCGATCCCGACTACGTGTCGCGGGGCGGGCACAAGCTCGCGGGCGCCCTTCAGGTCTTCGTGCCGCGCGGGCTGGTGGTCGAGGGGCGGCGGGCGCTGGACGCCGGCGCCTCCACCGGGGGCTTCACCGATGTGCTGCTGCGGGCCGGGGCCGCGCACGTGGTCGCCGTCGACGTCGGTTACGGACAACTTGCCTGGTCTCTTCGGAGCGATGAACGCGTCACCGTCAAGGACCGTACGAACGTACGCGAGTTGACGCTCGAAGCGATCGATGGGGAACCAGTGGATCTTGTCGTGGGGGATCTGTCCTTCATCCCGCTCGGACTGGTACTGCCCGCCCTGGTGCGGTGCGTGAAGCCGGACGCCGATCTGGTGATGATGGTGAAGCCGCAGTTCGAGGTGGGGAAGGAGCGGCTGGGCAGCGGGGGAGTCGTACGGAGCACGCAGCTGCGGGCGGAGGCCGTGCGGGGAGTGGCCGAGAAGGCGGGGGAACTCGGCCTCGGGGTGAACGGGGTCACGGCCAGTCCGTTGCCCGGACCCTCGGGCAATGTCGAATACTTTCTGTGGCTGCGTGCCGGGGCGCCCGCCCTGGACCCGGCCGATGTCGACCGTGCAGTTGCGGAGGGGCCGCGTTGAGCCAGAACAAAGCTCGTACTGTTTTCCTGCTCGCCCACACCGGGCGGCCCGCGGCCATTCGGAGTGCCGAGCTGGTCGTGAAGGGGCTGCTGCGCTCCGACATCGGCGTGCGCGTCCTGGAGTACGAGGCGGCCGACCTGCCGCTGCCGCCCGAGGTGCAGCTGGTCAAGGAGGCGACCCCGCAGTGCCTCGAAGGGTGCGAGCTGCTCATCGTCCTCGGCGGCGACGGGACGCTGCTGCGCGGCGCCGAGTTCGCCCGCGCGTCCGGGGTGCCGATGCTCGGCGTCAACCTGGGCAGCGTCGGGTTCCTCGCGGAGGCCGAGCGGGACGATCTCGACAAGGTTGTCGACCGGGTGGTGACCAAGGCGTACGAGGTCGAGGAGCGGATGACCGTCGATGTCGTCGTTCACCGGAACGGGGACATCGTCCACACCGACTGGGCGCTCAACGAAGCCGCCGTGCAGAAGGCCGGTGCGGAGAAGCTTCTCGAGGTCGTGCTGGAGATCGACGGGCGGCCGGTGACGGGCTTCGGGTGCGACGGGATCGTGCTGTCCACGCCCACCGGGTCCACGGCTTACGCCTTCTCCGCCGGCGGGCCCGTGGTGTGGCCGGAGGTGGAGGCGCTGTTGATGGTGCCGATCTCCGCGCACGCGCTGTTCGCCAAGCCGTTGGTGACCTCGCCGAACTCCGTGCTCGCCGTGGAGCTGTTGCCGCACATCCCGCCGGGGGTGCTGTGGTGTGACGGGCGGCGGACGTTCGAGCTGCCGCCGGGGGCGCGGGTGGAGGTGCGG
>NZ_RSAJ01000029.1 GCF_003933965.1 Streptomyces sp. RP5T
GCCCAGCAGTTGCTGGTCGCCCGCATGGTCGCCGAGGGCGCCACCAACCGTGAGATCGCCGCCCGCCTGGCACTCAGCCCCCGCACGATCGACCACCATCTGCGGGGCGTCTTCACCCGGTTGGGCATCCGCTCGCGGATCGACCTGGTGCGGCTCATCGCGGACAGCGAGGTGCCCTAGAGGTCTTCCGGAGCGCGTGGCGAACTTACGGCGAGGCGTCCCCGGGGTCCCTCAAGGCGCCTCGCGCAAGCCGAACGCCTCCGCGTCCCACGTCCCGTCCAGTCGCGGAGCCAGCCAACCCGGCGCCGCGGCGCGGAAGTCGACGGGCGCGAGCCCGCCCGCTCCAGCGGGCAGGGCGCCCAGCAGCGGGGCCCCGGACACGTCCGGCAGGTCGGCGAGGTTGCAACGCGAGGCGAGGTCGGGGGAGTCGGGCCAGCTGCCGATCACCACACCTGCCAAGTCCAGTCCACGGCGGCTGAGTTCACGGGCCGTCAGGTCGGTTGTGTTCAGCGTGCCCAGGCCCGCCGACACCACGACCAGGACCGGCGCCCGCAGCAGCGCCGCCGCGTCGGCGAGGGTCCCGCCCTCGTCGTCGAAGCGGACGAGCAGTCCGCCCGCCCCCTCCACCAGCACCAGATCGTGCTCGGTGGCCAGCTTGGCGGCGGCATCCGCGACCTCGGCGGGACGCACCGGCCGCAGACCGGCCCGTCGCGCGGCCGTCGCCGGGGCCAACGGCTCGGGAAAGCGGGCGAGTTCGGCCTTCGTCACGGCGCCCGCGAGCCGCGCCACCTCGTCGGCGTCCCCGGGCTCGTCCGGCCGTACGCCGGTCTGCGCGGCCTTCAGGACGGCGACCGTCCGTCCGGCGGCGAGCGCGGCGGCGGCGACGGCGGCCGTGGTGACCGTCTTGCCGACCTCCGTGCCCGTCCCCGTGATCACCAGTACCGGCATCTCAACCCTCTCCCGCCGCCGCGCACACCGCGCGCGCGATCCGTGCCACGTCCTCGTCACCCGTGACGTACGGCGGCATCGTGTAGACGAGGTCGCGGAACGGCCGCAGCCACACGCCCTCGCGCACGGCGGCCTGTGTCGCGGCCCTCATGTCGACCTCGTGGTCCAGCTGCACGACCCCGATGGCGCCGAGCACCCGTACGTCCTTCACCCCCAGCAGCCCGCGGGCGGTCTCCAGCCCCTCGCGCAGCCCCGCCTCGATCCGCTTGACCTCGGCGAGCCAGTCCTGCCCGAGCAGCAGTCCGATCGACGCGCAGGCGACGGAGGCGGCGAGCGGGTTGCCCATGAAGGTGGGGCCGTGGGCCAGCACCGGCACCTCGCCCCGCGAGATCCCCTCGGCCACCCGAGGTGTGCACAGGGTCGCCGCCATCGTCAGATAGCCGCCGGTCAGCGCCTTGCCCACGCACATCACGTCCGGCGTCACCGCCGCGTGCCCCGCCGCGAACAGGGCGCCCGTACGGCCGAACCCGGTCGCGATCTCGTCGAACACCAGCAGCACGTCGTGCGCGTCGCACGCCTCGCGCAGCACCCGCAGATACGCGGGGGAGTGGAAGCGCATCCCGCCCGCGCCCTGCACCACCGGCTCCACGATCACCGCGGCCAGCTCGTCCGCGTGCCGCCCGATCGCCGCGCGCAGCTGTTCGGCGTACGACTCCTCGAACTCGGCCGGGGGCGCGTCCACGAACACCTGGCGGGGCAGGACTCCCGACCACAGCTCGTGCATCCCGCCCTCGGGGTCGCACACCGACATGGGCTGCCAGGTGTCGCCGTGGTAGCCGCCGCGCCAGGTCAGCAGCCGCTGCTTGCCCGCGCGGCCCAGCGAACGCCAGTACTGCAGGCACATCTTCACCGCGACCTCGACCGACACCGACCCCGAGTCGGCCAGGAAGACGTGCTCAAGGCCGTCGGGAGACATGTCGACAAGGAGCTTCGCGAGCCGGACGGCGGGCTCGTGGGTGAGCCCGCCGAACATCACATGGCTCATCCGTCCGAGCTGCTCGCGCGCGGCCTCGTTCAGCACCGGGTGGTTGTAGCCGTGGATCGCCGACCACCAGGAGGACATGCCGTCCACCAGCTCCGGGCCCTCGGCGAGCCGCAGCCGCACCCCGCTCGCCGACTCCACGACGAGCGGGTCGACCCGGCCGGGCATCGGACCGTACGGATGCCACACGTGCCGCCGGTCGAGCGCCAGCAGCTCCGGCACAGGCAGGCCGGGCAGATCACGCATTGGGCGCGAGGTCCGTTCCGGCGCCCCGGCGGCGTACGGCGACGAGATCGGTCCGCGCCTTGTCGGCGGAGGTGGCCGCGACCGTCGTACCGCAGACCCCGCCACCCTCGTGCGACCCGCAGCCGCCACCCTCGTGCGAGCCGCACCCGGCACTCTCGTGCGAGCCGCAGCCGCCCCCTGCCGCCGCGCGGTGCTCGGGGAGCGTCACCTCGCCGGTGCCCTCCACCTCGAAGCCGGCGTCCGCGATCATCTCCAGGTCGGCCTTGCCGGCCTGGCCCTCGGTGGTGAGGTAGTCGCCGAGGAAGATCGAGTTGGCCAGGTGCAGGGCCAGGGGCTGCATGGTGCGCAGATGGACCTCGCGGCCGCCCGCGATGCGGACCTCCACGTCCGGGCAGACGAACCGCACCATCGCCAGGATGCGCAGACAGCGCTGCGGGGTGAGGTTCCACTCCTTGGCGAGCGGGGTGCCCTCGACCGGGATCAGGAAGTTGACCGGGACCGAGTCGGGGTCCAGCTCGCGCAGCGAGTAGACGACGTCGACCAGGTCCTCGTCGCTCTCGCCCATACCCGCGATCAGACCCGAGCAGGCGGACAGACCGGCCGCGTGCGCCTTGTTCACGGTGTCGACCCGGTCGGCGTAGGTGTGCGTGGTCGTGATGTCGCCGTAGGTCGACTCGGAGGTGTTCAGGTTGTGGTTGTAGGCGTCCGCGCCGGCCTCGCGCAGCCGCTCGGCCTGGCCGTCGGAGAGCAGACCGAGACAGGCGCACACCTCGACGCCCTCGTTCTGCTCCTTGATCGCCTTGATGGTGCCCGCGACCCGCTCCACGTCACGGTCGGTCGGACCGCGTCCGCTGGCCACCAGGCAGACCCGCTTGGCGCCTCCCGCCAGACCGGCGGCCGCGGCCTGGGAGGCCTGGTCGGGCTTGAGCCAGGTGTACTTCAGGATGCCGGTGTCGGCGCCGAGCCGCTGGGAGCAGTAGGAGCAGTCCTCGGGGCACAGTCCGGACTTCAGGTTGACGAGATAGTTGAGTTTCACCCGCCGTCCGAACCAGTGCCGGCGCACCTTTCCGGCCGCGGCCACCACGTCGAGCAGGTCGTCGTCGGAGGTGGCCAGCACGGCCAGCGCCTCCTCGCGGGTCGGCAGCTCGCGCCGAAGCCCCTTGTCCACCAGCGTGTTCAGCAGGTCCATGAGAGCCGATCCTGTCCTACGGACCCGCCCCGGGCCAAGGTAGGGATCGCACAACACACCCGCAACGACGTGTGGGTATTGCCACACCGTGGGTAGCGTTTGCTGCCGCTAGGGTCTGTCCGTTGTCTACAAAAGCCCCGGAGGACCCATGGCGTTCGGCTGGATCGACGAGCAGGCGGCGGCGCGCCGGCGGGCCGGGCTCGTACGGACCCTGCGGCCGCGTCCGGCCGACTCGCCGCTGCTCGATCTCGCGAGCAACGACTACCTGGGGCTCGCCCGTCATCCCGAGGTCGTGGCGGGCGCCGCGGCGGCCGCGCGGACCTGGGGCGCGGGCGCGACCGGGTCCCGGCTCGTCACCGGCACCACCGAGCTGCACACCGAACTCGAACGCGAACTGGCCGACTTCTGCGGCTTCGAGGCGGCGCTCGTCTTCTCCTCCGGGTACGCGGCCAACCTGGCCGCCGTCACCGCGCTCGCGCCGCACGGCTCGCTGATCGTCTCCGACGCCGGCAACCACGCCTCGCTCATCGACGGCTGCCGGCTGGCCCGCGGCACGACCCAGGTCGTCGCGCACGCCGACCCGGACGCGCTCCGCAAGGCACTGGGCACGCATGAAGGCCCCGCGGTCGCCGTGTCCGACACCGTCTTCTCGGTCGACGGCGACGCGGCGCCCCTGGCCGGTCTCGCCGGGGCATGCCGGGAGCACGGCGCGGGCCTGGTCGTCGACGACGCCCACGGCCTGGGCGTGCTCGGCGCCGGCGGCCGCGGTGCCCCGCACGCGGCGGGACTCGCGGGCGCCGACGACGTGGTCGCCACGGTCACGCTGTCCAAGTCGCTCGGCAGCCAGGGCGGTGCCGTCCTCGGCCCCGCACGGGTCGTCGAACACCTGGTCAACGCGGCACGGACGTTCATCTTCGACACCGGCCTCGCCCCCGCCGCGGCGGGAGCCGCCCTCGCGGCCCTGCGGCTGCTCGGCCGTGAGCCCGAGCGGGCCGCCCGCGCGCGCGAGGTGGCGACCGGACTGCACGCACGCCTGACCGCCGCGGGTCTGGAAGCGGTACGTCCCGACGCCGCGGTGGTCTCGGTGCGCGCGCCCTCCCCGGAGGAGGCCGTGCAGTGGGCGGCCGACTGCCGTGCCGCCGGGCTCCTGGTGGGCTGTTTCCGGCCCCCGTCGGTGCCCGACGGCATCTCACGGCTCAGGCTGACCGCCCGCGCGGACCTCTCCGAGGAGCAGATCGAACGCGCTGTACTGGTGATCTGCGGAACACGACCATGAGTCGGCGTGACACGGCCGTGCGCCGGATGACTGAAACGGTCAGAACGCGCGGGTGAAGCCCGCCCAGCTCTCGGGGGAGAAGAGCAGCGCGGGTCCGTGCGGGTCCTTGGAGTCGCGTACGGCGAGCAGCCCGGCCCATGGCCCGGCCGACGGCCTCGCCGTCTCGACGCAGTTGTTCGCTCCGGTGCTGTAGCTGCTGCGCAGCCAGCGCACTTCGATCAGTTCCGTACTGGGGGTTACGTTCCGAGGCAGTGCAGACATGGTGCCTCCTTACGCGCCGTCACCTGTCCCGGCGAGGTAATCCAACGAGTCCTCGGGCGAAAGGGCGTGCATCTGAAGGGTGTTGAAGGCCTCCGTGTAGGCCTGGAGGTCTTCTTTCCGTTCGAGATAGAGGCTACTCGTCAAGTGGTCGAGAACAACCACATCCAGATCAGAAGTGCGCGAGAATGAGAAGATTACGAAAGGCCCGGTGATGCCCACATGGGCCCCGGCAGTGAACGGCAGTACCTGCAGTCGCACTTGAGGCAGCCGCGCCGCCTCCAGGAGCCGCTCCCGCTGCCGGGACATCACCTCGGGTCCGCCGACCTCCCGCCGCAGCACCGCCTCGTCCAGGACGGCGCTGAACTCCAGGGGCGGCTGCGCGCGCAGGATGTCCTGCCGGGCCAGCCGGACCTCGACCAGCGCGTCGAGGCGTTCGTCATCGAGGCCCTCCACCGCGGCCCGGGTCACCGCGCGGGCGTACTCGCGCGTCTGCAACAGCCCCGGCACGACCGAGGTCTCCAGGGTCCGCATCGCGCTCGCCTGGGACTCCAGACTGATGAAGTCCCGGTACGTCGGCGGCAGCACACCCCGGTACGCGTGCCACCAGTGGTGCCGGCCGCCGCCCTCGTCGGAGCCCGCCAATACCAGCAGCAGCTCCCGCAGATCCGCGTCCCCCACGCGGTAGGCGTCGAGAAGTAACCGCACATCGGCCGGTTTCACCCCGCTGGCACCGGTCTCGATGCGGCTCACCTTCGACTGGTGCCAGCCCACGAGCCGGGCCGCCTCACCGCTGGTGAGCCCCGCACCCGCGCGCAACGCACGCAGTTCGGCGCCCAGTTTCCGCCGGCGCACCGCGGGGCCGTGCTGCATGCGCTCCTCCTTACGCCTTATGCGCCACCCAAATACGGTCTCGCGTCGCAGAGTTCACCGCTTCGAGCGACAGATATATGCACTTCTTGGTGGATCGGCACCCGTCACAGCCTCCGTAATGGCACTCTGGCGATGAACCACCAGTCCGGGACCGTACTCGAACCATCCGCACCGTGTCGGACTCCGGTCCCGTGGGAAAGGGACGACGTCGCCATGGCAGACCACCTGGAAGCATCCGTCACTCTGCCGAGCGAACCCGCCTCGGTCTCCGCGGCCCGCACCTACGTCCTGAGCACACTCGCGGAGTGGGGGCTGCCGCCGACCGCGGACATCGCCGAGAGCGTCCGGCTCATCGTCTCCGAACTCACCACCAACGCCGTACAGCACACCTTCGGTCAGTCACCCACCTTCACGGTGGACATCGAGCTGGACCGTGACGAACACCTGCGCATCGGGGTCACCGACAGCCACCCCCGCTTCCCCAAGCGGCTGCCGGCCGCGGTCCAGCAGGACAACGGGCGGGGCATGGTGATCATCCGCTGGCTCGCCGCCGAGTGCGGGGGCAGGCTGAGAGTCCGGCCCACCCGGGAGGGCGGCAAGACCGTCTCCATCGAACTCCCGTGGACCGTACCGGCGCAGCCGGTCACCGCCGCGGGGCAGCAGGAGCCGTCAGGGACGCGAGGCGTCCCGGGGTCAGCGCAGGCGCGGTGACGGCTCCCGGGGCGAGGCTCCCGGCCGGGCCGCCGTCCGCGGCCTGATCACCTCGCGCTCCGTCGGCCGGGGAGCGGGGTGCGAGGCAGCCGCGGTGCGCTCCTCGGCGAGTCCCGCCCGTCGGACCAGAAGGGGAAGCAGCCACCACAGGCCCAGACACACCATCAGGGTCGCCGCGCCCGCGGCCAGTCCACCGGCCCGCCCCGTCGTCACGTCCACCACGAGCAGTACCGACCCCGTGAACGCGAGCACCAGTACCCCCATGCCCACCGTGGCGAGCCGGGAGGAGACCTGCACGATGCGGGCCTTGGCGCCCCGCTGGAAGAGCGAGCGGTGCAGGGCGGCCGGCGCGGTGAAGAGGGCCGCCGCGAGCACCGCGAACAGCAGTGTGGTGACGTACGTGGCGCGCTGGAAGGTGTCCAGCGCCGGGAAGCGCTGGGTGAAGGCCAGGGTCAGCAGGAACGCGAAGAGGATCTGCACCCCGGTCTGGGTGACACGCAGTTCCTGGAGCAGCTCGCCGAAATTGCGGTCGGCGCGCTCCAGCGGCGTCTCGTTGCGGGCGGTGCACGGGCGGTGGTCGGCCATACGGGCACGGGTATCCGGCCGAGCCCGTGTCACGCGTCCCGGGAGACCCGGGGGGACGGCGGGAGGTCAGGTCGCCGCCGTCCCCCCGGGGGCGTCACTTGACCCGGCCGTACCAGACGCTCTTCGTCCAGATCTTCTGCAGCCTCACCACGTCCCCGGTCTTCGGGGCGTGCCAGATCTTTCCCTTCCCGGCGTAGATGCCGACGTGGTAGACGTTCGAACCCGAGTGGAAGAACACCAGGTCGCCGGCCTTACGGCTGCCCGAGCCGATGTGGCGGGTCTTGTTGTACTGCTGGGCCGCCGTGCGCGGGAGCTTCTTGCCCGCCTTCTTGAACGAGTACAGCGTGAGCCCTGAGCAGTCGAAGCGGCCGGGCCCGGTGGCGCCGTACTTGTACGGAGAGCCCTTCTTGGAGGCCGCTACCTTGAGCGCCTTCGTCGCCGGCGTCGCGGCGGCGGCGTCGGCTGCGACACCCGGGACCACGACGGAGCCGCCCACGGCGGCGATGGCGAAGGCCGAGGCCGTACCGGCCCGGACCATCAGCGACGGGACACGATTGAGCGCAGTCATGCGCAACCCTTCGTCAGCCGCCTGTGAAGGATGACCTGTCGGATTCGGGCTGGCGAAGTTGCCCGGCCGCTGACGCGGCTTCACCCCAAGGGACGCTCGGCGCGGTCATGGCGTGACCGTTCCGGCGACCCGTCGTGCTTGGGTCCTCCACTCCTGCCGATCCACTCCTGTCGACCGGTCATCCGGGCGGCGGCAGGACTCGGCGTCCGCCCGGATCGCCCCGCCGCTGCGGCGGGGGCTTGTCGTCAGTCAGGGATCTTGGCGCACGGATGTCCCAAAAACCCAACGGAACCGGGGGTTTGTGTTGTTACTCACCACTCACCCGTTCGGGTGGACACCTGAACCAGTGCGGTCCCGTCCAGGGGTCCACGGGCCGCGCGACCAGCACAGAAACTCCTCATTCCCTCCCTGAACCACACGCGTTGCGCAACCGCGGCGGTCCCGAAAAAGGAGCCGTGTCTCCTCCGAACGGCGGTACCTCTTTTGGTCCGTTTCAACTCCGCTCCGGGCGAGCTGTCAGCCGTGGGTGCCCGCAAGCGCTGCCGATGCGTCAATTGCCTGACTCGGGCGGCACGGTGACCCTGGCCGTACGCCGCTCGCCGTCCAGGACCCGCAGCGCCCGCGCCAGGGTCGCGGCGTGCAGCTCCCGCTCGCCCCGGCCGTGCATCAGCACCAGCGCGTCCCGCAGCTCGGCCGCTCTGCTCACCAGTGCCTGGGCGGCGCGCAGTCCGCCGTAGGTGTCCTCGTGCCGGGCAGGGTTGATCCGGCCCAGCAGGTCGACCACGTCGAGATAACGGTCGATCAGCTCGCCCTCGGCGTGCGTGAGCGCGGGCAGCGGGGGAAGGTCCGGCACCATCGACGGCTCACCTCGCGCCCGGTGCGGTGCGGGCCGGCCTGCGGCCCGGGACGATCGCGTCCGCCAGGCCGTGGTCCAGGGCGCCCTGCGCGTCCAGGATCGTGTCCCGCTCGATGTCCGCGCTCACCTGCTCGGGACTGCGCCCGGTGTGCCGGACCAGCAGTTCCTCCAGGCGGTTCCGGACCCGGAGCAACTCGTCGGCCTGGACGGCCAGATCGCTGACCTGCCCCTGCGCCGGCTCGCTCAGTGCGGGCTGGTGGATGACCACCCGGGCCCCCGGCAGTACGGAGCGCTTGCCCGGGGTGCCCGCCGCCAGCAGCACCGCCGCGGAGGACCCGGCCTGTCCGAGGCAGGTCGTCTCCACGTCACAGCTGACGTACTGCATGGGTGTCGTGGATCGCCGACATCGCGCTGAACGAGCCACCGGGGGAGTTGATGTACAGCGCGATGTCCCGGTCCGGGTCCTGCTGTTCGAGGTACATGAACTGCGCGATCAGATCGTTCGCCGATATGTCGTCGATCCGCGTCCCGAGGAAGACGATCCGCTCCTCCAGCAGCTTCGCGGACGGATCCGTCGACTTCTGCCCGAAGCTCGTGCGCTCATGGAACTCGGGCAGGACGTGACGGGCGGTCGGTCGGGCCATGGGTAACCCCTCCTTCGGCGTCTGTAAAAAATGTACAGGACGTACGTGACGTTATGATGGGGGTATGGCCTACGAGATTCCGGTGACGCAAGCCAGGGCTGAACTCGCCGACCTGATCAACCGGGTGGTGTACGGCGGCGAGCGCGTCGTCGTCACCCGGCACGGAAAGCCGCTGGTCGCCCTGGTCTCGGCCGCCGACCTCGAACGGCTGGAGAAGCTCGGCGAGCCCGTCGAGGAACCCGTCATCAGCGCGGTCTCCTCCGTGCGCGAGGTCGCGTCCGCTCCTCGCGAACAGCAGCGGTTCGGTATCGCGGCGCATCACCGGGGGGCCGGCGGATCGTAGGCACGCGGGTGCCCCCGGCCGTCGGGCCGGGGGCAGAGGAAGGGGGAGTCGGTCAGCCGGCAGGGGCGAGTTCGCGCTCTGCGGCGGTGGGCACGGCACCCTTCGCACGCGACTTCAGCGTGTTCCCCAGCATCACGGCACCCAGGCCCAGCGCTGCCCACCAGGCCAGTGTCAGTGCCGGCCCGGTCGCCGCGGCGCCGTCGAAGAAGGACACCGAGCGCAGCAGGGTCGCGCTGGCCCCCGGCGGCAGCCACTGGCCGATCGTGCCCACCGGCTCGGGCAGCAGGCGCGGGGCCGAGGCGGCCGCCGAGAACGGGTTGCCGAGGAACATCACCAGGAACGCGACGGCGCCGATCCCGGCGGTCCCGACCACGGCGGCGAGTCCCGCGACCGCCGCGCTCACCGCCAGTGTCGCCAGGGCGAGCGTCCCCGCCTCCGCCCACCAGTCGCCGGTGAGGACGCCGAGCCAGCTGTGGGCCACGGCGGCGGCGACGGCGCCCACCAGTGCGGCACCGAGCACCAGCGCGGTCACGGCACGCAGGCCGCGCAGCCCCAGCAGGGTCACCACCGCGCCCGCGACGATGCCGGCCAGCGCCAGGGGCAGCACCGAGGAGCTCAGGGCCGCGCCCCTCGGGTCCGCGGCGGGGGCCGGAACGACGTCCACGGTCCGCACCCCGGCGCCGCTCGCCGCGGCCTGCTGAGTCACGGCCTGCTGCAGGAGCTGGGCCACCATCGGGCTCGCGGCCGACGCGGTGAGCAGCTCGGCGCCCCGCCCGGAGACGACGACCGCGCCGTATACGGTCCGGTCCTCGATCGCCGCCCGCGCGGCCGCCTCGTCGGCGTAGCGGTGGATCTCGAAGGCGCCCTCGTGCTGCCGGAGTCCCCGCTCCAGCTGTGCCGCGGCGGCGGGCGGCCCGGCCACGCCGAGCGGCAGGTCGCGAGGGGCGGTACGGGTGGCGGGCCAGGCGAAGGCCCACAGGGCCAGGGCGGCCAGCAGCGGCACGAGGACGATGGCCGCGATCGTGCGACGGGTGGACATGAGGGTCCTCTCCGGGGCCGGGCGGCCCCGTCAAAAAGAAGGATCGTTCGTTTTAGTTCTGTGTCACCGTCCCGCTCTCGCCGCGTCTTGTCAAGAAGGAATGTTCGTTTTACTTTGGGTCCATGGCTCGCGTATCCCAGGCACATCTCGACGCCAGGCGTCGGCAGATCCTCGACGGCGCCGCGGTCTGCTTCGCGCGCAACGGCTTCCACGCCACCTCGATGCAGGACGTCCTGAAGGAGGTCGACCTCTCGGCCGGGGCCGTGTACCGCTACTTCAGCGGCAAGGAGGAGCTCATCGGCGCCATCGTCGAGGAGGTCCTCGGCCAGGTCCGCGACGGTTTCGAGGAAGCCGCGCGCAGCACCCCGCCCCCGCCCCCGGACCTCCTGCTGTCCTCGGTGCTCGGCCGCATCCTCGCCACCAAGGGGTCCGTGACCGTCGACGGACAGCCGGCGCTCCCGCGGCTGGTCGTCCAGGTCTGGACCGAGACCCTGCGCAACGACCGACTCGCGGCCCTCCTGGGCGAGGGCTACGGCGCCGTGGGCGAGGCCTGGACGCGGATCGTCGAGGCGTACCAGGACGCCGGGACACTGCCGTCGGACGTGCCCGCGGAACACATGGCCCGCACGATGATGGCGGCCGCCATGGGCTTCCTCGCCCAGCAGGCCCTGTTCGGCCCGGCACCCGCCGAGATCCTGCGGGACGGTGTGCGGGCGCTGATGAGCATGCGGGACGCGGCCGACACGCGCTGATGGCTCACAGCTCGGTTAACGTGCCTGAAACCGGATCCAACTAGCCTGCGGATCCACGCCACCAGGGACTTTGCCCCGGGGGCTGAGGCAACCGGGCCCCGCACGGTCCGGAGCGAGGACTGTGAGGTGGGACGTGCAACTGACCCCGCACGAGCAAGAGAGGCTGCTCATCCACGTGGCGGCCGACGTGGCGGAGAAGCGTCGGGCCCGCGGGCTCAGGCTCAACCACCCCGAGGCGGTCGCCCTCATCACGTCGCACATCCTCGAAGGCGCGCGTGACGGCCGTACCGTCGCCGAACTCATGGCGTCCGGGCGGACGTTGCTGAGCCGGGACGACGTCATGGAGGGCATCCCCGAGATGATCCACGACGTCCAGGTCGAGGCGACCTTCCCGGACGGCACCAAGCTCGTCACCGTCCACGACCCGATCGTCTGAGGGGCCCCATGATTCCCGGAGAGATCCTCTTCGCCGACGGGCCGATCGCCTGCAACGAGGGCCGTGAGGTCACCTCGCTGACCGTCCTGAACGCCGCCGACCGGCCCGTCCAGGTCGGCTCCCACTACCACTTCGCCGAGACCAACCCCGGCCTGGAGTTCGACCGGGCTGCGGCCCGCGGCAAGCGGCTGAACATCGCCGCCGGCACCGCGGTGCGCTTCGAGCCCGGCATCCCCGTCGACGTCGAACTCGTCCCGCTCGCCGGCGCCCGCGTGGTGCCGGGACTGCGCGGGGAGACCGGAGGTGCCCTCGATGCCTGAGATCTCCCGTGCCGCCTACGCCGACCTGTTCGGCCCCACCACCGGCGACCGCATCCGGCTCGCCGACACCGATCTGCTGATCGAGGTGGAGGAGGACCGCAGCGGCGGTCCCGGACTCGCCGGTGACGAGGCCGTGTTCGGGGGCGGCAAGGTCATCCGCGAGTCGATGGGCCAGGCGCGTGCTACGCGCGCAGACGGCACCCCCGACACCGTCGTCACGGGCGTGGTGATCGTCGACCACTGGGGAGTCGTCAAGGCCGACGTCGGCATCCGCGACGGCCGGATCACCGGGATCGGCAAGGCGGGCAACCCCGACACCATGGACGGGGTCCACCCGGACCTGGTGATCGGCCCCGAGACCGAGATCATCGCGGGCAACGGCCGGATCCTGACCGCCGGTGCCATCGACGCGCACGTCCACTTCATCTGCCCGCAGATCGCCGACGAGGCGCTGGCCGCGGGCATCACCACCCTGGTCGGCGGCGGCACCGGCCCCGCCGAGGGCTCCAAGGCCACCACCGTCACGCCCGGGCCCTGGCATCTCGCCCGGATGCTGGAGGCGATGGAGCAGTACCCGCTCAACATCGGCCTCCTCGGCAAGGGCAACACCGTCTCGCACGAGGCGATGCTGTCGCAGATCCGCGGCGGCGCCCTCGGCCTCAAGCTGCACGAGGACTGGGGCTCGACCCCGGCCGTCATCGACGCCTCGCTGACCGTCGCCGAACGGACCGGCATCCAGGTCGCCATCCACACGGACACCCTCAACGAGGCCGGATTCGTGGGCGACACGCTCGCCGCCATCGCCGGCCGGGGCATCCACGCCTACCACACCGAGGGTGCGGGCGGCGGGCACGCGCCGGACATCATGACCGTGGTCTCCCAGCCGCACGTGCTGCCGAGCTCGACCAACCCGACCCGGCCCTTCACCGTCAACACCGCCGAGGAACACCTCGACATGCTGATGGTGTGCCACCACCTCAACGCGGCCGTCCCCGAGGACCTGGCCTTCGCCGAGTCCCGCATCCGCCCCACGACCATCGGCGCCGAGGACATCCTGCACGACCTGGGCGCCATCTCGATCATCTCCTCCGACTCCCAGGCCATGGGCCGCGTCGGCGAGGTCGTGATGCGGACCTGGCAGACCGCGCACGTCATGAAGCGGCGCCGGGGCGCGCTGCCGGGTGACGGCCGGGCGGACAACCACCGGGTGCGGCGCTATGTCGCCAAGTACACGATCAACCCGGCCGTCGCGCAGGGACTCGCCCACGAGGTGGGGTCGGTGGAGACGGGCAAGCTGGCCGACCTGGTGCTGTGGGAGCCCGCGTTCTTCGGGGTCAAGCCCCATCTCGTGCTCAAGGGCGGCCAGATCGCCTACGCGCAGATGGGCGACGCGAACGCCTCCATCCCGACCCCGCAGCCGATCCTTCCCCGGCCGATGTACGGGGCGATCGGACGCGCCCCCGCCTCGAACTCCTTCAACTTCGTGGCCCCCCTCGCCATAGAGGACGGGCTGCCGGAGCGGCTCCAGCTCGGCAAGCGCTTCGTGGCGACCGAGTCGACGCGCGGGGTCACCAAGGCCGACATGCGGGAGAACGACGCGCGGCCCGACGTACGGATCGACCCCGACAGCTTCGCCGTGCACATCGACGGGGAGCTGGTGGAGGCCACACCCGCCGCCGAACTGCCCATGGCCCAGCGTTACTTCCTCTTCTGAGGGCGGGGGCGTGATGTCACGGGCCGCACTTCTCGTCCTGGCCGACGGCCGCTTCCCCGCCGGGGGCCACGCGCACTCCGGCGGGGCCGAAGCGGCGGTCAGGGCGGGACGGATCACGGACGCGGAGAGCCTGGAGTCCTTCTGCCGCGGACGCCTGCACACGACGGGCCTGGTGTCCGCGGCGCTCGCGGCGGCGGCCGTACTCGGAGTCCCGCCCTCGGAGTTGGACGCGGCGGCGGACGCCCGTACGCCGTCACCGGCCCTGCGCGCCGCCGCCCGGAAACTGGGCCGCCAGCTGACGAGGGCGGCCCGGGCGACCTGGCCGTCGGCCGAACTCGACGCCTTGGCAGGGGAGTTCCCCAAGGGCGCCCATCAACCGGTGGTGCTGGGCCTGACGGCACGCGCGGCGGGCCTGGAACCCGTGGACGCGGCCCACTGCGCGGCGTACGAGAGCGTGAGCGGCCCGGCGAGTGCGACGGTCCGCCTGCTGAGCCTGGACCCCTTCGACGCGACTCGGGTGCTGGCCCGCCTGGCACCGGAGCTGGACCGCGTCGCGGACCGGGCGGTGGAGGCGGCACGGCAGGTGCGGCAGGAGGGGGCCGACGCGCTGCCCGCCGCCTCCGCACCGCTGCTGGAAATCGCCGCGGAGGCACACGCGGCCTGGCCGGTACGCCTGTTCGCCTCATAGGGAGGGCCCGGGTGACCTGCTCAGGGGCGCGGGGAACTGCGCGACCAGCCCTCACCGAACCCGCACCCGACAACGAACCGCAGAAGGAGCCGCACATGCACCTCGACCACTCCCACGACGGCCCCGCAGCACTGAGCGCCGACGCTCACCGGAGGGACGGCACCCGCAGAGCCCTCCGCATCGGCCTCGGCGGCCCCGTGGGCTCCGGCAAGACCGCCACCGTCGCCGCCCTCTGCCGGGCCCTGCGCGAGGAGCTGTCCCTCGCCGTCGTCACCAACGACATCTACACCCGCGAGGACGCCGAGTTCCTCCTCAGGGAAGCCGTCCTGCCCCCCGAGCGCATCACCGCCGTCGAGACGGGAGCCTGCCCCCACACGGCGATCCGGGACGACATCTCCGCCAACCTGGAAGCCGTCGAGGACCTGGAGGACGAGGCCGGCCCGCTGGACCTCATCCTCGTGGAGAGCGGTGGCGACAACCTCACCGCCACCTTCTCCAGGGGCCTGGTGGACGCCCAGATCTTCGTCATCGACGTGGCCGGAGGAGACGACATCCCGAGGAAGGGCGGCCCCGGCGTCACCACCGCCGACCTGCTCGTGGTCAACAAGACCGACCTGGCCCCGTACGTCGGCTCCGACCTCGCGCGGATGGCCGCCGACGCCAAGGCCCAGCGTGCCGAACTCCCGGTCGTCCTCCAGTCGTTGCGGAGCGAGACCGGCGTCAAGGACGTCGCCGACTGGGTGCGGTCGCAGCTCGCCGCGTGGACGGCGTGACCACGGCCGTGACCGGCGTGCGGGCCACCGCGCGGCTGGTCGCCCGGGACGACGGGCGCGGGGGCACCGCCCTGCCCGTCCTGGAGAGCGACGGACCGCTGGCCCTGCGGCGCACCCGGGGCACCGGCACCGAGGCGCGGGTCCTGCTGGTCGGCGCGATGAGCGGGCCCCTCGGCGGCGACCGCTTCACCGTCGAGGCCGAGGTCCACCAGGATGCCCGGCTGCACGTGGGTTCGGCCGCCGCCACCATCGCCCTGCCCGGGCAGACCAAGGACGAGGCCCGCTACGACGTACGGCTCACCGTCGCCGAGGGGGGCGAACTGCGCTGGCTGCCCGAGCAGTTGATCTCCGCGGGCGGCAGCGACCTGTACGTGGCCACACGGATCGACCTCGCGGCGACGGGCCGGCTCGTGCTGCGCGAGGAGCAGGTCCTCGGGCGGGCCGGGGAGGAGCCCGGACGGCTCACCAGCCGGCTGGCGCTGCGGATCGCGGGCCGGACCGTGCTCGATCAGGAGCTGTCCTGCGGGCCCGGCGCGCCCGGCGGCTGGGACGGCCCGGCCGTGCTCGCCGGGCACCGGGCGGTCGGTCAGCTCCTCGTCGCACGGCCGGAGTTCGCCGAGGAGCCGGTGCCGGCACGGGTGCTCGGGGAGGGCGCCGCCGTCGTACCCCTGGCCGGACCAGCCGCGCTCGTCACCGCGGTGGCCCCGGACGCCCGGCTGTTGCGCCGGGTCTTGGACGCGGCCCTCGCGGCGCTGGCTCCCTAGTCCGCCGAGCGAACAGGTTCTTCCGTTTATCGGATTGGCAAAGAACCCCGACGAACCCTGTTCACAGCGACTTCACCACCACGAGGATCCCCGGAGGAATCGAAACGACGTACGGGGAGGGGTCCCTCTTGAGGGAGACGAGACCGAAGTGGCGCACGACGGCACTCGGTTCGGCCGGAGTGCTCATCACGGCCACACTGATATCCGGTGCCGTCGCGGCACCCGCGTCCGGCGCCAACACGTCGGACCGGACGGGCCGCCACGCGCAGGACCGCGCGGCCGTGGGCGCGGCGATCGCCGCGGCCCGCGCCGCGAAGGCCGGCATCGACTGGGCGGACTGCCCCGCCGACTGGGGGATCGCGAAGCCCGTCCAGTGCGGCTGGGTCAGCGTGCCGCTGGACTACACGAAGCCGAACGGCAAGCAGATCAAGCTCGCCGTCGACCACATCGGCAACACCGGCACCGAGGCGGAGCGCCAGGGCGCCCTCGTCTACAACCCGGGCGGCCCCGGCGGCTCGGGCATGCGCTTCCCGCTCCGCGTCACCAGCAAGAACCCGATCTGGGCCAACGCGGCCAAGGCTTACGACTTCGTGGGCTTCGACCCGCGCGGCGTCGGCCACTCCGCGCCCATCTCCTGCATGGACCCGCAGGAGTTCGTGAAGGCGCCCAAGATGGACCCGGTGCCGGACAGCGAGGCCGACAAGCGCGCCCAGCGCAAGCTGGCCCGTGAGTACGCCGACGGCTGCGCCGAGCGCACCGGCAAGGCGATGCTCCAGCAGATGACCACGCCCAACACCGTGCGCGACCTGGATGTCATCCGTGCCGCGCTCGGCGAGAAGAAGCTCAACTACCTGGGCGTCTCCTACGGCACCTACATCGGCGCCGTCTACGGCACGATGTACCCGGGCCACGTGCGGCGCATGATCGTCGACAGCGTGGTCAACCCGTCGCGGGAGAAGATCTGGTACGAGGCCAACCTCGACCAGGACATCGCCTTCGAGGGCCGCTGGAAGGACTGGGAGGACTGGGTCGCCGCCAACGACGCCGCCTTCCACCTCGGCACCACCAGGGCCGCGGTCGAGGCGAAGTGGCTCGAACTGCGGGCCACCGCCAAGAAGAACCCCATCGGCGGGGTCGTCGGCCCGGCCGAGCTGATCGGCTTCTTCCAGAGCGCCCCGTACTACGACTCCTCGTGGGTGCCGGTCGCCACGGTGTTCAGCAAGTACGTCGCCGGTGACACCCAGGCGCTGGTCGACGCGGCCGCCCCGGACCTCACCGACACCGCGGGCAACATCTCCTCGGAGAACGGCAACGCCGTCTACACGGCCGTCGAGTGCACCGACGCCAAGTGGCCCACCAGCTGGAAGAAGTGGGACCGCGACAACACCGCGCTGCACGCGAAGTACCCGTTCATGACCTGGGCCAACGCCTGGCTGAACCTGCCCTGCGCCACCTGGCCGGTCAAGCAGCAGACGCCGGTGAACGTCCGGACCGGCAAGGGCCTGCCCGGCGTGCTGATCGTGCAGTCCGAGCGTGACGCGGCCACCCCGTACGACGGCGCCGTCGAACTGCACCAGCGCTTCAAGGGCTCCCGCCTGATCACCGAGAAGGACGCGGGCTCCCACGGCGTGACCGGTCTGGTCAACCCGTGCATCAACCCGCGGGTGGACGCCTACCTGCTCACCGGCAAGCTGGACACGACGGACGTGACCTGCACCCCGCACGCCACGCCGAAGCCGTAGCACGAACGACGGGACGAGGCGGCCGGAGCCACCGGTCGCCTCTTCTCATGCGCCGAGCGAGTCGAGGTACGCGTCCTCCGCCGCGTAGTCGAAAAGGTCGCCGTAGGTCTGGAACATCCTCGGGTACGCCTCCCGCCAGTCCCGCCCGGCCAGTCGCGCCTCGATCCAGGCGACCGTCTCCGGCAGCCGGTCCGCGTACCGCACCACCGCCCGGTAGCCCAACTCCCTCTCGGCGGCGGACATGTCGCAGACGACCGGCAGGGGCACCGACCACGGGGTGTCACCCACGGCAGGCGACGGCGGCGGCCCGTCCAGCAGGACCGTCCCGACCCCCGCGCCCATGACGGCGTCGATCGCGGCGGCGATCTCCGCCACCGTCGGGGCGTCCGGATCGACCGCGTTCAGGGCCCGGGTGCCCGGCCGCGCGGCCGCGAGCCGGATCAGCTCGGCGAGGTTGTGGACGCTCGCGGGGTGGAAACGGCTCCCGCCGCCGAAGGGGAGGACGCGCCGGGTCCGGCCGTCCAGGTTGCGCTTGACGAAGTAGAGCTCGCGCGGGGTCCGGCAGTGCGGCCCGTGGATCGCGCCGGCCCGCAGCAGCGTGGTGGGCAACCGGTCCCCGGCGGCCAGCAGTTCACGCTCCAGCCCCGCCTTGCGGGTGCTGTACGAGGTGTCGCCGGGCGGGACGGTCCGCTGGTCCTCCGTCAGGGGCACCGGGTACCGCGGGAAGCCGTCCGGCTCGCCCTGGGTGTCGAAGCCCCGGCCCTTGTCGTCCTCGTACACCGAGATGCTGGAGACGACCACGGCCGAGCCCACCCGGTCGGCCAGTGACACCAACTGCCGTGCGTGGGCGGGGCCGTAGGCCACCATGTCGACCAGGACCTCGCAGCCGTCGCCCACCGCGGCGGCGAGGGCGCCGTCGTCCGCCCGGTCGGCCCGCGCGGTGCGCACCTCCGCGGGCCAGCTCTCGTCCCGGTCGCCGCCCCGGGAGACGGCCGTCACCTCCCAGCCGTCCCCGGCGAGCGCCGTCACGGCCGCCCGCCCGATCTGTCCCGTCGCCCCGATCACCACAGCACGTCGTGTCATGCGGCGACCGTACGGCGCTCACCCCCGGCGGCTCCAGGGGGTTCTGCCGACGGCAGAGCTCAACTCAGCGGCAGCCGCGGGAACTTGCGTTCCTTCGCCGCGGCGGCCTCCTCCGCCTTCACCACCGCCGCGTACTGGTCGACGTACTCCTGCTCGGAGAGCGTGAGGATGGCGTACATGATCTCGTCGGTGATGGCCCGCAGGATCGCCTTCTCGTTCTCCATCCCGGCGTAGCGGGAGAAGTCCAGCGGCTTGCCGAAGCGGATCACCACGGGGTGCAGATGGGGGATGACCTTGCCGGGCGGCTGGGCCTCGAAGGTGCCGATCATCGCGCACGGGATGACCGGGGCCTGCGCCTTGAGCGCCATCACCGCGACACCGACCTTGCCCTTGTAGAGGCGGCCGTCGTGGGAGCGGGTGCCCTCCGGGTAGATGCCGAGCAGCTCGTCCTTGCGCAGCACGCCGAGGCCCTCGCGGATGGCGGCCTGGCCCGCCTCCTTGCCGGAGCGGTCGACCGGGATCTGCCCGGCGCTGCGGAAGAAGAAGGCGGTCAGCCGGCCCTTGATGCCGGGACCGGTGAAGTACTCGGCCTTCGCCAGGAAGGTGATGCGCCGCTTGAGCACCGCGGGCATCAGGAAGTGGTCGGAGAAGGAGAGGTGATTGCCGGCGACGATGGCGGCACCCGACTCCGGGATGTGCTCCAGGCCTTCTATTCGGGGCCGGAAGACCAGTCTCAGCAACGGCCCCAACAGCACGTATTTG
This sequence comes from Streptomyces sp. RP5T, assembly GCF_003933965.1. Taxonomy (GTDB): domain Bacteria; phylum Actinomycetota; class Actinomycetes; order Streptomycetales; family Streptomycetaceae; genus Streptomyces. Next base: position 19,613 of record NZ_RSAJ01000029.1, read on the forward strand.
AGCAGGTAGTAGAACAAGAGGGGGCGCTCCTCGGTCGGGCGGACGGCTCAACTCCGCGTTCTGGCTGGTCAACCGGCGTGAAACGGGGCTGTCAGTGTAGGCGCAGGGCGCGACGGCCGGAACAGGGCCGCGCACCGGCCGCGGCGGCGACCGCGACCGTGTCCGTCCACGCCCGTGCCCGCTCACAGCCGCACGATGACCAGTGCCGTGTCGTCCGTGGAGCCACCGGGCGGCAGCAGCTCCAGCAGGACGGCGTCGGCGAGGGTCTCGGGGTCGTCCTCGCGGTGCCGGGCGAGGGCGTCGGCGAGCCGGGTGATCCCCGTGTCGATGTCCTCATGGCGTCGCTCCACCAGGCCGTCGGTGTACAGCGCGAGGGTGGCGCCGCCGGTGAAGGTGGTCGCGGCCTGCGGCCGGGGCATCGGGTCCGGGCGGGCGTCGAGCGGCGGGTCGGTCGCCTTGTCCAGGCACTCCACCCGGCCGTCGGCGTGCACCAGCAAGGGGGGCGGGTGCCCCGCGCTGCTGTAGGTGATGGTGCCGTGGTCGAGGTCGATGAAGGTGGTGACCGCGGTGGCGGACTCGGCGCCGTCGACGACATGGGCGTACCGGCCCAGCACGTCCAGGGCCTGCGCCGGCCCCTCGGCCACCCGGGAGGCGGCGCTCAGGGCACTGCGCAGCTGACCCATCACCCCCGCGGCCTCGAGACCGTGGCCCACCACGTCACCGACCGAGACACCCACGCGGCGGCCGCCCACCAGGTCGACCAGGTCGTACCAGTCGCCGCACACGTTGAGCGCGCCGACCGCCGGACGGTAGCGCACGGCGGCGCCGTGGTGCAGGGTCTGCCGACTGGTGGGCAGCATGGCGTCCTGCAGGGCGAGGGCGACCTCGCGGTCCCGGGCGTGGGCCTGCCGCAACCGCTCGTTGAGCGTCTGGAGTTCACGGGCGCGGGTGTACAGCTCGGCCTCCAGGACACGGTTGCGGTCGCTGCCCGGGCCACCGCGGGCCCGGATCAGCTCGGTGACCTCCTCGACCCGGTGCACGAGCAGTTCGACCTTGCCGTCCGCGCCGAGCACCGGGGCGTTGCAGGGGCTCCAGTAGCGCTCCTCCCACTCTCCCGGCAGGCCCGCCACCTCGACGTCGTAGCGCTGCAGGGCCATGGAGTCGCGCTCCCCGGTCTCCAGCACCCGGCGCAGCGAGGCGGCCAGGTTGCGCATGCCGGTGGCCGCGGTGTCGTTGGGGTTGTCCGGGAAGACGTCGAAGAGGTAGCGGCCCACGACCTCCTCGCGCCGGCGCCCGGCCATGCGCAGGAATTCCTCGTTGACCTCCGCGTACACCAGGTCGGGTGTGAGCAGTGCGACCATCCCGGGCAGCGCCTGGAACACGGCCGCGTAGTCGATGGAGTCGGGGTCGTCGATGGGTCTGTCACTCATGGCTGGCGCCTCCCCGCCGGGATCGCACTATTTTCCCACGGTATGCGGGGTTCGGCGTTCAGTCCGGTGGATCCGTGAGGGACTGCTCCGCCCAGATGACCTTTCCCTCGGGTACGAACCGGGTGCCCCAGCGCCGGGCGAACTGGGAGACCAGCAGCAGCCCCCGGCCGCCCTCGTCGGTGGTGCGCGGGTGACGCAGATGGGGCGCGGTGTCCCCGCTGTCGAACACCTCGCAGATCAGGGACCGCTCCCGGATCAGCCGGAGCCGGATCGGGCCGACGGCGTGCCGGATGGCGTTGGTGACCAGTTCGCTGACGATCAGTTCCGTGGTGAAGGCGAACTCCTCCAGCCCCCAGTCCGTCAGCTGCCGGGACGTCGTCTTGCGGGCCTCGGCGACCCGGGCCGGATCCACGGGCACGTCCCAGTCCGCGACCTGGTCGGGGCCCAGCAGCCGGGTGCGGGCCATGAGCAGGGCCACGTCGTCGTGCGGCCGGGCCGGGGCCAGGGCGTCGACCACGGTCCGGCAGCGCAGGTCGAGGGAGGCCGCGGACCGCTCCAGGGCCTGGCGCAGCCGGTTGCGGCCCGCGTCCACGGCCCCCTCCTCGCCGCGGGCCAGCAGCCCGTCGGTGTGCAGCGCCAGGGTGCTGCCCTCGGCCAGGGCCAGCTCGACCGACTCGAAGGGCGGACCGCCGACGCCGAGCGAGGGCCCCTGCGGCAGGTCCACGAAGGCGACCGTGCCGTCGGGCAGGATCACGGCGGGCGCGGGATGACCGGCGGCGGCCATCGTGCACTGCCCGTCGACCGGGTCGTAGACGACGTACACGCATCCGGAGCCGCGGGCGCTGTCGGTGTCGTCCGTCTCCGGCCCCGCGCCCTCCTCCCGGGCCGACCGGGCCACCAGGTCGTCCAGATGGCCGAGGACCTCCTCGGGCGGCAGATCCAGCGCCGCCAGCGTCCGCACGGCGGTCCGCAGCCGGCCCATCGCGGCGGCGGCGCCGATGCCGTGCCCGGGCACCTCGCCGACCACGAGGGCGACCCGGGCGCCGGAGAGCGGGATCAGGTCGTACCAGTCCCCGCCGAGGCCGGTCAGCTCGTCGGCGGGCCGGTAGCAGGCGCTCACCTCCACGGCGTCCTGCTCGGACAGCCGGTGGGGGAGCAGGCTGCGCTGGAGGACGAGGGCGGCCTCGCGTTCACGGGTGTAGCGCCAGGCGTTGTCCACGCAGACGGCGGCCCGGGAGACGAGGTCCTCGGCGAGGTTCAGGTCGTCCTCGTCGAAGGGTTCCTGGCGACGCCGGCGGAACAGGGTGGTGACGCCCAGGGTGACGCCCCGCGCGCGGATCGGCACCACCATGGCGCTGTGCAGGCCCAGTTCCATGAAGGTGGCCCGGCGTCCGCCGGCTATGCCGGTCGCCCACTCCGCGCCCAGCGGGTCCAGCCGCTCCTCCCGCACGGACCCGCCCTCGGCAAGGCACCCCAGCGGCGGCGAGCCGGGCCGGTAGGCGGCCACCTCGCCGACCTCCACGACGGCCTCGGGGACGCCCTCGTTCACCGACTGCTGCCCGGCCCGCAGCAGTGTCTCCTGCCCGGTCGGCTCCGCGCCCCGCAGCACCGACTCCAGCAGGTCCACGGTGATGTAGTCGGCCAGCGCCGGCACCGCCACGTCGGCCAGCTCCTGCGCGGTGCGCCGGATGTCCAGGCTGCGGCCGATGTACTCGCCGGCCCGGTCGAGCAGGGCGAGGCGCTGCCGGGCCCGGTGCCGCTCGGTGATGTCGACGACCGTGTAGTAGACGCCCACCGGGTGGCCCCGGTCGTCGTCGATCCGGGTGAACGACATGGTGTGCGCGGTCTCGCGGTGCGGGGCGGAGCGCACCCGGCCGACGTGCTCGTAGCCCACGACCGGCTCGCCGGTCTCCAGCACGCGCCGCATCTGCGCCTCGATCGACTCGGCGTCCAGACCGGGCTGGATCTCCCCGAACCGCAGCCCCAGCCGCCGCTGGGCCGGACCGCTGCCGAACTGCTCCAGCGCCGGGTTGGACCACACGCAGCGCAGGTCCGTGTCCACGACCGCGATGCCGATGGGGGAGCGGGTGACCAGCTGCTCCAGCACCCGGCGGCTCATGTCCCAGCCGGGGGCCTCCGCCAGCTCGGACAGCAGGACCAGCCAGCGGGCGGAGCCGTCGAAGTCGTCGGCGGCGGTGATCCGCACCATGAGCCGGACCGGCCGGCCACCCCTGCGCAGGGCGGTCAGCAGCCCGGCCCAGCCCCCGTCGTTGCGGCAGCGCTCGGCGAGTTCCGGCAGCCGCCGGGCCTCCTCCGCGGTGAGCAGCGCGGCGGCCGCCATCCCCACGGCCTCCGCGGCCCCGTAGTCCAGCAGGCGCTCGGCCTCCCTGGTCCAGCCCCTGACGACGCCCTGGGCATCGAGCAGCACGGGCGCGGCATCGGCCACGTCGAACCGGTGCCGCGCGGTGTCGTGCTCCTCCTGAGCGCCCACGGCCGACCTCTCTGTCGCTGAGAGTGGTCTACCACCTCTTCGACACATCTTCACCCGGTGTGGGGGAGTGCGCGGCCGGGAGCGGCGGCCGGGCTACCGGTTCAGCACCCTTTCCAGCACGCCCAGGGCCGACCGCAGCTCCTCCGCCGTGATGGTCAGCGGGGGTGCCAGCCGGATCGTGGAGCCGTGGGTGTCCTTGACCAGGATCCCCTCGTGCATCAGCCGCTTGCTCACCTCCCGGCCCGTGCCGATCGCCGGATCGACGTCCACCCCCGCCCACAGGCCCCTGGCGCGGAAGCCGACGACTCCCTTGCCGACCAGGTCCGCCAGGCCGTCCCGCAGGACCGTGCCCAGCTCGGCCGCCCGGCGCTGGAACGCGCCCGTCTCCAGGAGCTCGACGACCGCCGTGCCCACCGCCGCCGCCAGCGGGTTGCCGCCGAAGGTGGAGCCGTGCTCGCCCGGCCGCAGCACGCCGAGGACGTCCCGGCGGGCGACCACCGCGGAGACCGGCACGATGCCGCCGGCCAGGGCCTTGCCGAGCAGCAGGACGTCCGGGACGACCCCCTCGTGCTCGACGGCCAGCGTGCGGCCCGTGCGGCCGAGGCCCGACTGGATCTCGTCCGCGACGAACAGACAGCCCGCGCGGCGGGTGAGCTCGCGGACGCCGGTCAGATAGCCGTCGTCCGGGATGATCACGCCCGCCTCGCCCTGGATCGGCTCCAGGAGCACCGCGGCCGTCGTCTCGTCGACCGCCGCCTCCAGTGCCGCGAGGTCGTTGTACGGCACGATCCGGAAGCCCGGTGTGAAGGGGCCGAAGCCCGCCCGTGCCGTCTCGTCCGTGGAGAACGACACGATCGTGGTCGTACGGCCGTGGAAGTTGTCCGCCGCCACCACGATCGTGGCCCGGTCGGCCGGGACGCCCTTGACCTCGTACGCCCACTTGCGGGCCACCTTGATGCCGCTCTCCACCGCCTCCGCGCCGGTGTTCATCGGCAGCACCATGTCCAGGCCGGTCAGCGCGGCCAGGCGCTCGGCGAACTCGGCGAGCCGGTCGTTGTGGAAGGCCCGGGAGGTCAGCGTCAGCCGGTCCAGCTGCCGGTGGGCGGCCTCGATCAGCGCGGGGTGGCGGTGGCCGAAGTTCAGGGCGGAGTAGCCGGCCAGCATGTCCAGGTAGCGGCGGCCCTCGACGTCCTCCACCCAGGTGCCCTCGGCACGGGCGACGACCACGGGCAGCGGATGGTAGTTGTGCGCGAGGACCGGCTCCTCGGCGCGGATGAGATCGGCGGAGGAACGCGTGCCTGTGGGTGCGGTCATGAGCGGATCTCCTGGGTGCAGCACTTGATGCCGCCGCCGGCCTTGTGGAGCTCGGAGAGGTCGACGGGGACGGGGACATAGCCGTGGTCGTCGAGGCGCAGGGCGAGGGCCTCGGCCTGCGGGGCGATGAAGACGTGCCGGCCGTCGGACACGGAGTTCAGACCGAACGCCATCGCGTCGTCGCGGGTCGCGAGCACCGCGTCCGGGTACAACTGGGCGAGTACCTCGCGGCTGCCCGGTGAAAAGGCCTCCGGGTAGTAGGCGATGTTGTCGTCGTCGAGCACGAACAGCGCGGTGTCCAGGTGGTAGAAGTGCGGGTCCACCAGCGTCAGGCTGATCACCGGGTGCCCGAAGAACTCCTGCACCTCGCGGTGCGCCTCCCGGGTCGTGCGGAACCCGGTGCCGGCCAGCACGTACCGGCCCGTCCAGACGAGGTCGCCCTCGCCCTCGCAGACCGCCTGGGGGCGCCGGACGTCGAAGCCCGCCTTCTTGAACCACAGGTCGTAGTGCGTGGACTCCGGGCGCCGCTCCGGCGCGTGGAAGAGGGAGCCGAAGACCCGGCCGCCGACGACGACCGCCGAGTTCGCGGCGAAGACCATGTCCGGCAGGCCGGGGACCGGCTCCACGGCGTCGACGCTGTGACCGTGGGTCTCGTAGGCGCGGATCAGGGTCCGCCACTGCTCCTGCGCCAGGTCCACGTCGACATGGGTGTCGGGATGCATCCAGGGATTGATCGCGTACTGCACGGCGAAGTGTCTGGGTTCGCAGACGAGGAAACGCCGTCGGCGCTGCACACGGGAGTAGGACACAGAGGGGTTCCTCCGCTTCCAGCGGTGTCTACTGAGGGTTGACACCACGGTAGGAAGTGACGGGCAGGCCCGACAAGGAACAAGAATTGCGTGTCTGCGCAGGAATGCTGCGAATTCTTCCGGTGAAACGCACGCCTGCTGCGTTTATCCGCTACGCCTCCGGTGCCGGCTGACTCGCCCCCGCCTCCGGGCTCTCCGGGATGAGGTGGGACAGCACCATCACACTGATCGTCTTGCGGATGAACGGCTCCACGCGGATGCGCTCCAGCACCTCCTCGAAGTGCTCCACGTCCCGCGCCCGCACGTGCAGCAGCGCGTCCGCGCCCCCGGTCACCGTCATCGCCGCGGTGATCTCCGGATGGTTGCGGACCACCTCCGCGAGCCGCCGCGGCGGGGCCGCGCCCTCGCAGTACACCTCGACGTACGCCTCCGTGCGCCAGCCCAGCGCCGACGGCTCGACCGTGGCCGTGAACCCGGTGATCACCCCGGTCTCCCGCAGCCGGTCCACGCGCCGCTTCACCGCCGTGGCGGACAGCCCGATCGCCGAACCGATCTCCGCGAAGGACGTCCGCGCGTTCGCCATCAGCGCGGTGATGATCTTCCGGTCCAGCTCGTCGAACGCGACGGTCCTGCTGTTCATGCCCGCACTGTATCCAGCGGGGGCGTCCGCACCGGCGCACGTGTCCAGTCGTACGAATTGCTCCTACACTCCGGGTTCATGCTGCGCGCCCTGGCTGTCGACGACGAACGCCCCTCGCTGGAGGAACTCCTCTACCTCCTGAACACCGACCCCCGGATCGGCAGTGTGGAGGGCGCCGGTGACGCCACCGAGGCGCTGCGGCGCATCAACCGCGCGCTGGAGTCCGGGCCGCACGGACCCGAGGCGATCGACGTCGTCTTCCTCGACATCAACATGCCCGGCCTCGACGGCCTCGACCTCGCCCGGCTGCTCACCGGCTTCGCCAAACCGCCCCTCGTCGTGTTCGTCACCGCCCACGAGGACTTCGCCGTCCAGGCCTTCGACCTCAAGGCCGTCGACTACGTCCTCAAACCGGTCCGCAAGGAACGCCTCGCGGAAGCCGTCCGCCGCGCCGCCGAACGCCTCGACGCCGCGCCCCGCATCCCCGTGCACGAACCCGACCCCGACCACATACCCGTCGAACTCGGCGGAGTGACCCGGTTCGTGGCCGTCGACGACATCACCCACGTCGAGGCCCAGGGCGACTACGCCCGCCTCCACACCGACAAGGGCAGCCACCTCGTCCGCATCCCGCTGTCCACCCTGGAGGAGCGCTGGCGCTCGCGCGGGTTCGTCCGCATCCACCGCCGCCACCTCGTCGCCCTGCGCCACGTCGGCGAACTCCGCCTGGACGCCGGCACGGTGAGCGTCCTGGTCGGCGGCGAGGAGCTCCAGGTCAGCCGCCGCCACACGCGCGAACTGCGGGACCTGCTGATGAGGAGGCCGTAGCCGTGCCCCAGGACCCCACCGAGCGGCGCGTCGTCGTCACCGGCCCGCCCCGGCGCGGCCGCCCCGCCTCCGGCTACTACCGGCCGCGCACCGAGATCGACGAGCAGACCACCCTCGGCCACACCTACGTCCGCTCCCTCATGCGCACCCAACTGCGCGCCGCCCTCGCCGTGTTCGCCTTCCTCGGCCTGCTCATCGGCCCGCTCCCGCTGCTCTTCGCGGCCATGCCCGACGCCCACCGCCTCGAATGGGGCGTCCTCGGCTTCGGCCTGTACGTCCCGATGGTCCTGCTGGCCCGCTGGTACGTCCGCCGCGCGGAACGCAACGAACGGGACTTCGTGCGGCTGGTCGAGGACCGATGAACTCCGGCTACTCCGTCCCCGCGGTCGCCCTGGTCGTCGTCGCCACCGTCCTCGTCGGCGCCTTCGGCCTGCGCATCTCCCGCACCACCTCCGACTTCTACGTCGCCTCCCGCACCGTCGGTCCCCGCCTCAACGCGGCCGCCATCAGCGGCGAGTACCTCTCCGCCGCCTCCTTCCTCGGCATCGCGGGCCTGGTCCTCGTCCAGGGCCCCGACATGCTCTGGTACCCGGTCGGCTACACGGCGGGCTATCTCGTCCTGCTCCTGTTCGTCGCCGCCCCGCTGCGCCGCTCCGGCGCCTACACCCTCCCCGACTTCGCCGAGGCCCGGCTCGCCTCGCAGGCCGTCAGGCGGCTCGCGGGCGCCTTCGTCGTCGGCGTCGGCTGGCTCTACCTGCTGCCCCAACTCCAGGGCGCCGGACTGACGCTGACCGTGCTCACCGGGGCGCCCCCGTGGCTCGGCGGAGTGATCGTCGCGGTCGTCGTGGTCGCCACCGTCGCCGCGGGCGGCATGCGCAGCATCACCTTCGTGCAGGCCTTCCAGTACTGGCTCAAGCTCACCGCCCTGCTCGTCCCCGCCCTCTTCCTCATCCTCGCCTGGCAGGGCGACGGCGCCCCCAGCAACGCCTTCGAGGAACCCGCCGCCTTCCGTGAACAGCGGGTGGTCCGCGTCGACTCCACCCTCGACCTCAGGCTGGAGCGCCCCCTGACCGTCACCGTCACCGGCACGGTCGACGGCCGCCGGCACGACGACCGCAAACTCGAACTGCCCACCGGCACCCACCACATCGAACGGGGCACCCGCCTCACCTTCGCCGGCGGCACCACGGTCCCCGCCGCCGACCGCGGCACCAGCGACGGCATGTCGACCTCCCTGGCCGCGGGCCGCGAGGAACGGCCCCTGTACGCCACCTACGGGCTGATCCTCGCCACCTTCCTCGGCACCATGGGCCTGCCGCACGTCGTCGTCCGCTTCTACACCAGCCCGCACGGCGTCGCCGCCCGTCGCACCACGGTCGCCGTCCTCGGCCTGATCGGCTGCTTCTACCTCCTGCCCCCGGTCTACGGCGCCCTCGGCCGCCTGTACGCCCCCGAACTCACCCTCACCGGGGACGCCGACGCGGCCGTCCTGCTGCTCCCCGAGCGCATGATCGGCGGCCTCGGCGGCGACCTGCTGGGCGCGCTGGTGGCGGGCGGCGCCTTCGCGGCCTTCCTGTCCACGGCCTCCGGGCTCACCATGGCCGTGGCGGGCGTGCTCACCCAGGACGTCCTGCCCTCCCGCGGCGTACGGCACTTCCGGCTCGGCACGCTCCTCGCGATGTGCGCCCCGCTCGCCGCGAGCGTCCTGGTCGGCAGCCTGCCCGTCGCCGACGCGGTGGGGCTCGCCTTCGCCGTCTCCGCCTCCTCGTTCTGCCCGCTGCTCGTGCTCGGCATCTGGTGGCGGCGGCTGACCCCGCCCGGCGCCGCCGCGGGCATGCTGGTCGGCGGCGGCTCGGCGTTCGTCGCCGTGGCCGCGACCATGGCGGGCCTCCCGGCGACGGGAACGCCGCACTCCCTGCTCGCCTGGCCCGCGCTCTGGTCGGTGCCGCTCGGCTTCCTCACCATGGTGCTGGTCTCCCTGGCCACCGCGGCCCGGGTACCGGCGGGCACGGCGGCGATCCTGGCCCGCTTCCACCTGCCCGAGGAGCTCAGGGCGGAGGTGAAGGCGTGAGCGGCTTCCTGGCCGGCCTGTGCGTGGCGATCCTCCCGCTGCTCGCCGCCGGCTTCTGGCTGGGCCGGCGCACGGCCCGCCCGCAGAACCTCGGCGGCCTCGGCACCCCCGTCGAGCACGCCACCTTCGAGACCCTGCACACCGCCTCCCTGGCCGCGCCCCCGCTGCGGGCCGGGCTGACGGAGGAGACCGCCCGCAAGTCGGCCCGCAGACTGCGCTCGCTGCTCGGCACGGACGCGCTGTGCCTCACCGATCAGAAACAGGTCCTGGTGTGGGACGGCGTGGGCAGCCACCACCGCACCGAGATCATGGAACGCCTCGCCGGCCCGCTGGAGACCGGCCGCGGCGAGGCCTTCCCGCTCACCTGCGCCGCCCCCGACTGCCCGGTCCGCTGGGCGGTCGTCACCCCGCTCACCGTCGACGACCGCGTCCACGGCGCCCTGGTCGCCTGCGCGCCCCGCGAGTCCGCCGTCCTGGTCCGCGCGGCCGGGGAGGTCGCCCGCTGGGTGAGCGTCCAGCTGGAGCTGGCGGACCTGGACCAGTCACGGACCCGCCTGATCGAGGCCGAGATCAAGGCGCTCCGGGCCCAGATCTCCCCGCACTTCATCTTCAACTCGCTCGCGGTGATCGCCTCGTTCGTCCGCACCGACCCCGAGCGCGCCCGCGAACTCCTCCTCGAATTCGCCGACTTCACCCGCTACTCGTTCCGCAGACACGGCGACTTCACCACCCTCGCCGACGAACTCCACGCCATCGACCACTACTTGGCCCTCGTCCGGGCACGCTTCGGCGACCGCCTCGCCGTCACCCTCCAGATCGCCCCCGAGGTGCTGCCGGTCGCGCTGCCCTTCCTGTGCCTGCAGCCGCTCGTCGAGAACGCCATCAAACACGGCCTGGAGGGCAAGACCGAGAAGTGCCACCTGCAGATCACCGCCCAGGACGCCGGCGCCGAGGCCCTCGTCGTCATCGAGGACGACGGTGCCGGAATGGACCCGGTCCTGCTCCGCCGCATCCTCGCGGGCGAGGTCAGCCCCTCGGGCGGCATCGGCCTGTCCAACGTCGACGACCGGCTGCGCCAGGTGTACGGGGACTCCTACGGCCTGGTCATCGAGACCGCCGTCGGCGCGGGCATGAAGATCACCGCCCGGCTGCCCAAGTACCAGCCGGGCGTGCACTCGGCGGGCCGCCTCACGGGCGGCTGAATCAGCCGCGGGTGGCCACCATGCCGAGGGTGATCAGGCCCAGCACGACCCAGCCGAACCACAGCCAGCCGTTGCTGCCGAGCGCCACCGTGTAGGCGGTCACCGCGACGAGAGCACCTACGGTGAGCACCCCCATCGTCCGGGTCGAGCCATCCGTGGAACCGGTACCGGGCATCGCAACACCCTCCTCAGGATTCGTCCCCCTCCATGGTGCCCCCGTTCTGCCTGCGCACGGTGCACACGACGAAATGAGTGCCGTTCTTCCACGGCCCCTCGCTGGTCCAGGAGCCCGCCGTGTACACGGACGGATCGAAGCCGTAGTCGCCCGGCGGCACGTCCCGCGCGCACGCCGCGTCCGACTCTGTGCGCGCCTCGGACAGCGTGACGTCGGGAGCCAGTCGGGTGAATCCGAGCACCTGCTCGTCGTAGGAGCCCGCGCAGGAGACCAGCCGGGCGTCCCGGTTGGTGCGTACGTCCAGGCAGTCCCGCCGCTGCATGGTCGCCGTGTCCGCGAACGCCGAGCCCCTCGCGCGCCGCGGGCCGATCGGCCCGTACACCGGCCCGTTCCCGCCCAGCACCAGACACGCGGTACGCCGTCCCGCCGCCTCGAACCCGGCATCGGCCGGCACCACGGCCTGGCTGCGGACGTCCGCGAGGCGGTCCCGGACCGCCCGCGTCCGCTCCTCGCACTCCGCCGCCCCCGTGCGCCGCGCCTCCTGCGCCGAGGCGGCCCCGGCGAACGCCATCACCTGGCCGTCCGGGGCGGTGCCGCAACCGGGGTCCAGCCGCAGTCGGGGCGTCCCGCGGAAACGCCGCGACCCCGGCCAGTCGGCGATCACGCAGTCGCCGTCCCGCAGCGCTCTCGTGAGCCCGACCGCCTCGCCGTACGGCTGCCGCGCGCCCTGCTGTCCGCCGCCGCCGTCCGACGAGCGGTCGGCCAGGGCGTACCAGACACCGCCCAGGGCCAGCAGCAGCCCGAGTCCGCCGGCGAGGACGGCCCGCAGGGCGTGCGAGCGCTCCCGGCGGTGGCTGGTCGGCGGCGACCCGTTCGGCGGAGGCCCAGGCGGCGGCGCCTGCTGCACGGCCGCCCACGGTGGCTGGGAACCGATGTCGGTCCGCGTCCGGACGTACGGCTCGGCCTCGGGCGTCACGATCCGCGACAGCGCGGCCTCCGTCTGCGCCGCCGACAGCCGCTGCCCGGGGTCCTTCGCGAGCAGCGCCCGCAGCACGGGACCCAGCGCACCGGCGCGCACGGCGGGCCGGGGTTCCTCCATGACCACCGCGGTCACCTCGGCGAGGTGGGACTCCCGCTCGAAGGGACCCACGCCCTCCACCGCGTGGTAGAGCGTGCAGCCCAGGGAGAACAGGTCGGCGGCCGGGGTGGGCGTGCCGCCCGTGGCCCGTTCCGGCGCCAGATAACCCGCCGTGCCCACCAGGACCGACGCCAGCGTGTACCGGGTCTCCCCGGCGTCCGGCTGCACGGAGATGCCGTAGTCGGTGAGCAGGACGCGCCCGTACGGCGATCCCGCGCGGTCCGGCGCCAGCAGGATGTTCGCCGGCTTCACGTCCCGGTGCATCACGCCCCGCCGGTGCCCGGCGGTCAGCGCGTCGAGCACGGCGAGGCCGATGCGGGCGCACTCCGCCGGGGCGAGCGGTCCGCGGGCTGCGACGAGGTCGCGCAGGTCCACGGCGTCCGCGACGTACTCCATGACGATCCACGGCAGCCCCTCGTGCTCCAGCACGTCGTGCACGGTCACCACGTGCGGGTGGCCGCGTAGCCCCGCCGCGTGCCGGGCCTCGGCGCGGGCTCGTGCCACCCGGGCCTCCCGCTCGTGGTCCGCCTCCGCCGGGTCACGGAACACGATCTCCTTCAGCGTGACCTCGCAGGCGAGTCTCTGGTCGTGGGCGAGCCACACATGGCCCATGCCGCCGCTGCCGAGCGGCCACAGCAGCAGATACCGGCCGGCGATGACCCGGCCCGCTCCCGACGTCGGTGATCCTGAAGGCATCCGGTGACTCCCCGGGGTCTGCGGGTTCTGCGGGGCGCTACGTGGCGACGGCGGTGCTCGGCGCGTCGGTCGCCGCCTGGCTCGTGGCGGGCGGCGCGGTGCCGGCGGACGGCGGCGGGGGAGACGGAGGCGCGCTGCTGCTGACCGGGGCGGTGGTCGGCGCCGAAGCGGTCG
>NZ_RSAJ01000002.1 GCF_003933965.1 Streptomyces sp. RP5T
ATCGGGGCCAGGTCCGACGCGGGCGGCACCCTGGGGCGCGTCCTGACCGCCGGAAGAGGGGCGGGCGGCCTCGGCGTCGGCCCCGTCGACCTCGGGGGCAGCGGGCTCGTCCGGGATGTCGGCGCTGGCGGAGTCGCCCGGCTCGGCGGCGGTTCCGGTGCCTGTGGCCGGGGCCTCGGGGCCGGCGGAGTCGTCCGGCTCGGTGGCAGCGGCGTTGGTGTCGGTGTCGGCGGCCGGGATGTCGGTTGTGTCGGCGTCGGTGGAGGGGCGTGATTGACCGAGGCCCGCGGGCTCGGGGGCGCTGGACTCGCCCGAGGTGTCAGGGCTGGCTGAGCCGTCCCATTCGGCGGCGGCGGTTCGGGTGACTGCGACCGGGCTGTCGTAGCTGGCCGAGTCGTCCGGCTCGGTGGCAGCGGTTCCGGTGTCCGTGTCGGCGCCGGCGTCCGGGGTTTCGGTCGTGTCGGCGTCGGCGGTTGCCCCGGAACGCCCGGCCGTGACCCCCTCGGCGTTCTCGGTCCCGGCGTGCCGGCCGCCCCCCGTGCGGCTCGTCACCTGATCGCCCGTCCCGGCACCCGGCTCCTTCGCGGCACCCGCGTCACCGGCACCGTGCGCCTCCGCAGCGCGCGCGTCCCCGCCGCCGGGGGCTTCGCCGGGGTCGTTGTTGTCGGGTCGCTCGGTGTTCACCGCATCGCTCCTTCTGCTGCGCACGTGTCCCTCGACCCTGACCCGGCCCTGTCAAAAAGGTCGGCAAACGGGTCGTATCCCGCATCCCCTTTCCGGGGGACGGCGATGGGACGCAGCGGGGGAGCGCGCGGTTCCCTCGAACGCGCCGACGCACGCGCCGTGACGCACACGCGGGCGCGTGAGGCAGCCGCGTGAACTCAGTCGCCGTACTCCGACATCGCCTCCAGCAGTCGCGCGGACCCCTCGGGAACCGTCACACCGTGGATGAGGGAGGGAGAGACCGGAACGGCGACGATCCGGTCCGGGACCGCCCAGTGCGGAGCCATCCGGGCACAGTCGCCCCGCAGCGAGGCGAGGTCCCCGTCCAGGTCGGCCGGGGCGGACGCGTACAGCTCAAGGTTCGTCATGACGGAACCGTATGCACGCCGGAGCCCGCGAAGAAAGATCTACTATCGGGTAGTTTTTCCCGCTTGACCGTGCCGTCGGTCGCCTCGCAGTACTCCATACGGACCCGATAGCGTTAACCGTCAATACACCCTTCTCCTGGAGAGCCTCGCCGTGCGCATCGCAGTCACCGGCTCCATCGCCACCGACCACCTCATGACGTTCCCCGGCCGCTTTGCCGACCAGCTCGTCGCGGACCAGCTGCACACGGTCTCGCTCTCCTTCCTGGTCGACAACCTCGACGTACGCAGGGGAGGTGTCGGCGCGAACATCGCCTTCGGCATGGGCCAGCTCGGCACGAACCCGATCCTCGTCGGCGCCGCGGGCTTCGACTTCGACGAGTACCGCTCCTGGCTGGACCGGCACGGCGTCGACACCGACTCCGTCCGGATCTCCGAGACCCTGCACACCGCCCGCTTCGTGTGCACCACCGACGCCGACCACAACCAGATCGGCTCCTTCTACACGGGCGCGATGAGCGAGGCCCGCCAGATCGAGCTCAAGACGGTCGCCGACCGCGTGGACGGCCTCGACCTCGTCCTCATCGGCGCCGACGACCCCGAGGCGATGCTCCGCCACACCGAGGAGTGCCGGTCCCGGAACATCCCGTTCGCCGCGGACTTCTCCCAGCAGATCGCCCGGATGAACGGCGACGAGATCCGGATCCTGCTGGAGGGCGCCACCTACCTCTTCTCCAACGAGTACGAGAAGGGCCTCATCGAGTCCAAGACGGGCTGGTCCGACGAGGAGATCCTCGCGAAGGTCGGCCACCGGGTCACCACGCTCGGCGCGCAGGGCGTGCGGATCGACCGGGTCGGCGAGGAGCCGATCGTCGTCGGCTGCCCGGAGGAGGAGCGCAAGGCCGACCCCACCGGCGTCGGTGACGCGTTCCGCGCCGGGTTCCTGTCGGGGCTCGCCTGGGGTGTCTCCCTGGAGCGGGCGGCCCAGGTGGGCTGCATGCTGGCCACGCTCGTCATCGAGACCGTGGGGACGCAGGAGTACCGGCTGCGGCGCGGCCACTTCATGGAGCGGTTCACCAAGGCGTACGGCGACGAGGCGGCCGACGAGGTCCACACCCACCTCAAGTGACCGGCCAGGGCCTGTCCTAGGAGACCCGGCGGACCACGTAGGCGAAACCCTGGTCCGCCGGCTCCTCGCCCACGTACTCCTGCTCCCGCATCTCGCACCACGCCGGGATGTCCAGGCGGGCCGCCTCGTCGTCCGACAGGACCCGGACGGTCCCGCCCACCGGCACGTCACCGATCACCTTCGCCAGTTCGATGACCGGGACCGGGCACCGCTTGCCCAGGGCGTCCACGACGAGGGAGTCCTCGTGGACCGTGGTCGCCGGTGCGGGGCCGCCCAGCTTCTCCCGTACCGCCGCCACCGCCCCCGGCAGCACCTCCAGGAACCGTTCGACCTCCTCGGAGACCGCCCCGAACGGCAACGACACCCGCACATTCCCCTCACTCAGCACTCCCATCGCCTTGAGCACATGGCTCGGCGTCAGCGTGCTGCTCGTGCAGGACGAACCGGAGGAGACGGAGAAACCCGCCCGGTCCAGTTCGTGCAGCAGTGTCTCCCCGTCGACATAGAGACAGGAGAAGGTGACGATCCCCGGCAGCCGCCGCTCGGGATCCCCGACCACCTCGACGTCCGCGACCAGCTCCGGAACCCGGGTCCGGATCCGTTCCGTCAGCGCCCGCAGCCGTACCGCCTCCTGGGCCGCCTCGGCCCGCACCGCCCGCAGCGAGGCTGCCGCCGCGACGATCGCCGGCAGGTTCTCGAAGCCCGGCGCCCGCCCCGACTCCCGCTCGTCGGCCGGTCCTTGGGGCGAGAACCGGACACCTTTCCGGACAGCGAGCAGGCCGACCCCCGACGGGCCGCCCCATTTGTGCGCGCTCGCGGTCAGCACGGACCAGTCACCCCCGACCGGACCCCAAGCGAGTGACTGCGCCGCGTCCACCAGCAACGGCACCCCGGCCGCCCGGCACACGTCGGCCACCTCGGCCACCGGCTGCACGGTCCCCACTTCGTGGTTGGCCGACTGAAGACACGCCAAAGCGGTGTCCTGCCGGAGCTGAGCCGCGTAGTCGGACACGTCCACGCGTCCCGAACGGCTGACACCCACCTGGGTGACGGTCCCCCCGGCCGCCTGGTGCGCGTCGGCGGCATGAAGCACCGAGGAGTGTTCGACGGCAGACACGATCAGGTGATGTCCGACGCGCCGCCGACCGGCCAGCACTCCCGCTGCTCCGCTGTGCACGGCTTGGGTACCGGACGAGGTGAAGACCAGTTCATCGGGGCGGCAGCCGACCGCCTCCGCGGCTGCCTCGCGGGCGGCGTCGAGCAGCAGCCGCGCTCGCCGCCCCTCCCGGTACAGACGGGACGCGTCGGCCCACCCGTCATCCAGAGAGGCCAACAGCGCCTGACGGGCAACGGGGTGAAGAGGTGCACCGGAAGCAGCGTCGAAGTAGGACACACGGCAACGCTAACCTCCTTGGGGGCGCGGGGAACTGCGCGATCAGCCACAAAGCACCCGCAGCCGCCAATCCAGCTAAGCCACGGAGTGACTAGGCACCCCTCCCGCTGAACCCCCGGAGGGCGTCGGCTAGGGTTTGGTCCGCATAAACATCCAAACCCCTGCCCGACGCAGGGCGGCGACCGACCACCGAAGAAGGCAGGCCGCAGCCAATCCGCGCGGGCGAGACTCTCGGGAAGGCGCTACGTGAGTCCCAACGGCTCCGACCGCTCGCCGCGGCGCCCGATGCGGCGGAAGCTGCTGCAGGCAATGACCGCGGGCCTGGTCCTGGCGACCGCCACCGGTTGCACATACAAGGACTTCCCCCGCCTTGGTATGCCCACCCCGACCACGGAAGAGGCTCCGCGGATCCTCTCCCTGTGGCAGGGCTCCTGGGCTGCCGCGCTCGCCGTTGGCGTGCTGGTGTGGGGTCTGATCATCTGGAGCGCCATCTTCCACCGGCGCAGCCGCACCAAGGTCGAGGTACCTCCGCAGACCCGGTACAACATGCCCATCGAGGCGCTGTACACCGTGGTTCCGCTGGTCATCGTCTCGGTCCTCTTCTACTTCACGGCCCGCGACGAGTCGAAGCTGCTCAGCCTCAAGAAGCAGCCCGACGTCACCGTCAACGTGGTGGGCTACCAGTGGAGCTGGGCCTTCAACTACATCACGCCCGTCGCGGGTTCCACCGGTGACGCGAAGACGGACAAGAACCTGGACGCGATCCCGTCCCGGTTCAAGAACGACTTCCCGGCGAACGCCGGCGGTGTCTACGACTTCGGGACGCCGGCCACGAGGAACCCGCAGACCGGCAACCCCGGTCCGACCCTCTGGCTCCCCAAGGGCAAGACGGTCCGCTTCGTCCTCACCTCGCGTGACGTCATCCACTCGTTCTGGGTGGTGCCGTTCCTCATGAAGCAGGACGTCATCCCGGGCCACACCAACGCCTTCGAGGTGACCCCCAACAAGGAGGGCACCTTCCTCGGCAAGTGTGCCGAGCTCTGCGGCGTCGACCACTCCCGGATGCTGTTCAACGTGAAGGTCGTCTCCCCCGAGCGCTACGAGCAGCACCTCAAGGACCTCGCGAAGAAGGGGCAGACCGGTTACGTTCCCGCGGGCATCGAGCAGACCGCCCATGAGAAGGACCGGGAGACGACGAACCTGTGAGCATCCTCAACGAACCCCAGGGTGCCGCGGCAGCAGGGTCCCACTACACGGACGAGCTGCCGGTCCGGCGCCAGAACCGCGGCAGCGTGGTCATCAAGTGGCTCACCACCACTGACCACAAGACGATCGGGACGCTGTACCTGGTCACGTCGTTCGCGTTCTTCCTGATCGGCGGCGTGATGGCGCTCTTCATGCGCGCCGAGCTGGCCCGTCCGGGCCTGCAGATCATGTCGAACGAGCAGTTCAACCAGGCGTTCACGATGCACGGCACGATCATGCTGCTGATGTTCGCGACGCCGCTGTTCGCCGGCTTCACCAACTGGATCATGCCGCTGCAGATCGGCGCGCCCGACGTGGCGTTCCCGCGGCTGAACATGTTCGCCTACTGGCTCTACCTGTTCGGCTCGACGATCGCGGTGGGCGGCTTCCTGACCCCGCAGGGCGCGGCCGACTTCGGCTGGTTCGCCTACTCCCCGCTGTCGGACGCGGTCCGCTCGCCGGGCGTCGGCGCCGACCTGTGGATCATGGGTCTGGCCTTCTCCGGCTTCGGCACGATCCTCGGCGCGGTCAACTTCATCACCACGATCATCTGCATGCGCGCGCCCGGCATGACCATGTTCCGCATGCCGATCTTCGTGTGGAACGTGCTGCTGACCGCGGTGCTGGTCCTGCTCGCCTTCCCCGTCCTCGCCGCCGCGCTGTTCGCGCTGGAGGCGGATCGGAAGTTCGGGGCACATGTCTTCGACGCGGCGAACGGCGGAGCGCTGCTGTGGCAACACCTCTTCTGGTTCTTCGGTCACCCAGAGGTGTACATCATCGCGCTGCCGTTCTTCGGCATCATCTCCGAGGTCATCCCGGTCTTCTCCCGCAAGCCGATGTTCGGCTACATGGGCCTGATCGCGGCGACCATCGCGATCGCGGGCCTGTCCGTGACGGTGTGGGCGCACCACATGTACGTCACCGGCGGTGTGCTCCTGCCGTTCTTCTCCTTCATGACGTTCCTCATCGCCGTGCCGACGGGCGTGAAGTTCTTCAACTGGATCGGAACGATGTGGAAGGGGTCCCTGAGTTTCGAGACCCCGATGCTGTGGGCCACCGGCTTCCTGATCACCTTCACCTTCGGTGGTCTGACCGGTGTCATCCTGGCCTCGCCCCCGATGGACTTCCACGTCTCGGACTCGTACTTCGTGGTGGCGCACTTCCACTACGTCGTCTTCGGCACCGTCGTCTTCGCGATGTTCTCCGGCTTCCACTTCTGGTGGCCGAAGTTCACCGGCAAGATGCTCGACGAGCGCCTCGGCAAGATCACGTTCTGGACGCTGTTCATCGGCTTCCACGGCACCTTCCTGGTCCAGCACTGGCTGGGCGCCGAGGGCATGCCGCGTCGTTACGCCGACTACCTGGCGGCCGACGGCTTCACCGCCCTGAACACGATCTCGACGATCAGCTCGTTCGTGCTCGGCCTGTCGATCCTGCCGTTCCTCTACAACGTGTGGAAGACGGCCAAGTACGGCAAGCCGGTCGGCGTGGACGACCCGTGGGGCTACGGCCGCTCGCTCGAGTGGGCGACCTCCTGCCCGCCGCCGCGGCACAACTTCCTCACCCTGCCGCGGATCCGCTCCGAATCCCCGGCGTTCGACCTGCACCACCCGGAGATCGCCGCTCTCGACCAGCTCGAGAACGCCGGTCACGGTGAGAAGGCTCTGGCCGGCAACGGCGGCAAGGAGGCCGGGAAGTGAAGATCCAGGGACGGATGTTCTTCTGGCTGAGCATCTTCATCCTCGCCATGGCGATCGTCTATGGCGTGTGGTCGAAGGAGCCGGCCGGTACCACCGCGCTCTTCCTGGCCTTCGGTCTGTCCATCATGATCGGCTTCTACCTGGGCTTCACGGCCAAGCGGGTGGACGCCGGCGCGCAGGACAACAAGGAGGCCGACGTCGCGGACGACGCCGGCGAGGTCGGGTTCTTCAGCCCGCACAGCTGGCAGCCGCTCGCCCTCGGCTTCGGCGGCGCCCTCGCCTTCCTGTCGGTCGCGATCGGCTGGTGGCTGCTGTACTTCTCGCTGCCGGTGATCCTGGTCGGCCTGTACGGCTGGGTCTTCGAGTACTACCGCGGTGAGAACCGCACGCAGTAGCACGAACCGAGCTCGAAAGGAGCCCGGACACTCCGTCAGGAGCGTCCGGGCTCCTGCTTTTGCCGCAATCGGCATCCCTCGTACGAGTCACTCGGCGTGCCGTTCTTGACGCGGCTTCCTAGCGTGAAGTCATGAACCACTCACCGCGTACCCGCACCGTCGTCAGCTGCACCCTGCTGGTGATCGCCCTCGGCGCGAGCGCCATCTCCTGCGGGTCCGACGGGAACCCGTTGGCGGCCAAGCCCTTCGACGCGGCGGACCAGATCGCCTTCAACACGCCCACGGGCGACGGCGAGAAGGCCGACCCGGACAAGCCGCTCGAGGTCACCGCCGAGGACGACGACGGCCGCATCACCGACGTGACCGCCACGGACGCCACGGGCCGCCGTGTGGCGGGCGAACTCTCCGCCGACGGCACCCGATGGCACAGCACCACCCCGCTGGCCGCAAACGCCCATTACACGGTCCGGGTGAGCACCGAGGACGAGGACGGGGCCCCGGGCCGCAAGGTCCTCGACTTCGACACCAGCAAACCGCTGGGCAAGACGCGCCTGAACGTCACCTTCGGCCCCAAGTCGGGCACCTACGGTGTCGGCCAGCCCGTCACCGCCAAGCTGGACCGGCCCGTCAAGGACAAGGCGCAGCGGGCCGTCGTCGAGCGTGCCCTCAGGGTCGACTCCACGCCCGCCGTACCGGGCGCCTGGCACTGGGTGGACGACAAGGAACTCCACTACCGGCCCCGGGAGTACTGGCCCGCCCACGCCACGATCCGGGTCCGCAGCGACCTGGAGGGCATCAAGATCGGCGACCGGCTCTGGGGCGGCAAGGGCAAGCCCCTGAAGCTGACCACCGGCGACCGGATCATCGCCGTGACGGACGCCTCGTCACACTCGATGACGGTCTACCGGAACGACGAGGTCATCAAGGAACTCCCGGTCACCACCGGCAAGCCCGGCTTCGACACCCGCAACGGCGTCAAGGTCGTGCTCGGCAAGGAGTACTTCGTACGTATGCGCGGCACCAGCATCGGGATCGCCGAGGGCTCCTCCGAGTCGTACGACCTGCCGGTCTACTACGCCACCCGCGTCACCTGGAGCGGCGAGTACGTGCACGCCGCCCCCTGGTCGGTCGGCTCCCAGGGCTACGCCAACGTCAGCCACGGCTGCACCGGCATGAGCACGTCCAACGCGGAGTGGTTCTTCAACACCGTCCACGAGGGCGACGTGGTGAAGGTCGTCAACTCCGAGGGCGACACCATGGAGCCCTTCGGCAACGGCTTCGGAGACTGGAACCTGGACTGGAAGAAGTGGCGCGAGGGCAGCGCCCTGGTGGCAGGCACCCCGGACGCCCCCAGCGCGGCACAACAGGCACGCCTGAGGCCGGAGAGCGTCTAGAGAGCCCCTTCAGGGGCGCGGGGAACTGCGCGACGAGCCACAACGAGCCCGCAGCCGCCATCGAACCCCGCACCCCGGGCTCTCAGGCGCTCAGGGCCTTCCGTGACCGCAGCAAGGAAGCCAGCGCCGCCGCGAACTCCACCGGATCCACCGGATGGGTCACCGCGCCCTCGGCCCGGCTCCACGTGGCCAGCCACGCGTCCTGCGGCCGCCCGATCAGCAGCAGCACCGGCGGGCAGTCGAACACCTCGTCCTTGATCTGCCGGCACAGGCCCATGCCGCCCATCGGCACGGCCTCCCCGTCCAGCACACAGACGTCGATCCCGCCCTTGTCCAGCTCCTTCAGCACCGCGGCGGGCGTGGCGCACTCCAGGAACTCGACCAACGGGACGTCCGGGGCCGGCCGCCGGCCGGCGGCGAGCCGCACCTGCTCGCGGGTGTTGGAATCGTCGCTGTAGACCAGCACCGTGGCGGTCGGCTGCATTGTTCCTCCGTGACGTCAGCGTCGTAAGGACAGGCCCGTTGGGCCGGATGCTACTCCCTTGAACACCACGTCAACACCGGTACGGACCGGCAAGACACTCCGAACGGCACCCCCCGGGGTGAGGGCGGGATAAGCGACCGACATAATGTCGGTCGTGGCGACAGCAACGACAGAGACAACCGGGCACGCGCACCCGTCGGTCAACCGACCGAACCTCACCAGCGTCGGAACCATCATCTGGCTGAGTTCCGAGCTGATGTTCTTCGCGGCCCTCTTCGCGATGTACTTCACCCTGCGATCGGTGACGGGTCCCGATCACTGGAAGGAAATGGCGTCCAGCCTGAACTTCCCGTTCTCGGCGACGAACACCACGATCCTGGTGCTCTCCTCGCTCACCTGCCAGCTCGGCGTCTTCGCCGCCGAGCGCGGTGACGTGAAGAAGCTCCGGGGCTGGTTCATCATCACCTTCATCATGGGCGCGATCTTCATCGGCGGTCAGATCTACGAGTACACGGAGCTGGTGAAGAAGGACGGGCTCTCGCTCTCCTCCGACCCGTACGGCTCGGTGTTCTACCTGACCACCGGCTTCCACGGCATGCACGTGACGGGCGGCCTCATCGCGTTCCTGTTCGTTCTCGGGCGCACCTACGCGGCCAAGAGGTTCACCCACGAGCAGGCGACCGCGGCCATCGTCGTGTCCTACTACTGGCACTTCGTCGACGTGGTCTGGATCGGCCTCTTCGCCACGATCTACATGATCAAGTAGCCGGGCCCGCTCCCGACACCGCAAGCATCGACGCAGAAGATCCTGACACCGGGGTAATCCGTGAAAAAGCTCTCCGCACGACGACGCCACCCGCTGGCGGCGCTCGTCGTCCTACTCCTCGCGCTGGCATGCACCGGGGGGCTGTACGCCGTGTTCGCCCCCGCGGACAAGGCGAAGGCAGACGAAACCGCCCAGTCCCTGGCCATCGACGAGGGCAAGAAGCTCTTCGCCGTAGGCTGTGCCAGCTGCCACGGCACCGGCGGTCAGGGGTCCTCCGACGGTCCGAGCCTCGTGGGCGTGGGCGCCGCGGCCGTCGACTTCCAGGTCGGCACCGGCCGTATGCCGGCCCAGCAGCCGGGTGCGCAGGTTCCGCGCAAGAAGGTCATCTACACGCAGGCCGAGATCGACCAGCTGGCCGCGTACGTCTCCTCGCTGGGCGCGGGTCCGAACATCCCGACCGAGGCGCAGTACGGCCCCGACGGTGCCGACATCGCCAAGGGCGGCGAGCTGTTCCGTGACAACTGCACCCAGTGCCACAACTTCACCGGCAAGGGTGGCGCGCTGACGCACGGCAAGTTCGCGCCGAGCCTTGAGGGCGTCGACCCGAAGCACATCTACGAGGCCATGCAGACCGGCCCGCAGAACATGCCGTCGTTCCCCGACACCACGATGTCGGAGCAGAACAAGAAGGACATCATCGCGTACCTGAACGCGGTCAACGGCGACGACACCGTGAGCCCCGGCGGCCTTGAGCTGGGCGGTCTCGGCCCGGTCTCCGAAGGCCTGTTCGCCTGGATCTTCGGCCTCGGCGCGCTGATCGCGGTCGCCGTCTGGGTCGCCGCTCGGACCGCAAAGGCCAAGAAGTCATGAGTAGCCAAGACATTCCAGAAGAGAACCTGCCCGCAGAGCAGGACGCGCACGGCGCGGTCAGTGTCGCGGACGAGAAGAACCCGTTCGCGGACCCCGGCCTCCCGCCGCACGAGCACCGGGTGCAGGACATCGACGAGCGGGCCGCCAAGCGGTCCGAGCGCACGGTGGCCATGCTGTTCACGGTCTCGATGCTGTCGACGGTCGGCTTCATCGCCTCGTACGTGGGTATCCCCCACGACAAGTCGATCTACGTCTTCCCGATCGGCCACATCAACGCGCTGAACTTCGCGCTGGGCCTGACCCTCGGTCTCGCTCTCTTCGCGATCGGCGCGGGCGCGGTCCACTGGGCCCGCACCCTGATGTCCGACGAGGAGGTCGCCGACGAGCGTCACCCGATCGAGGCGTCCCCCGAGGTCCGCGCGAAGGTCCACGCGGACTTCAAGCAGGGTGCCAAGGAGTCGGCGCTCGGCCGCCGCAAGCTGATCCGCAACACGATGTTCGGCGCGCTGGCCCTGTTCCCGCTCTCCGGCGTCGTGCTGCTGCGCGACCTCGGTCCGCTGCCCGGCACCAAGCTCCGCCACACCATGTGGCGCAAGGGCCTCCAGCTCGTCAACATGAACACCAACGAGCCGCTGCGCCCCTCCGACGTCCAGGTCGGCTCGCTGACCTTCGCCAAGCCCGAGGGCCTGGAGGAGCACGACGAGGAGTTCCAGACCGAGATCGCCAAGGCCGCCCTGATGATCGTCCGCATCCAGCCGGACAACATCAAGGACAAGCGCGAGCTCGAGTGGTCGTACGAGGGAATCGTCGCGTACTCGAAGATCTGCACCCACGTCGGTTGCCCGATCTCCCTGTACGAGCAGCAGACGCACCACGTGCTCTGCCCCTGCCACCAGTCCACCTTCGACCTCTCCGACGGTGCCCGGGTGATCTTCGGCCCCGCCGGCCACGCCCTGCCGCAGCTGCGCATCGGCGTGAACGACCAGGGCTACCTCGAAGCGCTCGGCGACTTCGACGAGCCTGTCGGTCCTGCATTCTGGGAGCGCGGATGAGCACTAACGAGTCCTCCGAGTCCCGCGCACGCGGGAAGGCGCCGGCCGGCGAGCGCGTCGCCGACTGGGCCGACGGCCGGCTGGGGATCTACTCCCTGGCCAAGTCCAACATGCGCAAGATCTTCCCCGACCACTGGTCGTTCATGCTGGGTGAGGTCTGCCTCTACAGCTTCATCATCATCATCCTCACGGGTGTGTACCTGACGCTGTTCTTCCACCCGTCGATGAACGAGGTGGAGTACCACGGCAGTTACGTCCCGCTGCAGGGACAGCTGATGTCCGAGGCGTTCAACTCGACCATGCACATCTCCTTCGATGTGCGCGGTGGTCTGCTGATCCGGCAGATCCACCACTGGGCGGCGCTGATCTTCCTCGCCGGCATGTTCGTGCACATGATGCGTGTCTTCTTCACGGGCGCCTTCCGCAAGCCGCGTGAGGTCAACTGGCTGTTCGGCTTCCTGCTGTTCGTCCTCGGCATGTTCACCGGCTTCACCGGTTACTCGCTCCCGGACGACCTGCTCTCCGGCACCGGTGTCCGCTTCATGGAGGGCGCGATCCTGTCCGTGCCGATCGTCGGCACGTACCTGTCGTTCTTCCTGTTCGGCGGGGAGTTCCCGGGCGGCGACTTCGTGGCCCGCTTCTACTCGATCCACGTCCTGCTGCTGCCGGGCATCATGCTCGGCCTGCTGGTGGCGCACCTGATCCTGGTCTTCTACCACAAGCACACGCAGTTCGCGGGCCCCGGCAAGACCAACAACAACGTCGTCGGCATGCCACTGCTGCCGGTCTACATGGCCAAGGCCGGAGGCTTCTTCTTCCTGGTCTTCGGTGTCATCGCGGCCATCGCGGCGATCGCCTCGATCAACCCGATCTGGGCACTCGGCCCCTACCGTCCCGACCAGGTGTCCACGGGCGCCCAGCCGGACTGGTACATGGGCTTCTCCGAGGGCCTGATCCGTGTCATGCCGGGCTGGGAGATCAACTTCTGGGGTCACACGCTCGTCCTGGGCGTGTTCATCCCGCTGGTGATCTTCCCGCTGGTCCTGGTCGCGATCGCGGTCTACCCGTTCATCGAGTCCTGGGTCACCGGCGACAAGCGCGAGCACCACATCCTGGACCGCCCGCGCAACGCCCCGACGCGTACGGCCTTCGGCGTCGCGTGGATCACCTGGTACTTCGTGCTGCTGATCGGTGGTGGAAACGACCTCTGGGCCACCCACTTCCACCTGTCGATCAACGCGATCACCTGGTTCGTGCGGGTCGCGTTCTTCGTCGCCCCGGTCCTGGCGTTCGTCGCCACCAAGCGGATCTGCCTGGGCCTCCAGCGCCGCGACAAGGACAAGGTGCTGCACGGCCGCGAGTCCGGCATCATCAAGCGCCTGCCGCACGGTGAGTTCATCGAGGTGCACGAGCCGCTCAGCCAGGAGCAGCTGCACACGCTCACGGCTCACGAGCAGTACGAGCCGGCCGCGATCGGCGCCACGGTCGACGAGAACGGCGTCGAGCGCAAGGTGAAGACCTCCGAGAAGCTGCGTGCCAAGCTGAGCGAGGCGTACTACGGCGAGGAGTCCCAGATCCCCAAGCCGACCGTCGAGGAGTACAAGGAGATCACGAGCGGCCACGGCCACCACTGATCCCTGCTTGTCGCTGCGCTCGCCACGGCGCGGTTGAAAGGACCCCGTCCGACTCCCGGACGGGGTCCTTTGCCGTGCGGTGCGGGTGCGGGTGCGGGTGCGGGTTCGGTGGGGCGGGCGTCTCGCGCAGTTCCCCGCGCCCCCGAGATGCCTGCGGCGGCCCGTTGCGGTCCGTGGGCTGGATAGGGTGTGAGCACACTTTTCTTCGACATCTGGAGCGGCCCCATGAGCGCTGTGACCCCCGCTGGAGGCGACACCGCGGCGGGCCGTTCCTGGCCCGAGGTGCTGAACGCCCTGCTCTACGGCCGTGACCAGAGCGCCGACGCCACGGCGTGGGCGATGGACCGGATCATGCAGGGCGAGGCGACCGACGCGCAGATCGCCGGCTTCGTGGTCGCCCTCCGGGCCAAGGGCGAGACGGTCGAGGAGATCAACGGGCTCGTGCGGGCGATGTACGCGCACGCCAATGTGATCGAGGTCCCCGGCCGGACCGTGGACATCGTCGGCACCGGCGGCGACGGTGCCAAGACCGTCAACATCTCCACCATGTCGGCGATCGTCGTGGCCGGCACCGGCGCCACGGTCGTCAAGCACGGCAACCGGGCCGCCTCCTCGGCGTCGGGTGCCTCGGACGTCCTGGAGAAGCTCGGCGTCAACCTGGAGCTGACCCCGCGGCGGGTGGCCGAGGTGGCCGGGGAAGCCGGGATCACGTTCTGCTTCGCGATCAAGTTCCACCCGGCACTGCGGCACGCGGGCGCGGCCCGCGGTCAGCTGGGCATCCGCACGGTGTTCAACATCCTCGGCCCGCTCACCAACCCCGCCCGGGTCCGCTCCCAGGCGGTCGGCGTCGCGGACCCGCGCATGGCCCCGGTCGTCGCTGGCGTCTTCGCCGAGCGCGGCAACTCCTCCCTCGTTTTCCGCGGTGACGACGGCCTCGACGAGCTGACGACCACCGCGACCTCCCGCGTCTGGGTCGTCCGTGACGGCAAGGTCGCCGAGGAGAGCTTCGACCCCCGGGACGTCGGCATCGACCTGGTGCCCGTGGAGGCCCTGCGGGGCGGTGACCCGGCGTACAACGCGGAGGTCGCCCGCCACCTGCTGGACGGCGAGAAGGGCCCGGTCCGTGACGCCGTGCTCCTGAACTCGGCGGCCGCCCTGGTGGCCCTGGACCCGGGGACGGGGACGCTGGCCGAGCAGTTGCGGGCCGGGATGGACAAGGCCGCGGAGGCGATCGACTCGGGCGCGGCGAAGCGGACGCTGGAGCGCTGGGTGGCCGCGAGCAACGCCTGACGGTGGCCCGGGTGTCGTCCCGCGATCCGGACACGGGTTGCGGGACGACGATCATTTCACGTAATTTCTTCGACCAGGTCATGAGTGACAGTCATGAGGCCCCGGCCGACTGTCCGGCAACCCTCCGTCCGTGGCGGGGTGCCCCGGGTGAAGACCAGGCCGTAGGCAGCGAGGTCTGCGGCAAGCGCGGATCCCTCACGAACCAGGGATCCTGGTCGTTCGAGGAGTCTTCCGTGAGCAAGCGAATGCGATAGGGCGCCGAGCCCCCATCTCCGCACACCCCTCTCACCTTTCTCTTTTGCCCGGGAGTTCCCCATGTCTGTCTCCACCGCTGCCTCCGTCCGGACCATTTGTGCCCCGCTGCCCGTTCTGGGCCGTGATGTCACCGTCCCGCTCGTGACCGGCGGCGAAGTCACCTACGCGGCGCTCGACTACGCGGCCAGCGCCCCCGCCCTCCAGCGCGTCTGGGACGACGTGGCGGCCTACGCGCCCTACTACGGCAGCGTGCACCGCGGCGCCGGTTACCTCTCCCAGCTGTCGACCGACCTGTTCGAGAACGCCCGCAGGACGGTCACGGAGTTCCTCGACTGCCGCGAGGACGACCAACTGGTCTTCACCCGCTCGACCACCGACTCGCTCAACCTCCTCGCCGCCGCGCTCCCCGCCGACTGCCAGGTCTTCGTCTTCGAGACCGAGCACCACGCGAGCCTGCTGCCCTGGCAGGACGCCCGGGTCAGCTACCTCGACGCCCCCCGCACCCCGGGCCAGGCCGTCGCGACCCTGGAGAAGGCCCTCGCCGACCGGGACCCCCACGGCCCGGCCCTGGTGTGCGTCACCGGCGCCTCCAACGTCACCGGTGAGCTGTGGCCCGTACGAGAGCTCGCGGCGGCCGCCCACTCCCACGGTGCCCGCATCGTGCTCGACGCGGCCCAGCTCGCCCCGCACCACCCGGTGAGCGTCCGCGACCTCGACGTCGACTGGGTCGCCTTCTCCGGCCACAAGCTGTACGCCCCCTTCGGCTGCGGGGTCCTGGCCGGCCGTGCCGACTGGCTCCGGGCCGCCGACCCCTACCTCGCGGGCGGCGGCGCCAGCCGCAAGGTCACCCGGCGCCCGGACGGGGGAGTGGACGTGGAGTGGCACGAGAGCGCCGCGCGGCACGAGGCGGGCTCCCCGAACGTCATCGGCGCCTACTCCATCGCCTCGGCCTGCAAGGCGCTGACGGAAGCCGGCTTCGACACCCTCGTGGCCCGCGAGCAGCACCTGATCGAGAAGGTCCGCGAAGGTCTCGCCGAGGTCCCCGAGGTCCGTGTTCTGTCCCTGTTCGGCGACGACGCCCCCCGCGTCGGCGTGCTCTCCTTCGTCGTCGAGGGCTGGAACAGCTCCCACTTCGCCGCCGCCCTGTCCGCCGAGTACGGCATCGGCGTCCGCGACGGCCTCTTCTGCGCCCACCCCCTCGTGCGCACCCTCCTCGGCAGCGACCCGCAGTCCCAGGGCGAGTGCGGTGCCCCCGAGGCCGCGCCCGGCGAGAAGTCCCTCAACGCGATCCGGGTGAGCTTCGGCGCGGGCACCCCGGACGAGCACGTGGAGCGGTTCGTGAACGCCGTGAAGGAACTGGTCGCGGACGGTGCGAAGTGGACGTACCGCACCGAGGACGGCCGCTGCGTCCCGGCCGTCTGACATACGGCCGTCCGGCGCGCGTATACGCTCCCCCTCAGCAGCCGTACGGGAAGCAGGGGGAGCAACGGGGTGCAGGAGCTGCGCGAGACGGACCCGCGGACCATCGGGCCCTACGAGGTCCTGGGCAGACTCGGGTCCGGCGGCATGGGCGAGGTGTACCTCGCCGAGGCGCGCGGCGGGCTGCGGCTGGCCGTGAAGGTCGTACGGGCCGAGCACGCCGAGGACCGCACCTTCCGGGCCCGGTTCCGCAACGAGGTGCGGGCCGCGCAGACCGTCGGAGGGGCGGGCACGTACACCGCGCGGGTCGTGGACGCGGACACCGGGGCGGCCCGGCCCTGGATGGCCACCGAGTTCGTGCCGGGCCCCAACCTGCGGGACGCGGTGCTCGCCGGGGGACCGCTGCCCGGGGACGCGGTGCGGCTGCTGGCGGCCGCGCTCGCCGAGGCGCTCGCCGCGATCCACGCCAAGGGGCTGGTGCACCGGGACCTCAAGCCCTCCAACATCCTGCTCGCGCCGGACGGCCCGCGGGTCATCGACTTCGGGATCGTCCGGGCCCTGGAGGGCACCGCCCTGACCCGGACCGGCGTCGTCGTCGGATCGGTCGGCTACCTCTCGCCCGAGCAGATCCGCAACGGCGCCCAGGTGGTGCCGGCCAGTGACGTCTTCTCCCTGGGCGCGGTCCTCGCCTACGCCTCCGGCGGCAGGGAACCCTTCGGCGAGGGGCAGGATTCGGTCGTTCTGCTGCGGATCCTGACCGGTGACGTGGACCTGTCCGCCGTACCGGAGGAACAGCTGGCGCTGGTGGAGTCGTGCCTGCGGGACGATCCCGGCGCGCGGCCCACGCCGGCGGAGCTGGTCGCGGCCGCGGGACACACCGCGGGGTCGCTGCGCGAGGGGCTGCGGCCCGGGTGGTACGCGCCCGGGACCGTGCGGGAGTCCGAGGCGGCCCGGAGCGGCGCGCGCTGGGTCCCCGGGCACGACTCGGGGGAGCGGGGCAGCCGGGTCGAGTACGTGGCGCCCGTGACCGCCGCGGACCTCCCCGCGGTCACCCATACGACACCGGACCCCGCCCCGCCGTCCCGGCGCAGGCTGCTGCGGGCCGTGGCGGGCGGTGCCGGGGTCGTGGCGGCCGGCGGCGCGGGCGGGTGGCTGTGGCTGCGGGACACGCCGGACGGGACGGCGAGGGCGGGGTCCCCGGCGGCCACGCCCGCGACGGGCTGGCAGTACAAGGTCCAGGGACTCGGCGGCCGGCGCGGCCCCTGTGCTGCTCTCCCGCCCGACGGCACCCGGGTGTATGTCGGCGGCACGGACCGCGCGTTGCACGCGCTGGACCTGGACGGACGGCCCCTGTGGCGCACCCCGCTCGGGGCCGAGGTGATGTCCCCGCTCGCCACCGCCGACGGCGTGTACTGCCTGCTGGAGGACGGCCAGGAGGGCGCCTCCGGGCTGTGCGCGCTCGGCCGGGACGGAAAGGTCCGCTGGACCAGGTCCTTCGCCGCGAACAGCCAGTTCCCGGTCGCCGCGGCCGGGCTGGTCCTGGTGTCCTACGGCGACGGCTCGGACGCGGGCGGGGTGCGGGCCTACGCCCCCGACGGCAGCGTGCGCTGGTCCACGCCGACCGGCCCGGCACCCACCTGCGAGCCCCTGGTGGCGGACGGCGTGGTGTACGTCGGCACCTTCGGGGACCAGGTCCAGGCCCTGGACGCGAAGAGCGGCAAACGGCTCTGGGCGACGTCGGCGGGCCTCGACGCCGGGCGCCCGGCGCTGGTCGGGAACACGCTGATCGTCGGTTCGGGCGGCGAGCGGATGCTGCACGGCATCGGCCGCACGGGCCGGCCGCTGTGGCACTCGGCCAACGACAGGGTCTACGGCGGCCGCTACCTCACCTGCGTGCCCTTCGGCGGCCTGGGCGTCTGCGCCTCCGACTACGAACTGCTCGCCCTGGACCCCGCCGACGGATCGACGGTGTGGTCCTTCCGGTTCAGCGACGAGGGGAACCAGTACAGCGACCCCACGGTCTTCGGCGACACCGTCCTCGTCCGCCACGGCTCGACGCTCTACGGCATCGACCGCAAGGGGAAGCAGGCCTGGCGGCGTCGGGTCGAGGGCGGCGCCTCCATCGGCACCCAGAGCCCGGTCGTCCGGGACGGCCGCGTGTACGCCGCGAACGCCGACGGCATCACGGTCCTCGCGCTCGGCTCCTAGGGCGGGCGGCGGGACTTTCGCAACACGCCCTGGCCCTCGGGGCCCGTCAGCCGGGGAGCCCGGTCAGCTGTCGAGACCGATCGCGAACGCGGCCTCCAGGTCGTGCTGGGAGTACGTGCGGAAGGCCACGTGGGTGTCCGTCGCCTCGACGCCGGGGATCTTGCTGATGCTGCCGGGGATGACCTCCGCGAGGTCCTCGTGCTGCTTGACCCGGACCATGGCGATCAGGTCGTACGTGCCCGTCACGGAGAAGACCTCGCTCACGGACTCCAGCGCGGCGATCCGCTCCGCGATCTCGGGGATCCGGTCCACGCTGGTCTTGATGAGGACGATCGCGGTGATCACGGCTGGTTCTCTCCCTCGGGGGCCGGAGCTGGGGCGGCCCTCACTCTAGTCGTACGGCCGAAACGCACCCAGGCGAAGAGCAGGCCCAGGCCGAAGCCCACCAGGTGGGCCAGATAGGCCACCCCGGGGCCGTCGGAGGCGCGGCCCGCCGCGAGCCATTGCAGCGCCGCCCAGAAGGGCAGGACGACCCAGGCGGGGAAGCGCAGCGGCAGGAAGAAGAGGAAGGGCAGGAGACTGGTCACCCGGGCCCGGGGGAACAGGAAGAGAAACGCGCCGAGGACCGCCGAGATCGCCCCGGACGCCCCGACCAGGGACTGCCCGGAGTCGGCGTTGGCGGCCGCGTAGCCCAGCAGGGCGAGGTAGCCGCAGCCGACGTAGAAGAGGAGGAACTGCACCCGGCCCATGCGTTCCTCGGTCATCACCCCGAAGACGTAGAGGAACAGCATGTTGCCCAGCAGGTGCACCCAGCTCCCGTGCACGAACAGCGCGGTGGCCGGGGTGAGCGCGGCACCGGGCGAGCCCTCGAAGAGCTCGGCGGGGACCACGCCCCAGCGGCGGAAGTACGCCCGCTGGGCGGCCAGGGCCGCGTCCCCGGAGCCGTAGGCCGGGTCGAGGCCCGAGGCGGGGCCGATCACGAAGACCAGACAGCACAGGGCGATCAGTCCGTAGGTGACCGGAGCCGGCCCCCGGAGCGCGCCGCGTGCTCCACCGAGTGTCACCCTCCAGTTGCGGATCATGAACACAGAGCATGACGTAACGGGACGCAAGCGAACAGAGCGCCTCGCCGCCGGACGGGTCCGGTGGACGCCCGAGCGGCCAGTACCCGCCAGGCCGTAGGGTTACGAGCCACACGCACCGGGACGCCGGTGTGTCACTGACAATGGCTAGCAGGAAAGAGCACAGTCACGATGACGGTTCCCCTCCCGACCGCCTCGACGCGGTGGCGCTGCACCCTCTGCGGCAACCTCACGCGCTTCGATGTGACCCGCTCGTCGAAGGTCGTCGAGTACGTCCACCTCGACCTGGCGGGAGAGCCGAAGGTCGAGGAGCGCGAGGTGGTCAGTGAGACCATCGAGTCGGTGCGGTGTCGCTGGTGCAACGCCGTGGACCAGGTGGAACTCGTGGACAGGCCGGGCGCCGGCTCCTGACAGGGCCGGCCCCGCACAGTGATGGGGTGTGACGGATGGTGGAGACACAAGGCGGGGAGCCGGGCGACGGCGCCGCCGAGGTCCTCGACCGTCCGCTGCCCGACGGTGTGCGGCGCAGGGTCGTG
This sequence comes from Streptomyces sp. RP5T, assembly GCF_003933965.1. GTDB lineage: Bacteria > Actinomycetota > Actinomycetes > Streptomycetales > Streptomycetaceae > Streptomyces. Next base: position 19,941 of record NZ_RSAJ01000002.1, read on the forward strand.
CACATCGTCTCGGAGGGGTTCGGCGGACTGACCGTCGCCGAACTGCCCGCACAGCTGCGCCAGTACGCGCGCTTCGCGCCGAACCGGCGGGCCAAGTTCGCGGGCAACGCGATGGCGGCCGCGCTGGAGACCGATCCGCTCTTCCGTCAGCGCATCGGGGAGAAGTTCAGAGAGGCCCAGCCGGAACTGGCCGGCGCCCTCGACTCCGGTTCGCCGCCCCCGGCCGCGGACCCGCTCGACGTGGCGGCCGCGGCCTATGTGCTGCGCCCCACCGGCTGGGTCAAGCTGGTCACCGCGGCCGGCGAGGAGGCCCAGCGCGCGGACGCGGAGCGGGCCGACGAGGAGAACCGCGCCGAGCTGGAGCGGCTGCGCGAGGAGCTCACGGCCGCCCGCGAGCACACGCGCACCGAGACCGAGCGGCTGCGCACCGAGCTGGAGTCCGCCAAGAAGGAAGCCGAATCGCTTCACCGCAAGCTGCGTGCGGCACTCAGTGACGTCAAGCGCGGCGAGGCGGCGCTGCGCAAGCTGCAGGGCGAGATGGAGTCCGTACGCGCCGAGGGCCAGGCCCAGGTGTCCGCCGCCGAGAGCGAGTCCCGGCGCCTGAAGGCACGCCTCGGGGAGGCGGAGGCCGCGCTGGAGGCCACGCGCAGAGCGGCACGGGAGGGGCGTAGTGTCGAGGACATGCGCGTGCGTCTGCTTCTGGACACCGTTCTGGACGCGGCCCAGGGACTGCGCCGGGAACTGGCCCTGCCGCCGGTCTCCGTGCGGCCCGCCGAGACCGTGGACGCGGTCGAACCGGGCCGCATGACACCGAAGGACATCGCCGCGCGGGCCCTGTCCGACAGCGACCCGGCGATCCTGGACCAGCTGCTCGCCCTGCCCCAGGCGCACTTGGTGGTCGACGGCTACAACGTCACCAAGACCGGCTATCCCCAGATGCCGCTGGAGAAGCAGCGCCTGCGGCTCCTCGGACAGCTCTCGCAGCTCGCCGCGCAGACCGGGGCGGAGGTGACCTGTGTCTTCGACGGGGCCGAGCTCGCCGCGCCGGTGCTGCTCGCGCCGCCGCGCGGGGTGCGGGTGCTGTTCTCCAAGGCGGGTGTCACCGCCGACGAGTTGATCCGCCAGCTGGTGCGCGCCGAGCCGCCCGGGCGGCCGGTGATCGTCGCCTCGACCGACCGCGAGGTCGCCGACGGCATCGCCAAGGCGGGGGCGCGACCGGTCGCTTCGGCGGTGCTGCTGAAGCGGCTGTCCTAAACCTCGAAGTTAGCGGTTTAACGCCCGAATTAGCCGTATCATCACGCAACGTAGTGTCAAGCCCGCCTCACTGCACGTGAGTTATGTGCAAAGAATGCACGCTGTGACGAGATTTTGCTCCTGAGGATTTGAACTGATCACGGGAAGGTCACTAGGGTCTGGCCTCGAACCTCCGAGCGGGTGATCACTCAAAAGAAGGAGTTCACCTCCGTGGCGTCCCACCGTCGACCCAAGCAGCCGAGCCGTACGCGCGTGACCGTGCTCACGACCGCAGCGGCTGCCGCCGTGGCCCTCAGTGCCAATGCCGCCAACGCCGCGCCGAGCGAGAAGCCGAGCAAGGACGAGGTCAAGGCGAAGGTCGACGCCCTCTACGAGCAGGCCGAGCAGGCCACCGAGAAGCTCAACGGGGCCAAGGAGAAGCAGGAGAAGCTCCAGAAGGAGATCTCCACCATCCAGGACAACGTGGCCCGCGGCCAGGACGACCTGAACGAACTCCGTGACTCCATAGGCATGGCGGCCGCCGCGCAGTACCGCACCGGCTCCATCGACTCCTCGCTCCAGCTCTTCCTGTCGTCGAACCCGGACGACTACCTGGACAAGGCCTCCACCGCGGACCAGCTCAGCTCCCAGCAGGTCGAGGCGCTGAAGAAGATCCAGGAGAAGCAGCGCGAGCTGGCCCAGGACCGCGCCGAGGCCACCGAGAAGCTCCAGGACCTCGCCAGCACCCGCGCCGAACTGGCCAAGCAGAAGAAGGCCGTTCAGGGCAAGCTCGCCGAGGCGCAGAAGCTCCTCAACTCGCTCACCGCCGCCGAGAAGGCCGCCCTCGCCGCAGCCGACGCCCGCGCCAGCCGCTCCGCCAGCGAGCGCGTGGACCTCGGCAACACCGGCCCCGCCTCCGGCCGAGCCCTCGCCGCCTTCCAGGCCGCCCAGAGCAAGATCGGCTCGCCGTACGTCTACGGCGCCACCGGCCCCTCCTCCTTCGACTGCTCGGGCCTGACCTCCTGGGCCTTCGCGCAGGCCGGCGTCACCATCCCGCGCACCTCGCAGGCCCAGGCCAACGCCGGTACCCGTATCTACTCGCAGAGCGACCTCAAGGTCGGCGACCTGGTCATCTTCTACGGCGACCAGCACCACGTCGGCTTCTACGCCGGCAACGGCCAGGTCCTCCACGCCCCCCGCACCGGCACGGTCGTGCGCTACGAGTCGATCAACAACATGCCGTTCCAGTTCGGCGTACGGATCTGACACCCCACGACCCGCCCCCCGTTCGGGCGAATCGCGACAACCTCATCTGATTCCACGCCCCGCCCATGACCTGCGTCTGAGGCGGGGCGCCCGGTTGTGCATCCCTTGAGGTCTTTGGTCAGGTCCCGTTCCCGGGGCTACTGTCTGCCGCGTTCTCGTCCGCCAACGGAAGGAGCGCGGCTTCCCGTGGGGTCCCATCGCCGCCTTGCCCAGACGTCCGGGTTCAACCGGGGCGCCGGTGCCGCCCTGTGCGCGCTGTCCGCGGCGGCAGCCGCACTCGGCGCCGTACCGGCCGTCGCCGCTCCGTCCGCCGACACCAGGGCCGAGGTGGACCGCCTCTACGAGCAGGCCGAGCGGGCCACCGAGGCCTACAACAAGGCCGACGACCGCGCCGACGCGCTGCGCGAGGAGGTCGGCACCGCGCAGGACACCATCGCCCGGCATCAGGAGCGCATCAACTCCCTGCGGGAGAAGCTCGGTTCACTGGCCGGGGCCCAGTACCGCGCCGGCGGCCTCGATCCGTCCCTCGCGCTGCTGTTCTCCGACGACCCGGACGAGTACCTCGACAAGGCGGCCGCTCTGGACCGCATCAACGCCCACCAGGCGGGCGAGCTCAGGGGCCTTCAGGAGGCCATGCGCGAACTCGCCCAGGAGCGCAGCGAGGCGGCCCGGAAGCTCGGCGAACTGGAGAGGAGCCGCAAGGCCGTCGCCTCCCACAAGCGGACCGTCGAGAAGAAGCTCGCCCGGGCGCGCGAGCTGCTCAACTCCCTGCCGTCCGACGAGCGGGCCGCCTACGACCGGGCCTCGCGCTCCGGCCGTGCCGAGATGCCCGACCTCTCGGGAGCCGTGGCGCCCTCGGGCCGGGCGGCCGCCGCCGTGGCCGCCGCGCAGTCCGCGGTCGGCAAGCCGTACGTGTGGGGTGCCAACGGGCCGGGCGCCTTCGACTGTTCGGGCCTGATGCAGTGGTCGTACGCCCAGGCCGGCGTCTCCCTCCCGCGCACCTCGCAGGCCCAGCGGTACGCCGGCCGCCAGGTGCCGCTCTCCCAGGCGCGGCCCGGTGACCTGGTCACCTACCGGGGGGACGCCAGCCATGTCGGCATGTACGTCGGCAACGGCCAGGTCGTGCACGCCCCCTACCCCGGTGCCCCGGTGCGCTACGACCCGGTGGGCATGATGCCGGGGGCGACGGTCACGCGCCCCTGACCGACGGCCGCGATGCCCGTACGATCGGGAAACATGGCTGGTCGACGGCGGGTGCCGAAACGCGGTGCGGTGGTGCTGTGCCTGCTGCTCGCCTCGCTGGTGTCCTGCGGCGGGCGGCCGACGGCCACCGACGCCGCCGAGGCCGACGTGCAGCACGTCCTCGACCTGCGGGCGGCGGCCGTCCTGGACCGGGACGGAGCGGCGGTGGCCGAGACGGGTACCGCGGACTGGTTCGAGGACGTGAGCGCGGTGCCGCTCGCCTCCTGGGCCTACAGGGTCACCGCCGTCCACCGCACCGGCGCCGGTGCCACCGCCGACGCCGAACTGCGGTACCAGGTCCAGGGTTACGACCAGGCCCCCGTCACCGTCGCCCGCACGCTGGACCTCTCCCTCGACGCGGCCGGCCACTGGTACGTGAAGGACGAGAAGCCCGCGAAGAAGGCCCCGCAGCAGCTGTGGGACCAGGGCGAGGTGACCGTCGTCCGCGGGAAGCACAGCATCGTCCTCGGTGTCGGCCAGTCCGGCGAGCGGCTGCACTCCTTCGCGGACCTCGCCGACGACGCCGTGCCCGCCGTGTCCGACGCCTGGGGCACCGGATGGTCCCGGCACGTCGTCGTGCTCGTACCGAGGTCCCTGGACGGCATGGCGGGGCTGCTCGGCTCGCCCGCCTCCTCGTACCGCGGGATCGCGGCCGTCACCACCGGCGAGACCGGGGCCCCGGCGCGGGCACCCGCGGACCGGATCATCGTCAACCCCGACGCGTACGGCCTGCTCGGCAACCTCGGCCGACAGGTCGTGCTCACCCACGAGACCACCCATGTGGCCACCCGCGCCGACACCACCGCCGCGACCCCGCTGTGGCTGTCGGAGGGCTATGCCGACTGGGTCGGCTACCGGGGCACCGGGCGCACCCCGGCCGAGGTCGCGCCGGAGCTGGGGGAGGCGGTGTCGGCGGGCCGGGTGCCGGCGGCCCTGCCGTCCGACGCGGACTTCGGCTTCGGCGGCACCGCGTCCGGCCTCGCGATGTCCTACGAGGGCGGCTGGCTGGCCTGCCGTCTGATCGCGGACCGCTGGGGCGAGGCGAAGCTGGGTGAGTTCTACCGCGCGGTGGGCACGCACGAGAAGCGCCCGGGAGCGGTGGAGAAGTCCATGGCGGACGTCCTCGGCACCGACCTGAGGACCTTCACCGCCCAGTGGCGGCAGTACCTGCGAGATCAGCTGGCCTGAGCCGACGGCTCCCGGGGCTCAGGAGGACGCCGGGTCTCCCGGGCCGGCTCGGGTTCCTGATCCTCCGGCACCGGGGGCGCGGGGGTGCGTTTCGGGACCGTCGCTCGCCACAGGGTGCGCATGCCGAGGGCCGTGGCGAGGACGAGCAGGCCGTTGCGGACGAGCAGGAGGGTGATGCCGAGGGGGGTGCTGCCCACGACGTCCGCGAACCAGATCGGGAACTCCAGGACCGTCACGAAGCACGCCACCAGCACCAGGACGGCCGGCACGCCCATCCGGCTCGCGCGAAAGCACAGACAGGCCGCCGCGAGGCCGACCAGCCACACCATGTACTGCGGGCTGATCACCCGGCTGGTGGTGGTGAACATCAGCACCGCCACCAGCGCCGCGTCGGCCGCCGTGTGCGTCTCGAACCGGGTGGCCGACAGCCGCCACAGCAGCAGCAGTCCGAAGGCCATGCCGGTCAGCGCGAGCGCGGCCGTGCTGACGGTGGTCACCCAGGGGCCGAGGAACTCCACCGAGCCGTAGTTCAGCAGCACCTGGCCGTCCCAGCCGTGGTGACGGGCGATGTGGAAGACCAGCGAGCCCAGCGACTCCACCTCGGTGCCCCGCTCCCGCTGGAAGGTCAGGAAGGCGAAGGCCCCGGGCATCGCCACCGCGAACAGCCCGGCGACGACGAGCACGGTCAGGGCCGCCGAGGCCCACACGCCGCGTCTGCGGATGCCGACCAGGATCAGCGCCGGCCACACCTTCAGCAGCGCCCCGAAGCCCACCAGGGCCCCCGCCACGCGAGGGTGCCGGGCGGCCGCGAGGACGGCGGCGACCGCCACCGCGGTCACCATCACGTCGTAGCGGGAGTAGACGGTCGGGCCGAGCAGCGGTACGCCCGCCACCCACACCCAGGCCCCCCGCAGCCGCCGCCCGTCGCGCAGGCCCGCGTACAGCAGCAGGAGCAGGACGGCCAGGTCCGCCGCGAAGGCCATGAGGAAGAAGGCCTGCGTGTACTCCAGGAAGGGCAGCAGCGCGGGGGAGAGGATCGCGAGGGCCGCGGCGGGCGGATACTGCCAGGTCACGTCGGACTGCGGGAACGTTCCGGTGCGCAGGACGTCGTACCAGCCCTGGTAGATCACCGACACGTCACTCGTGACGTCCGGGCCGGGGAAGACGTACACCCGGAAGACCCACAGCAGGAGCAGCAGTCTGGTCACGCCCCAGGTCAGCAGCAGCCCGGTCAGGGACCACCGCACGGCCTTCGTCTCCACGTGATCCCCTGCCGTTCTCTACCGGTCTTGAGGGGAACATGATGTCCCGCTCTCCTGTGAGGGTGCCACAAACGTGGCCGCGCCCGGCTGTGAGCAGCCGGTTCGGTAGGGTCTGCGGCGATGCACAAGACCCTGATCGTGACGAACGACTTCCCGCCCCGCCCGGGGGGCATCCAGGCGTTCCTGCACAACATGGCGCTGCGGCTCGACCCCGAGCGCCTGGTCGTCTACGCCTCCACCTGGAAGCGGGGCCGGGAGGGCGTCGAGGCGACCGCGGCCTTCGACGCCGAGCAGCCCTTCACCGTCGTACGGGACTCCACGACCATGCTGCTGCCGACGCCGGGGGCGACCCGGAGGGCCGTCGCTCTGCTGCGGGAGCACGGCTGTACGTCGGTGTGGTTCGGGGCGGCCGCGCCGCTCGGCCTGATGGCGCCCGCGCTCCGGAGGGCCGGCGCCGAACGGCTGGTGGCGACCACCCACGGGCACGAGGCCGGTTGGGCCCAGCTGCCCGCCGCACGGCAGCTGCTGGGCCGGATCGGGGAGTCCACGGACACGATCACCTACCTCGGGGAGTACACGCGGTCGCGGATCGCCGCCGCGCTGACGCCCCGGGCGGCCGCGAGGATGGTGCAGCTGCCGCCCGGCGTCGACGAGAAGACCTTCCACCCCGGGTCGGGCGGCGACGCCGTGCGGGCGCGGCTGGGACTGACGGACCGGCCGGTGGTCGTGTGCGTGTCCCGGCTCGTGCCGCGCAAGGGGCAGGACACCCTCATCCTCGCCATGCCGCGCATCCTGGCCGCGGAGCCCGACGCCGTTCTGCTCGTGGTCGGTGGCGGGCCCTACGAGAAGGACCTGCGCCGGCTCGCCCACGAGACCGGCGTCGCCGGTTCCGTGCGCTTCACCGGGGCCGTGCCCTGGGCCGAGCTGCCCGCGCACTACGGCGCCGGGGACGTGTTCGCGATGCCGTGCCGGACCCGCCGGGGCGGGCTCGACGTCGAGGGTCTCGGGATCGTCTACCTGGAGGCCTCGGCCACCGGGCTCCCGGTGGTCGCGGGTGACTCCGGGGGCGCCCCCGACGCCGTGCTCGACGGCGAGACCGGGTGGGTCGTGCGGGGCGGTTCCCCGGAGGAGGCCGCCGAGCGGATCACCGTCCTCCTCGGTGACGCGGAACTGCGGAGGCGCATGGGGGAGCGGGGGCGGGAGTGGGTCGAGGAGAAGTGGCGGTGGGACTTGTTGGCGGAAAAGTTGAAGACGCTGCTATAGCCGGAGCCGGATAATCCGCCCATGCTGCGGCCATGACAGGAAAACTGATACAGCGTCAGCTGACCAGACGTCAGATCCTTGGTATGGCCGCCCTCCAAACGGCGGCCACTCTCGGCTTCACCCGTGTCGGGCTCCAGTCGGCCCGCGCGGACGAGCCCGCCGCGGTCGAGTCCGCGCCCGCCATCGTCGTCGGCTCCGGCTACGGCGCCTCCGTCGCCGCCCTCCGCCTCGGGCAGGCCGGCATCCGCACCCTCGTCCTGGAGATGGGCCGGCTGTGGAACACCGCAGGCCCCGACGGCAAGGTCTTCTGCAACACCGCCAACCCCGACCAGCGCTCCATGTGGTTCCGCACCCGCACCGAGGCCCCGCTGGCGAGCTTCCTGTGGCTGGACGTCGTCAACAAGGACATCACCCCCTACCCGGGCGTCCTGGACCGCGTCCGCTTCTCCGGCATGTCGGTCTTCGTGGGCCGCGGGGTCGGCGGCGGCTCCCTGGTCAACGGCTCGATGGCGGTCACCCCGCTCCAGTCCTGGTTCGCCGAGCAGTTCCCGACCGTGGACACCGCGGAGATGTACTCCACGTACTTCCCGCGCGCCCGGGCCATGCTCGGCGTCAACACCATCGACCCGGCCTGGTTCGAGTCGACCGAGTGGTACCAGTTCTCCCGGGTCTCCCGGAAGCACGCCCAGAAGGCCGGTCTGAGGACCACCTTCGTGCCCAGCGTCTACGACTTCGGCTACATGCAGCGCGAGGCCGCCGGCACCGCCACCAGGTCGGCCCTCGGCCAGGAGGTCATCTACGGCAACAACTTCGGCAAGAAGAGCCTCGACAAGACCTATCTGGCGTCCGCGCTCGGCACCGGCAACGTCACCATCCACACCATGGAGAAGGTCACCGGGATCAGCCGGGCCAACGACGGCAGTTGGGTGCTGACCGCCGAACGCATCGACTACACCGGCGCGGTCGTCGAGACCAAGCAGTACGGCTGCACCTATCTGTTCCTCGGCGGCGGCAGCCTCGGCACGAGCGAACTCCTGCTCCGGTCACGGCAGTCGGGGACGCTCCCGGCACTGGACGCGAGCGTCGGGGCGGGCTGGGGGCCCAACGGCAACACGATGCTCGGGCGGGCCAACCACCTGTGGGACACCGTCGGGGCCAACCAGTCGACCATGCCGGTCATGGGCATCGACGACTGGGCCAACGCCGACAACCCCGTCTTCGCCGAGATCGCTCCCCTGCCCACGGGGCTGGAGCACTGGGTCAGCCTCTACCTGGCGATCACCAAGAACCCCCAGCGCGCCCGGTTCTCCTACGGCAGCGGAGGGCTGGCGCTCGACTGGAGCGCGGCGCAGAGCGCGGTCTCCTCCGGCATGGCCAAGAAGCTCTTCGACCGGATCAACTCCGCCAACGCGACCATCTACCGGTACGACCTCTTCGGCTCCCCCAGCAGGGTCTTCGCCGACGACTTCACCTACCACCCGCTGGGCGGCTGCGTGCTGGGCAAGGCCACCGACAACTACGGCCGGGTGAAGGGCTATCCGAGGCTGTACGTCACCGACGGCTCGCTGATCCCCGGCAACATCGGGGTGAACCCGTTCGTCACCATCACCGCGCTCGCCGAACGGACGATGGCGCGGGTCCTCGTGGAGGACACCGCGCCATGACGATCCGTCAGGAGGCTTACTGCTTCGCGTAGATCGCCTCGATCTCGGCCGCGTAGTCCTTCGCCACCACATTGCGCTTCAGCTTCAGCGACGGCGTGAGGTGGCCCGTCTCCTCCGTGAACTGGGAGGACAGAATGCGGAACTTCCGCACCGATTCCGCCTTCGACACCGCGGCGTTGCCGTCGTCGACCGCGGCCTGGATCGCCGCGTTCAGGTCCGCGTCCCCGGCCAGCGACGCCGCGGTGGAACCCGCCGGCTTGCCGTGCTCCTCGGCCCAACGGCCCAGGAACTCCTCGTCGATGGTGACCAGCGCGCCCACGAACGGCCGCCCGTCGCCCACCACCATGCACTCCGCGACCAGCGCGTGCGCCCGGATGCGGTCCTCGATCACGGCCGGGGCGACGTTCTTGCCGCCCGCGGTGACGATGATCTCCTTCTTGCGGCCGGTGATCCTGAGGTAGCCGTCCTCGTCGAGGGTGCCGATGTCACCGGTGTGGAACCAGCCGTCGGTGAGCGCCTCGGCGGTCGCGGCCTCGTTGTTCCAGTAGCCCTTGAACAGGTGCTCGCCGTGCAGCAGCACCTCGCCGTCGTCCGCGATCCGGATCACCGAGCCCGGCAGCGGCTGCCCGACCGTGCCGATCTTCGTGCGGTCCCAGGGGTTGAACGCGGTCGCGGCACAGGACTCGGTCAGGCCGTAGCCCTCCAGGACCGTGAAGCCGATGCCGCGGAAGAAGTGCCCGAGCCGCTCGCCCAGCGGGGCACCGCCGGAGATGGCGTACTCGCCCCGGCCGCCGAGGACCGCCCGCAGCTTGCTGTAGACCAGCTTGTCGAAGGTCTTGTACTTGATCTTCAGTCCGAGCGACGGGCCCGACGGGGTGTCAAGCGCCTTGCTGTAGGCGATCGCCGTGTCGGCGGCCTTGTCGAAGATCTTGCCCTTGCCGTCCGCCTGCGCCTTGGCGCGCGCCGAGTTGTAGACCTTCTCGAAGACACGGGGGACGCCGAGGATCAGCGTCGGCCGGAAGGAGGCCAGTTCGTCGGTGAGCTGCTTGATGTCCGGGACCATGCCCAGCTTGATCGGCGCCATCATCGGCGCGATCTGCACCAGCCGGCCGAAGACGTGCGCGAGCGGCAGGAACAGCAGGACCGAGCACTCGCCGGTGCGGAACAGCGGGCGCAGCCGCTCCACGATGTTGCCGCACTCCGCGAAGAAGCTGCGGTGGGTGAGCACACAGCCCTTGGGGCGGCCGGTGGTGCCGGAGGTGTAGACGATCGTCGCCGCGTCGTCGGCCTTCGCCAGCGAGCTGCGCTCCTCGACGGCCGCGTCGCTGATGTCCTTGCCCGCGCGGCCCAGTTCCTCGATGCCGCCGCCCTCGATCTGCCAGACGTGCTTGAGCGCGGGCAGGTTCTCGCGCACCGACTCGACGGCCGCGCTGTGCGAGTCCAGCTCCACGACGCACGCGGTCGCGCCCGAGTCGGACAGGATCCACTGGATCTGCTCCGGCGAGCTCGTCTCGTACACCGGCACGGTCACCGCGCCCGCGCACCAGATCGCGAAGTCGAGCAGCGTCCACTCGTAGCGCGTGCGGGACATCAGACCGACCCGGTCGCCCGGCTGGACACCGGAGGCGATGAGCCCCTTGGCGGCGGCGTGCACCTCGGCGAGGAACGCCGTGGCCGTCACGTCCTGCCACTGGCCTCCCACCTTGCGGGCGATGACGGCGACGTCGGGATGCTGCGCGGCGTTTCTACGGACGATGTCGGTGAGATTGCCGTCCGCAGGGACCTCGTACAAAGCCGGAAGGCTGAACTCGCGCAAGACTGCTGCTCCTCATAGGGCGCCGGCGCCACGACGTTGTGTGATGCGACGGTCGGTCCAAGGCTCGGGCAGGTGCTCAGGGATTCGTCGTCGAATGCTGAGCACGACTGGACTGCCCGGACGTTACCCGCCGGTATGGCTTCTTCGACAGGGGGGTCCGGCGAGATGTTCGCTGCGTCACACGGATTGGGGTTCTTCGCGCACAGTAGTCCACCTGCTTACTGACTGGCCAGTAACCGCAGGTCCGGTCGGCACTGTTCACGTATGCCCCACAGGCCTACTCTTGATCGTCATGGCACCCACACCGGCCGGAAACCGGAAGACCCGCGTACACGTGGTCAGCGACGTGCACGGCAACGCCCGTGACCTGGCCAGAGCCGGCGAGGGTGCCGACGCCCTGATCTGCCTGGGTGACCTGGTCCTGTTCCTCGACTACGCCGACCACTCGCGCGGCATCTTCCCCGACCTGTTCGGGGTCGAGAACGCCGACCGCATCGTGGAACTGCGCACCGCCCGCCGCTTCGAGGAGGCCCGCGACCTCGGCGCCAGGCTGTGGGGCGGCATCGGTGCCGACCGGGGCTCGGTGATCGAGACCGCGGTGCGCAAGCAGTACGCCGAGATGTTCGCCGCCTTCCCGACACCGACGTACGCGACCTACGGCAATGTCGACATGCCGCCGCTGTGGCCGGAGTACGCCGGACCCGGTACGACCGTGCTCGACGGCGAGCGGGCGGAGATCGGCGGCTGGACGTTCGGCTTCGTCGGGGGCGGTCTGCGGACCCCCATGCGGACGCCGTACGAGATCAGCGACGAGGAGTACGCGGCGAAGATCGAGGCGGTCGGCGAGGTGGACGTGCTGTGCACGCACATCCCGCCGGAGGTGCCGGAACTGGTCTACGACACGGTGGCGCGGCGGTTCGAGCGGGGCAGCCGGGCGCTGCTGGCCGCGATCCGCCGCACCCGTCCGCGGTACTCCCTGTTCGGCCACGTCCATCAGCCCCTGGTCCGCCGGATGCGGATCGGTGCGACGGAGTGCGTGAACGTCGGGCACTTCGCCGGCAGCGGCAAGCCGTGGGCGCTGGAATGGTGAGTCCGTCCGCGCGGTAGCCTTCACGCTGCACAGACGTGCGTACGCGTGCGTCACCCTTCCTCACCGGACCGTATCTGGAGGAGCCACGGCGATGGCGGAACACACCAGTTCGAGCATCACGATCGACGCTGCGCCGGCCGACGTCATGGCCGTGATCGCCGACTTCGCCCGCTATCCGGACTGGACGGGCGAGGTGAAGCAGGCGGAGGTGCTCTCCACGGACGCGTCCGGCCGCGCCGAGCAGGTCCGGCTGGTCATGGACGCGGGCGCCATCAAGGACGACCAGGTCCTCGGCTACACGTGGACCGGCCAGAACGAGGTCTCCTGGACGCTGGTCAAGTCCCAGATGCTGCGTCAGCTCGACGGCTCGTACGTGCTGAAGCCGGCCGGGGCGGGGGCGACCGAGGTCACGTACCTGCTGACGGTCGACGTCAAGATCCCGATGCTGGGGATGATCAAGCGCAAGGCGGAGAAGGTCATCATCGACCGGGCGCTGGCCGGTCTGAAGAAGCGGGTCGAGTCGGGGCGGTAGGGCTTCGCCGGTTCGCTGTCGGCTGCGGGCCGGTGGGGGTCGGTCGCGCAGTTCCCCGCGCCCCTGGGTGGGTGCGGTCGCAGCCTGCCCAGCCGTACCCGCCTTTTCGGGGGCGCGGGGAACTGCGCGACCAGCCACGACGCACCCGCAGCCGCGAGACGGCACATCGAGGCACCTCCTCTGCGTCCGTTACGGTTCACCCCTATGCGCACCATCCTGATCACCGGTCCCGGCGGCAGCGGCCGTACCACCGTAGCCGCCGCCACCGCGCTCGCCGCCGCCCGCGAGGGAACCCGCACCCTCGTGCTGAGCGCCGACCGGACGGACACCCTGGGCACGGTCCTCGGCGTACCGACCGGCGCGACCCCCGCCCAGGTCGCGGAGAACCTCACCGCCTGGCGCCCCGACGCCACCGCCGGATTCCGCGACGACCTCGCCGCGTTCCAGGAACGCGCCTCCCACGTGCTCGACCTGCTCGGCGCCTCCCGGCTGGACCCCGAGGAGGTCACCCCCCTCCCCGGCGCCGAGGAACTCACGCTGCTGCGCGCCCTGCGCGACGCCGCGCTCTCCGAGCGCCACGAGCTGCTCGTGGTGGACCTGCCGCCCGTCCCGCAGGCCCTCGCCCTGCTCTCCCTGCCCGAGGAACTGCGCCGCTACCTGCGCCGGCTGCTGCCCGCCGAGCGCCAGGCGGCCGCCGGTCTGCGTCCCGTCCTCGGCCGGCTCGCCGGCGTCCCCATGCCCTCGGAGTGGCTGTACGAGACCGCCGCCCGCTGGGACACCGAACTCGGCGCGGTCCAGGCCGTCCTCGCCGACCGGGGGGCGGTGGTACGACTCGTCGCCGAACCCGGCCCCGCCGGCACCGACGCCGTGCATGCCGCGAGCCTGGCCCTCGCCCTGCGCGGCCTGCGCCCCGACATCCTGGTCGCCTCCCGCGTCGTACCGGAGGACTGGCCCGCCGGACTCGTGGCCCAGCAGCGCAAGGCCCTGGAGGAGTGGCAGGAGTCGTACGACGTCCGGAGCGTCCCGCATCTCGGCCACGACCCGCGCGGCGACGACGACCTCACCGCGCTCGCTGCCCCCGTGGTCAACGACACGACCTCCACCGTCGAGTGGCCCGTGGCCGACCAGCTTGCCGAGGACGGCGTCCTCGTCTGGCACATCCCGCTGCCCGGTGCCGTGCGCGACGAGCTGGACCTGATCCGGCGCGGCGACGAACTCGTGGTCAGCGCGGGGCAGTTCCGCCGGATCGTCCCGCTGCCCTCGGCCCTGCGCCGCTGCACCGTCGCCGGCGCCGCCCTGCGCGAGGGCGAGCTGCGGATCAGGTTCGCGCCGGACCCCGGTCTGTGGCCGCGCACCCCGTGAACCGGGTACGCCCATTCGGGTAACGTCGGAGGGACGAACCGTAGTCAGGAGGTCGTCATGAGCGAAGAGCTCCCCCCGTCCGACGCCGCGGACCGCGAGCCCGCGGACGCCGTGGACGAGGTACGGGCGACCGACGCCGACGCGTGGGCGACGGCGGTCGCGGAGGACCTCGCGGCGGAGAAGGCCCGCCGCCGCACCCAGTACGGCCCGCCCCCGGGCTCGGCCGCCGAGGAGCTGCGCAAACTGGTCGACAACGTCGCCGAGAAACTGTCCGGCCTCCAGTCCCCCCTGCTCGGGGGCATCGCCGGGCCCGCGGCCCAGCAGGTGGTCAAGCAGGTCGTGCAGCAGGCCAAGGCCGCGGTCGAGCCGGTCATCGAGCGCAACCCGGACGTCTTCGACCACCTCGCCGCCGCCGGTGGCGAACTCCTCGCCGCCTACCGCTCCGCGGTCCAGGCGCAGGAACAGCGCTGGAGCCGGCGTGACGACACCCTGCGCGACAAGGGCGAGGACCCCGGTCCCGAGCGCATCGACTTGGACTGAAACCCCCTGACGGCAGGGCCTCGGGTACGGTTGGCCGTAGCGGGGCTCGACCGAAACTGAGGGATTCATGGGACTCACCATCGGCGTCGACATCGGCGGCACGAAGATCGCGGCCGGCGTGGTCGATGAGGAAGGCAACATCCTCTCGACACACAAGGTGCCGACTCCGGGCACGGCCGAGGGCATCGTGGACGCGATCGCCTCGGCGGTGGAGGGCGCGCGTGCCGGACACGACATCGTGGGCGTGGGCATCGGTGCGGCCGGATACGTCAACCGCCAGCGCTCGGAGGTCTACTTCGCCCCCAACATCCACTGGCGCAACGAACCGCTGAAGGAGAAGGTCGAGACCCGTGTCGGCCTTCCGGTCGTCGTGGAGAACGACGCCAACGCGGCCGCGTGGGGCGAGTACAAGTTCGGCGCGGGCAAGGGCCACCGCAACGTCATCTGCATCACGCTCGGCACCGGCCTCGGCGGCGGCATCATCATCGGCAACAAGCTGCGCCGCGGCCACTTCGGTGTCGCGGCCGAGTTCGGCCACATCCGCATGGTCCCGGACGGCCTGCTGTGCGGCTGCGGCTCGCAGGGCTGCTGGGAGCAGTACGCCTCGGGGCGCGCGCTGGTGAGGTACGCCAAGCAGCGCGCCAACGCCACCCCGGAGAACGCCGAGATCCTCCTCGGCCTCGGTGACGGCAGCCCCGACGGCATCGAGGGCAAGCACATCTCCATGGCCGCCCGGCAGGGCGACCCGGTCGCCGTCGACTCCTACCGCGAGCTCGCCCGCTGGGCCGGCGCGGGCCTCGCCGACCTGGCCTCCCTCTTCGACCCGTCCGCCTTCATCGTCGGCGGCGGCCTCTCCGACGAGGGCGAACTGGTCCTGGACCCGATCCGCAAGTCCTACAAGCGCTGGCTCGTGGGCGGCAACTGGCGCCCCGTGGCCGACGTCATCGCGGCCCAACTGGGCAACAAGGCGGGCCTGGTGGGCGCGGCGGACCTGGCGAGAGAGCCCGACCCGATCATGTAACGGTGCCTTTTCCTTTTCAGGGGCGCGGGGAACCGCGCGACCAGCCACAACGAACCGGCGGTCGCGCACTCACCTCGCGCCCCTCTTCGGTGGGCGTAAATTGATCCACATGGTTCCGGTCAAAGTCCTGAGCTACAACATCCGCTCGATGCGAGACGACACAGCCGCACTGGCCCGGATCATCACGGCCTGCGCACCGGATCTCGTACTGGTCCAGGAGGCCCCCCGCTTCTTCCGCTGGCGCAAGAAGCTGGCACGGCTCGCCTCGGCCTCGGATCTGGTCGTCCTCACCGGGGGTGGCACAGCCGCGGGACCAGCCATCCTCTGCAACCTGCGGGCCACGGTCGAACGCACGGAGGACGTGCTCCTCCCGCTCACTCCGGGACAGCACAGGCGAGGCTTCGCCACCGCCGTCGTCGACATCGCGGGGGCCCGCCTCGGCGTTCTGAGCTGTCACCTGTCCCTGCAGAAGGACGAGCGCCACGACCAGGCGGGCGCCCTCCTCGACCGCCTGGCCGGCATGGGCGTGGAGCACGCCGTGGCCGGGGGCGACCTCAACGAGGGCCCCACCGGCCGCGCCTTCAGGCGCGTCGCCACCGGCCTCCAGGACTGCTGGGCGACCAGTCCTCAGGGCGGCGAACACACCTGGACCCGCACCGAACCCCACCAGCGCATCGACGCGATCTTCGCCACGAAGGGCATCGAGGTGCTCGGCTGCGGAGTCCCCCTGGACCTTCCCGGGATCACGCGGACAGACCTGAGGGCGGCCACCGACCACCTTCCGGTCCTGGCCACCCTCGCCGTGCCCGCGAACTGAGCCGGACTACACGACCGCGCCCCGGCCGGGGTTCTCGTCGTCCTCGTCGTCGGTCCGCATGCGCGTCACCAGCGTGACGAAGCCGCCGAGGAACCCGCCGATCCCGACCGTGGCCAGCCACCACGTCATCTCCCAGCCCAGCAGCACCGCGACCAGCAGCAGCACGGGCCCGCCCAGCACCCCCAGCCAGGCGAACTTCGCCGTGGTGTCGGCCGCGGGCAGCGGTGGCGGCTCCGGCGGGACGAAGTGGCCCTCGTCGTCCTCCTCGAAGTCGTCCTCGGACGGCTCCGGCGCGCTGTAGTCGCGCGGCCCGACGCCGGGCGCGAAGGAGACGGAACCGCCCAGCGGCTTCGCCGGCTTCTCGTCCTTGTTCGGCCCGGTCTCGGTCTTCTGCGTCTTCTCCGTCGCCGTGGGCTCGTCGTTGGTCTCGGTCTCCAGGAGCGCGAGATCCTCGACCGACTTGAACGGCTTCGTGCCCGGCGGGTCCTTCGGCTCCTCGCCGTACCCGGCGACGATGGCCGCCCACGCGGCCTCCTCGTCGAACGGGACGCCCTGCTCCTCCGGCTCGTGGCCCTCGCGGTCTTCGCGGTCGGAGTCGTGCTCAGCCACGGGCGGCCGTCCCTTCACTGCCGATGCCGGTGGTGTGCCGGCCGATGAACGCGAGGCTCTCGTCGAAAATCCGCTCCGCGTCATGGTCCAACGTCGCCACGTGGTAGCTCTGTTCCAGCACGATCTCGGTCACGTCCGTCGACGACACCCGGCTCAGCACGCGCGCGGAGTCGGTCGCCGGCACCACATGGTCCTGGGAGCTCCGCAGCACCAGCAGCGGCTGGGTGACCTGCGGCAGCTCGCCGTCGACCAG
Organism: Streptomyces sp. RP5T; assembly: GCF_003933965.1. Classification (GTDB taxonomy): domain Bacteria; phylum Actinomycetota; class Actinomycetes; order Streptomycetales; family Streptomycetaceae; genus Streptomyces. The sequence continues at coordinate 37,099 of NZ_RSAJ01000002.1, forward strand.
CCGGAAGAAGGTCCGCAGGGAGTGCGCCGCGTGCAGCGGCACCTTGTCGTACCCCAGCTCGACGCTGCCCTCCTTCTTGATGTCGCTGGCGATCCCGGGCGCCGTCCGCACGAAATGACGGGCCACCGGAAGGGCGTAGGGCGCGAGGCCGTGCATGCGGTTCGCCGGGTTGACGACCACGACACCGCGCACTGCGTCCCCGTGCTTGGCGGCCAGCCTGAGGGCCAGGGTGCCGCCCATGGACAGACCGGCCACGAACACGGAGGTGCAGCGCTCGGTCAGGGCGCGCAGCTCGCGGTCCACCTCGGCGTACCAGTCCTGCCAGCCCGTGAGGGCCATGTCCTGCCAGCGCGTGCCGTGCCCGGGCAGCAGCGGCAGGGAGACCGTCAGGCCGTGCTCGGCGAGGTGCTGGGCCCAGGGCCGCAGTGACTGGGGGGAACCGGTGAAGCCGTGGCAGAGAAGGACACCGGCCTCCCCGCCCTCATGGCGGAACGGCTCGGCTCCGGGGAGGACCGGCACCTGGGTCTCCTGTTCATGAAAGAAGTGTGAGCAAGTCCGGGTGTGGTTCACCGTACGCGACCGCACTGACACCGACCAGGGCCGTCGGTCTGTTTGCCGAGGGCCCGGGTTAAGGTCTGTTCGACGAACACAGGAGGCACTCGGTTGTTGTACGGCACGATGAAGGTCGCCATCGGCGGGCCGCTGAAGGTCGCCTTCAGGCCCTGGGTGGAAGGCCTGGAGAACATTCCCGCCGAGGGGCCGGCCATCCTGGCGAGCAACCACCTGTCCTTCTCCGACTCGTTCTTCCTGCCCGCGGTCCTCGACCGCAAGGTCACCTTCATCGCGAAGGCCGAGTACTTCACCACGCCCGGCGTGAAGGGCCGCCTCACGGCCGCCTTCTTCAAGGGCGTGGGCCAGCTCCCCGTGGACCGCTCCGGCGCGCGCGGCGCGGGCGAGGCGGCCATCAGGAGCGGCCTCGACGTCCTGGAGCGCGGTGAGCTGTTCGGGATCTACCCCGAGGGCACGCGCTCGCCCGACGGGCGCCTGTACCGCGGCAAGCCCGGCGGCCTCGCGCGCGTGGCGCTCGCCAGCGGCGCCCCGGTGATCCCCGTCGCCATGATCGACACGGAGAAGATCCAGCCGCCCGGCAAGGTCCTGCCCAAGCTGATGCGGCCGGGCATCCGCATCGGCGCGCCCCTGGACTTCAGCCGTTACCAGGGCATGGAGCACGACCGTTTCGTGCTGCGCGCGGTGACCGACGAGGTCATGTACGAGATCATGAAGCTCTCCGGCCAGGAGTACGTCGACATCTACGCGACCGCGGCCAAGCGGCAGATCTCGGAGGCCGCCAAGGCGGAGAAGGCCGCCAGGGCGGCTGCCGTGAAGGCCGAGGCCGGCGGTACGACGGCCGACGAGGACAAGCCCGGGGCCTCCGCGTCCTAGGATCCTGGGACACGGTGGTCCGGGCCCGGGGGTGGGGGAGATGGCCAAGCAAGTACGCGTCATGCGCATGTCGGTCGAGCAGCCGCTGTGGCGTGCCCTGACCGGGTACCGGGTGCTCACCATGCTGTACGCGGTCGGGCTCTTCGCCAGTACGTACGACGACTTCGACCGGCCCGGTATCGCCATCGCCTACTACGTCGTCCTGTGCGTCTGGACGCTGGCCACGCTGCCCCGCGTCCAGAACGCGGCCGCGTGCACCAAGCGCTTCCTCGCCGTCGACCTCGCGATCGCGCTCACCGGGATCGTGCTGACCCCGCTGGTCGTGAACCAGCACCACATCGACGGCGGCGGCCCCACCCTGCCGTCGATATGGACCGCCGGTTCCGTCCTCGCCTTCGCCATCAAGGGCGGCTGGCGCTGGGCCGCGCTCGCCTCCACGCCGGTCGCCGCCGCCAACCTGATCGAGCGCGGTCAGCCGGCCCGGGACACCGTCCACAACGTGATCCTCGTCTGGGTCGCCTCCCTCGCCATCGGCTACGTCGTCGAGGTCGCCCGCGCCTCCGAGCGCACCCTCGCCCGTGCTCTGGAGATCGAGGCGGCCACCCGGGAGCGCGAGCGGCTGGCCCGGGACATCCACGACAGCGTCCTGCAGGTGCTCGCCATGGTGCAGCGCCGCGGTGCGGTCCTCGGCGGCGAGGCGGCCGAGCTGGGCCGGATGGCCGGTGAGCAGGAGGTGGCGCTGCGCACCCTGGTCTCCGGCGGCCTGACCTCGGTCTCGCGGGTGTCGGCGGACGCGGCCCAGGGGGCGGTCGTCCACGTCGTCGACGAGGGGCCGGACGACGAGTCGGCCCGCGGGTCGCTCGACCTGCGCGCGCTGCTCGCCCCCTACGCCTCGGCGAAGGTCTCCCTCGTCGAGCCCGGCGCCCCCGTCCCGCTGCCCCCGGCGGCCGCCCGCGAGCTGGCCGCTGCCGTCGGGGCCGCCCTGGACAACGTCCACCGGCACGCCGGTGAGCACGCGCGTGCGTGGATCCTCGTCGAGGACGAGCCCGACGAGGTGATCGTGACCGTACGGGACGACGGCCCCGGCATCCCCGAGGGCCGGCTCGCCCAGGCCGAGGGCGAGGGGCGGCTCGGGGTGGCCCTGTCGATCCGGGGCCGGCTGCGCGAGCTCGGCGGCAGCGCCGAGCTGATCTCGCCTCCGGGGCAGGGCACGGAGGTCGAGCTGAAGGTACCGAAGGTCTCACGGGGGAAGGCAGGACAGCGATGAACGACAAGGACCCGATCAAGGTGATGGTGGTCGACGACCACCCCATGTGGCGCGACGCGGTCGCCCGGGACCTCGCGGAGTCCGGTTTCGACGTGGTCGCCACCGCCGGCGACGGCGACCAGGCCGTACGCCGGGCCAAGGCGGCCGGCCCGGACGTGCTGGTGCTCGACCTGAACCTGCCGGTGAAGCCGGGCGTCCAGGTCTGCAAGGAGCTCGTCGGCCACAACCCGGCCCTGCGCGTGCTCGTCCTGTCGGCCAGCGGCGAGCACGCCGACGTCCTGGAGGCCGTGAAGTCGGGCGCGACCGGCTACCTGCTCAAGTCGGCCTCCACCGAGGAACTCCTGGACGCGGTCCGCCGGACGGCCGTCGGCGACCCGGTCTTCACCCCGGGCCTCGCCGGCCTGGTCCTCGGCGAGTACCGCCGCCTCGCCTCCGACCCCGCGCCCGCCTCCGACCCGGACCAGCCGAAGGTCCCGCAGCTCACCGAGCGCGAGACCGAGGTGCTGCGTCTGGTCGCCAAGGGCCTGAGCTACAAGCAGATCGCCGAGCGCCTGGTGATCTCCCACCGCACGGTTCAGAACCACGTCCAGAACACCCTCGGCAAGCTGCAACTCCACAACAGGGTCGAACTCGTCCGCTACGCCATCGAACGAGGCCTCGACGACGAGTGAGACGCCCGTCACACTGACCCTTCGTCAGGCACCTGCGGCGAAGGGAACTGTCCATGCGCGTCGGAGTACTGACCGGAGGCGGCGACTGCCCCGGCCTCAACGCCGTCATCCGGGCCATCGTCCGCAAGGGCGTACAGGAGTACGGCTACGACTTCACCGGCTTCCGGGACGGCTGGCGGGGTCCACTGGAGGACGCCGCCGTCCCCCTGGACATCCCGGCCGTGCGCGGCATCCTGCCCCGCGGCGGCACCATCCTCGGCTCCTCGCGCACCAACCCGCTCAAGCAGGAGGACGGCATCCGCCGGATCCGGGAGAACCTGGCCGCGCGGGAGATCGAGGCGCTCATCGCGATCGGCGGCGAGGACACGCTCGGTGTCGCCGCCGAGCTCTCCGGCCGGCACGGCGTGCCCTGTGTCGGCGTACCGAAGACCATCGACAACGACCTCTCCGCCACCGACTACACCTTCGGCTTCGACACCGCCGTCGGCATCGCCACCGAGGCCATCGACCGGCTGCACACCACCGCCGAGTCCCACATGCGGGTCCTGGTCTGCGAGGTGATGGGCCGTCACGCCGGCTGGATCGCCCTGCACTCCGGCCTCGCGGGCGGCGCCAACGTCATCCTCATCCCCGAGCAGCGCTTCGACGTCGACCAGGTGTGCGCCTGGATCACCTCACGCTTCAAGGCGTCGTACGCCCCGATCGTGGTCGTCGCCGAGGGCGCCATGCCGAAGGACGGCGACATGGTGCTCAAGGACGAGTCGCTCGACTCCTTCGGCCACGTGCGCCTGTCCGGGGTCGGCGAGTGGCTGGCCAAGCAGATCGAGAAGCGCACCGGCAAGGAGGCCCGCACGACGGTCCTCGGGCACATCCAGCGCGGCGGCACCCCCAGCGCCTTCGACCGCTGGCTCGCCACCCGCTTCGGGCTGCACGCCATCGACGCCGTCCGCGACGGCGACTTCGGCAAGATGGTCGCCCTGCGCGGCACGGACATCGTGCGGGTGCCGATCGCGCAGGCCACGGCTCGGCTCAAGACGGTCGACCCGAAGCTGTACGACGAGGTCGGCGTCTTCTTCGGGTGAGGCCGGCCCGGCACGGCGTGGTTGTGGGCCGTATATTCGGCCCACAACCCACCAGAACGGGAGCCGTGTCCGTGGAGATCCTGGCGTTCGGTGTGCAGGCCGACGAGAAGCCCCTGGTCGAGAGCGCCTTCGCCGGGCACCACGACGTCCGCTGCCTGGACGTCTTCCTCAACGAGGACACCGCCCCGATCGCGACCGGCTGCGAGACCGTCTCCACCAGCGTCAACGCCGAGCTGGGCGCCCGCGTCCTGGAGACCCTCGCGGCGGGCGGCACCCGGATGATCGCCCAGCGCTCCACCGGCTACAACAACATCGACCTCAAGGCGGCCGAGCGTCTCGGCATGACGGTCGCCCGGGTGTCGTACTACTCGCCGTACTCGGTCGCCGAGTTCGCCTGGACCCTCGCCATGGCGGTCAACCGCCGGGTCGTGCGCGCCTCCACGCGCACGCGTGACTTCGACTTCCGCCTCGACGGGCTGATGGGCCGCGACATGCACGGCCGTACCGCCGGCGTCCTCGGCACCGGCAAGATCGGCGAGGCCTTCGCCCGGATCGCCCACGGCTTCGGCATGCGGCTGCTGGGCTGGGACGTCGCCGAGAACCCCGCGTGCCGCGAACTCGGCATGACGTACGTCCCGAAGGAGCAGCTCCTCGCCGAGTCCGACCTGATCACCCTGCACGTCCCGCTGATGCCGCAGACCACACACCTCGTCGACGCCGACGCCCTGAAGACGATGAAGGACGACGCGATCCTGGTGAACACCAGCCGCGGCGGTCTCATCGACACCGCGGCCCTCGTCACCGAACTGCGCGCCGGCCGCTTCGCGGGCGTCGGCCTCGACGTCTACGAGGCGGAGGCGGGCCTGTTCTACGTCGACCGGTCCCTGGAGGCCATCGAGGACGACACCCTGGCCCGCCTGGTCACCTTCCCGAACGTCCTGGTCACCTCCCACCAGGCCTACTACACCGAGGACGCCGTCGGCCAGATCATCGACGCCACGGTGCGCAACGTCCTCGACTACGAGGCGGGCCGCCGCTCCGAGAACGTGCTGGTGCCCCGCAGCTGAGCCACCAGCTCCCGCACGACGGCGGCGCCGTTCAGCGTGAGGACCGACTCGGGGTGGAACTGCACCCCGGCGAAGCCGGGACCGCGCAGGGCGTGCACCTCGTGCGTGTCGCTCCGGCTCACCTGGATGCCGTGCGCGGCCAGCTCCCGGGCCTCCTCGTCGTCGCAGCGCGCCACGAAGCTGTTGTAGAAGCCGACGGTCTCCGGCCGCCCGAACAGGTCGACGGTCGTCTGCGCCCCCTGGTACGGCACCTCCTTGCGGACGATCCCCAGCCCCAGCTCGGCCGCGATCAGCTCGTGTCCGAGGCAGACGCCGAGCACACCGTGCCGGTGGGTGCGGACGACGTCGGCGGTCAGGGCGCGCAGGAACCGCATCTTGGGGTCGTCGAGATCGGAGGGGTCGCCGGGCCCCGGGCCGAGCACGAGCGGTCCCTCGTGCGCGAGCACGGCGTCCGTGAGGCCGGGTTCGTCGTAGCGCCGCACGGTCACGTCCAGCCCGCCCGAGCGCAGCACATGGGCGAGCATCGAGGTGAAGGTGTCCTCGCCGTCGACCACGAGAGCGTGCCCTTCCAGCTTGCCCGACCGCTCCTGCATCCGCAGCCAGAAGGGGGCGAGGTTCGTGCGCCGCCCGTCGAGCGCGGCACGCACGCGTGGGTCGTCGGCAAGACTCACGCGCGCGTGCTCCGCACGGGGCCGGGACGGACGTGCACCGAGGGCGGCCAGCACCCCCGCCGCCTTCGCGTGGGTCTCCGCGACCTCGCCCGCCGGGTCCGAGCCGCGCACCAGGGTCGCGCCGACCGGGACCCGCAGCCGTCCCCCGGCGGAGATGTCCGCCGTGCGGATGAGGATGGGGGAGTCCAGGGTCTGCGCCCCGCCGGAGTCCCGGCCGAGCAGCGCCAGCGCGCCCGCGTAGTAGCCGCGCCCGCCGACCTCGTGCCGCTCGATGACCCGGCAGGCGTTCTGCACGGGCGAGCCGGTGACGGTGGCCGCGAACATGGTCTCCTTCAGGACCTCCCGCACGTCCAGCGAGGACTTCCCGCGCAGCTCGTACTCGGTGTGCGCGAGGTGGGCCATCTCCTTGAGCCGGGGCCCGATGACGACCCCGCCCATGTCGCCGACGGTGCACATCATCTTGAGCTCCTCGTCGACGACCATCGACAGCTCCTCGATCTCCTTGCCGTCGGCGAGGAAGCCGAGCAGATGCTCCGGGGTGGGGCCCTCGGCGGGATAGCGGTACGTCCCGCTGATCGGGTTCATGACGACGGTGCCGCCGGACATCCGGACGTGCACCTCGGGGCTCGCGCCGACCAGGGTGCGCTCGCCGGTGTGCACGACGAAGGTCCAGTACGCGCCCCGCTCGCCCACCAGCAGCCGCCGGAACAGCGCGAGGGCGTCCGCGCGGGAGAAGCCCGGGATCTCGCCCTCGTAGGTCCGCCGGATCACGAAGTTGGCGCCCTCGCCGCGCCCGATCTCCTCGTGCAGCACGCGTCCGACGATCTCGGCGTACTCCTCGTCGGGGACGTCGAAGCCGCCGTTCACGACCCGGACCTCGTGCGAGGGGAGTTCCGCGAGGGCCTCGGCCAGGGGGAGCGTGCGGGTCCGTTCGGGGAGCAGCACGCTGAGCGGCGTCCCGTCGTCCCGTACGTCGAAGCCGCGCTCGCGGATCTGACGGAAGGGGACGAGCGCCAGGCCCTCGTCGGGGAGGTCGGCGAGGCGGTCGTAGGTGCGGACGGGACCGAGGAGCAGCTCCACGGTGTCCTCGTCACGGCCGGGGGTGCGGCGGCGGAGCAGGGCGAACGGGCGGTCGTCCGCCAGCAGCTGGGTCAGGTTCATGGTTCCTCGATGTCGACAGCTCGGTATCGGTGAGGAACGGCCCCGGAAACGCCGAAGGCCGCCCCTCGGGCGGCCTTCGCGAAGTCTTGCGTACGCGCAGTCAGTGGGCCGCCGGATGAGCGGTCCACCACCAGTTCTGGGTCGAGTGCGCGAACATGGGCCGCACACTACCCCATGTCCGAGGAGTGTTTCCGGTGTCTCACTTGATGGGCACGGCGCTGGAGCCATGACACGACCCCGTAATGTTGAGGCCGTGACCGTGAACGCTAAGACCAGCGCGAGCGCTGGCAACACCTGGCGAGACCTGCCCGCGGCGCAGCAGCCCGAGTACCCCGACACCGAGGCTCTGCGCGCAGTGATCGCGGACCTCGAGTCGTATCCGCCGCTCGTCTTCGCGGGCGAGTGCGACCAGCTGCGCGCCCGGTTGGCGGCCGTCGCCAAGGGAGAGGCGTTCCTCCTCCAGGGCGGCGACTGCGCCGAGGCCTTCGACGCCGTGTCCGCGGACCACATCCGCAACAAGCTCAAGACCCTGCTCCAGATGGGCGCCGTGCTGACGTACGCCGCCTCGGTGCCGGTCGTGAAGGTCGGCCGCATCGCCGGCCAGTACTCCAAGCCGCGCTCCAAGGGCACCGAGACCCGCGACGGGGTGACGCTGCCGACCTACCGCGGCGACTCCGTCAACGGCTTCGAGTTCAACGAGACGGCCCGGATCCCGGACCCCGAGCGCCTGAAGCGGATGTACAACGCCTCCGCCTCCACGCTCAACCTGGTGCGCGCCTTCACCACCGGCGGCTACGCCGACCTGCGCCAGGTGCATGCCTGGAACCAGGACTTCGTGAAGTCGTCCCCCTCCGGCCAGCGCTACGAGCAGCTCGCCCGGGAGATCGACCAGGCGCTGAACTTCATGCGGGCCTGCGGGACCGACCCGGAGGAGTTCAAGACCGTCGAGTTCTACTCCTCGCACGAGGCGCTGCTGCTCGACTACGAGTCGGCGCTCACCCGCGTGGACTCGCGCACCGGACGGCTGTACGACGTCTCCGCGCACATGGTGTGGATCGGTGAGCGCACCCGGCAGCTGGACCACGCGCACATCGAGTTCGCCTCGCAGATCCGCAACCCGATCGGCATCAAGCTCGGTCCTACGACCACGGCCGAGGAGGCGCTGCAGTACATCGAGCGCCTGGACCCCGACCGTGAGCCCGGCCGGCTGACCTTCATCGTTCGCATGGGCGCCGACAAGGTGCGCGACAAGCTGCCCGAGCTGGTCGAGAAGGTCACCGCCTCCGGCGCGACCGTCGCCTGGATCACCGACCCGATGCACGGCAACACCTACGAGGCGGCCTCCGGCCACAAGACCCGCCGCTTCGACGACGTGCTCGACGAGGTCAAGGGCTTCTTCGAGGTCCACAAGGGCCTCGGCACCCATCCGGGTGGCATCCACGTCGAGCTCACCGGTGACGACGTCACCGAGTGCGTGGGCGGCGGCGACGAGATCTTCGTCGACGACCTGCACCAGCGCTACGAGACGGCCTGCGACCCGCGGCTCAACCGCAGCCAGTCCCTCGACCTGGCGTTCCTCGTCGCCGAGATGTACCGCGACCAGTAGGAACACGCTTGGGGCGCGGATCACATACGATCCGCGCCCCTCTGCTCTTTTGCGGGTTCCCCAGGCCGGGTAAGGTTAGGTTTGCCTCACCGATCAGTCGGGACGGCACGACCGATCAGTCCCGTCGGGAGGTGGAACCGCGTGTACGTGTGCAGTTGCTTCGGCGTCACCGAGCAGCAGGTGAAGAAGCACGTGGAGGGCGGCGCCTGCACCCCCCGCCAGATCGCGTCCGCCTGCAAGGCGGGGACGGACTGCGGATCGTGCGTACGGCGCATCCAGGCGATCCTCGGCCGTGGCGCGTGCCCCCGCCGTGACCTCGTCGAACAGGGCGGATCCGTCCTGTCGGACCTGGACGAGGCGGCCTAGGACGGGCCCTAGCTCTCCGGCTGCTCGATCAACTGCGCGATGTAGAGCGCCTCGCCGAGCTTGTCCAGAAGCTCCAGCTGCGTGTCCAGGTAGTCGATGTGGTGCTCCTCGTCCGCGAGGATCGACTCGAAGATGTTGGCCGAGGTGATGTCGCCCTTGGCTCGCATCACCTCGATACCGCGCTTGAGGCGGTCGATGGCCTCGACCTCGACCTGCCGGTCGGCCTCGAACATCTCCTTGACGGTCTGGCCCACCCGCACGTGGAACAGCCGCTGGTAGTTCGGCAGCCCTTCCAGGAAGAGGATGCGGTCGGTGAGCACCTCGGCGTGCTTCATCTCGTCGAACGACTCGTGCCGCGTGTACTTCGCGAGCTTCGTCCAGCCGAAGTTCTCCTGCATCTTCGCGTGCAGGAAGTACTGGTTGATCGCGGTGAGCTCGCCCGTGAGCTGCTCGTTGAGGAATTCGATGACCTCAGGGTCGCCCTGCATCGCAGAGGCTCCTTCCAACCGGGGGAACTGGCAGGCTGCGCCGCATCCTCGCACCGGGGAAGAAGATCGTCCAGTAAGTCTCCACTTAGTAAGTAAGGGCATGCTTAGTCCACTTTGTGGTGCATTGCGGGGAGCCTGGTCAGGTGCATCCCCTCGGGTCTGTCAGGATGGAAGACATGGGTCAGCCGGTGGAGCGGGAGAGTGGGGATACGGCGCACTCCGAGCTTCCGCCGGGGCAGCGACTGCAGCGCGGCTGGCCCGTCACGCACTACGGGCCGGTGCCCAAGTTCCGGCCCGAGCGCTGGGAGTTCCGGGTCTTCGGCGCCACCGCGGACGACGAGAAGCACTGCTGGAACCACGAGGAGTTCACGGCGCTGCCGTACACCACCGTCGTGGGTGACCTGCACTGTGTGACGAAGTTCAGCATGCTCGGCGCCGAGTGGGGCGGCATTCCCGCCCGCACCATCCTGGAGATCGCCCCGCCCGCGCCGGCGGTCACCCATGTGATGGTCTGGGCCGAGTACGGCTTCAGCTCCAACCTCCGGCTCGCCGACTTCGCGTCCGAGCGCACGATCTTCGCCACCCACAAGGACGGGGAGCTGCTGACCGCGGAGCACGGCTTCCCGCTGCGCCTGGTCGTCCCTCATCTGTACGCCTGGAAGGGGCCCAAATGGGTCCGCGGCGTGGAGTACATGACCGCCGACCGGCGCGGGTTCTGGGAGGAACGCGGCTACCACAACGTCGGCGACCCCTGGAAGGAGCAGCGCTACTCCTACCAGGAGGAGCCGGGGGACGGGCCGGACCTCTGAGTCTCAGTGGGCGTGGTGGTGCTGGTGGACCACGGCGTGTCCCTTGCCGCGGCCGATCATCCACTTGTTGACCGGCACCGTGACGACGAACGCGATGGCCAGCGAGATCGCCAGTGAGGCCCAGAAGAGCAGGTCGGCGAGTTCCGCGTCCATGGCGTCCGGCCACAGGGCGATCACGCCGTTGTCGATCAGCTCCATCACGGCGATGGACAGGGTGTCGGCGGCCAGGGCCACCCGGAGCGCCGCCCGGAACCCCATGCCGGCCTTCAGGACCCCGCGCAGCGTGAGCGAGTAGCCGAAGAAGAAGGCCAGGACGATCGCCAGCACGGTGGTGGGCACATTGCCCCAGCCCAGCGCGGTCCCGACGACCATGCCGAGCACCTCACCGATGGCGCAGCCGGTGAGGCAGTGGAGGGTGGCCTGGGCGGCGGTGGACCAGGTGGCACCCGGCGGCGTGGCGTGGGTGTGCTCGGTGTGCTCGGTGTGTGTGGAGTGCTCGTTGACCATGGCTGATCCCCGGTGTCCGGTGGCGAATCCTTCGACAGGGCTCAACTGTATACCCCCCTGGGGTATTCCTGTGAAGGTTCGTGCCGCGTTCCGGTAACGGACAGCACATACCGTGCCCAGAGCGCTACGCTGAGGTCCCTCGAGGGGCGAACGGGGTTCCGCTTGCGGTCCGGTTCGGGGGAGCGCTACACGGGGGACGACGGTGGGGCTGTTCGGAGAGCGGCATACCTTTTTCGGGGGTCTCGGTCCGGCGGACCGAGAGGCGTTGTCGGGGCTCGGCACCCGGCACGAGTACCCACCGCACGACACCCTCCTCGCGGAGGGCGACCGCACCACGTTCGCGGTCGTCCTGCTCGGCGGCTGGTGCACGGTGTGGACACCGACCGAGCGCGGCGGCCGGCTCATCCTGGCCCTGCGGCGGGCCGGTGAGGTCGTGGGCGACATGGCGGCACTCGACGGCCGGCCCCGCAGCGCCTCGGTCAGCGCCCTCGGCCCGGTGACCGGTCTGGTCGTACCCGGCGAGCGGTTCCGGCGTTTCCTGGCCTCCCGGCCGCACGCCAACGCGCTGATGACGATGCAGCTCACCGAGCGGCTGCGCAGCGCGGACCACGAGCGCCGGGCCCTCGCCTCCATGACGGTGTTGCAGAGGCTCGCGGAACGCCTGGTGGAACTCGCCGACCACACCGGCCGGCTGGAGGACGAGGCCCTGACCATACGGCTCCCCCTCGCGCAGCACGAACTGGCCGCCTCCGTGGGCTCCACCCGCGAGGCCGTCGCCAAGGCCCTGCGCCTCTTACGCGAACAGGGCCTGGTCCGCACCGGACCCGGCACCCTCGCCGTGGCCGACCTGGATCCCCTCCGCCTGCTCGCCGCCGGACAGCCCCCTGGCACACAGACCTAACAGCACCGGGTGCCGCGCTGTGTAAACGGCTACAGCGGTGACCGGCCGGCTCCGCGACCATCCGAGGAGCCGGTGGTTCGACGGGACTGCAGGGAGGAGAGAACGATGGAGGGGGAAGCCGCGTACGGCTTCATCGTCAACGTGGACGCGCAGGGCTCGGGCCTGTTGTCCGACACCGAGAAACCCGAGATGCGGCGCAGACTCTACGAGGTCACGAACGCCGCCTTCGAACAGGCCCGGATCCGCGCTCCCCGGCTCTACCAGGAGGACCGCGGCGACGGGATCCTCAGCGTCCTGGCGCCCGACGTGCCGCCCCGGCGGGTGGTGGGGGAGTGGCTGGAGTACCTCCACCAGAACCTCCGTCAGATCAACCGGGACCTCAACAAGCCCCTGCGGCTGCGTGCGGGGCTCCACATCGGGCCCGTCACGGCCGACGCGCACGGCCGCTCCGGACGGGCCGTCGATCTGGCCTGCCGACTCGGTGACTGCGACACCGCCAAGGCGATCCTCAAGGCCGCCGAGGGCTCACCCCTGGTGGTGGCCGCCTCCGAGCGGCTGTACGAGGAGGTCGTGCTCGCGGGCGGGCGCTGGGTGGAGCCGGAGCGCTACCGACGTCACGAGGTGGAGCTGAAGGAGGGCCGCAGGGCCGCCTGGTTCACCGTGCCGGGGCTGTCCCAGCCACCCGACCCGGCGGCCGAGGCGAAGGACCTCCCGCCCGAGCCGCCGCAGCCCCAGGGCACCGGGGACAGTTTCGTCCAGAACAACCACAACCACGGCAGCGGTCAGTTCATCGCGAACGGCAACGTCGACACGTTGCACATCAACCAGCACGGCGGTGACCGGTGAACGCACAGAGTCCTCAGCCGCCTCAGGGCAACCCGAAACCCCAGCAGCAACCGCCGCAGCAGAGAGCCGAGCCGGACAAGGCCGCCGGCTCCGACCAGGGGAACGGCCCGGAACAGCCCCAGTCCGACGTCATCGGGGGCGCCGCGGCCGACCCGCTCGGCGAGGAGGCGCTGCCCGGGGCCGCGGCCGCCGCCTCCCGGATCTACCGCTCCACCGTGTCCTCGCACGGCTCCGGCACCCTCATCAGCTCGGGGTCCGTGCAGACCATGAACTTCTACGGCGGACAGACGGCCGAGCGGCTGCTCGCCGGCCCCCTCCCCGAGGACGAACTGCGCAGGCTGCGCCGGGTCTTCCAGGAACCCGAGGACTACGACACCTACCGCGGGCAACTGCGCGGCGGACAGCTCCTGGTCCTGCTGGGCCGTCCCGGTACCGGTCGCTTCTACACCGCGCTGTCCCTGCTGGACGACCTGACCCGCGGCCAGGTCTCGCGGCTCGACCCGCGCACCGACCTGGACAAGCTGGACGACGGCCAGATCGACGAGGGCCACGGCTACGTGCTGGAACCCGGCACCACCGGACTGCCCGACGAGACCGGCCTGGACCGGCTGTGCGAACTGCTGCGCAAGAAGCAGGCGTACGCGGTGCTGCTGGCCACCCCCGAACCCGGGGACATGCTCTCCCGCAGCGGTCGCTACCACCGCGTCCACACCCCGGCCGCCCAGACCGCCGTACTCGAAGGTCACCTCGCCGACGAACTCGACGAGGCGGGCCCCGAGGCGTACGAGCGGGCCCGGGCCATGGCCCTCGATCCCGAGGTGGTGGAGGCGTGCGGCCTGAACGACCTGCTGCCCGCCGAGGCCGCCCACTTCGCGACCCTGCTGGCCCGCAACACCCGCGGCGAGCTCACCCACGACGAACTGCTCGCCGCATGCCGGAGGTTCGCCGAGAGCCAGGCCGCCGAGTGGTTCGCCGGAGGTGTCCGCTCCGAGACCCCCGAGCGGTTACGGGACGCGGCCTACCGGATCGCCGTCGCCGTCCTGGACGGGGCCTCGCTCAGCGCCGTAGCCGAGGCCGCCGAGGTGCTCGCCTGGGAACTGGCCGTCACCGTCGATCCGGAGGCGACCCCCGGCCGCCCGCTGTTCAGCGACGGCGTCGACGCCCGGCTGGTCTCCGCCCGCGCGGTCGCCGAACTCGGCACGGAGGAGGTCGGTACCGAGGAGGTCCCGGTCCGCACCGTGCGCTTCGCGGGTGACGCCCTCGCTCCGGCCGTCCTCGGCCATCTCTGGCAGCACCGGCACAACGCGCGCGGGCCCGTGCTGCGTTGGCTGTCCGGACTGTGCGAGGACGACCGGCCCCAGGTCTGGGTGCGGGCCGCCGTCGCGGCCGGACAGCTGTGCCGCCTCGACCTGTCGCACACCGTGCACGAACTGGTCCAGCCCATGGCACAGGCCAAGCAGGCCCGGCGCCGGCTCTTCGCCGCGACCGTGCTCGACGTGGCCCTGCGCTCCCCGGACGTCGGCAGCGCGATCCGCGCCCTGGTCGCCTCCTGGGCCCGGCACGGCGACGAGCAGCTGCGCTGGACGGCGGGCGCCGTGCTCGGCAGGGGGCGGGCCACGGTCACCCCGCGCGAGACGCTGGACCTGCTCGGCGGGATCGGCGTCTGGGACGAGGGCCGACTGCGGGCCGACGCGGCCGTCCAGGTGGCCCACTTCGCGGGCGCCCACCCCGACGGCCGGACGCCGAGCCGGATCCGGGCCTGGCTCTCCGACGAACGCCGGCCCCAGCAGGACCTCGGTCTGCAGAGCACGATCTTCCTGGCCTCCGTCACCGTGGTCGATCTCTGGAACCAGCACGGCGATCTGGAGGGCCACGGCGACTGGCCGCTGATGCTCGCCCTCGCCGCCGTACGGCCCGCGCAGGCCGTGGAACTCGCCGGGCTCCTGTGGACGGCCCTGCAGACGCCACGCTCCTACGAGGCAGCCGTCGACGCCCTGTCCGGCTGGCTGCGCGACTCGGCCGGCCGGCCCTGGGCCGAGTGGCTGGAGCGGTTCCTGCCGCTGCTCGTGCACAGCCAGGACGACCGGGACCGGCTGCTGGCACTGATCACGGAACTGACCGAAGACCCCGACCAACCACTAGACGAACAGCAGGTCCGCCGCCTGTGGGGGGCGGTCCAGGGAGCGGGTACACCATGACGCACAACCAGTGGGGTCAGCAGTGGCCGCGCCAGGACGAGGAATTCGTCCTGCCGCACGACCTCAGAGGCCCCTTCGTACGCGAGTTCGCCCCACAGGCGGCCTACCGGCACCGCAACAGCCAGGTGGCCTCGGTGCTCTACTACAAGAACGGCGGCTACAGCATCCTCACCGTGCGCGGCGCGGAGCACTTCAACAAGCCGCTGATGGCCAAGCCCACCTCGGTGTGCTGGATCGCCCGCGGTCAGCACCAGGTCTCCTTCCAGCTCGAACTGCCCACCTACGGCGACCGGTCACGTTTCAAGGCGGGCGCCGACGTCAACTGGGAGGTGCGCGACTTCTACCTGGCCGCCGAGAAGCGGGTCGTCGACGTGGAGCGCATGCTCCGGCCGCCGCTGGAGGCCCGGTTGCGGGGGGTCAGCCGCCGCTACAGCCTGGACTCGGCGCAGCAGGTCGACGAGGCGATACAGGACGAGCTGGCCAGCGGCCGGTGGAACGACTTCGGAGCCGACCTCGGGCTGGTCACCCAGGTCTTCATCCGCATCGACCTCGGCCAGGCCGCCGCCGACCACCAGGCCCAGATGGTCGCGGTGGAGACGGGCAGCAAGGTCCAGGAGGCCATGGACATCGCCCACAAGGCGCGGATCGCCGCCAACCTCGACGACGCGCAGAAGCTGATCAGCGCGGGCGAGACCGTCCAGTACGCCACGATGCTGGCCCAGGACCCGAGCCGGGCGCACGAGATCCTCGGCGTGCTCCAGCAGCAGGCCCGCGAGCAGCGCCGGGGCGCCCTGGACTACCTGACCAACCTGATCAACCAGGGCGTGGTCCAGCGTCACCAGATCGACGACCAGGTCCAGGCCCTCATCGACTACAGCCGTACGGTCGCCGGCGGGGTCTTCCCCAACGGGCTTCCGCAGGCCCCGACCTCGCTGCTGATACCGCCGATGCCGCCCGCACCACCGCTGCCCCCGGCCGACGCACCGCCGGCCCCTCCCGTGCCGCCGACCGACTCCGTACCCGGAGAGGGCACGGGCATGGAGTACGAACCGGGCTCCGGGGCCCGCGAGTGACTCCGGAAGAACCGGATGCAGCGCACTACGTCGCCGAGCGGCTGCTGCTGACCGTGCGCGAGGACCTGGGCAGGGCGGACGTGAAGGCGTCCATCCTGCTCTCGGGGGCCGTGGCGGTACCGGCGCTGGCGCTCGGCAGAGGGATACCGGCCGGGGCCACCGGGGTCTCCCTGGCGCTCCTCGCGGCCGGCGGGGCGCTCTGGGCGGCCGGCACACTCCTGCTTCTCGCGGTGGTGCTGCCCCGCACCGGTACGGTCCGCTCGGTTCCGGGTCCGACGTACTACGCCGACGCGCTCCGTGGCACGGACCTGGAGACATTGCGCCGTGCCGCCGCGGAGGCCGGCGCCGACCGGGTGAGCTGGCTGCTGACCCAGTTCCAGGACGTCAGCGTCATCCTCTCGGCCAAGTACCGCTGGCTGCGTCGGTCGATGGCGCTGCTCGGGGCGGGGCTGCTGCTGGCGTTCCTGTCGCTCGCGATGAGCTGAAGCGGTCGTCCCGGCTCCCTCCACCGGCCCCGGCCGCCCCGGGTGGTGCTCAGCCGTCCCGGAGTTTCTTCAGTCGCTCCACGTCCGCCGCGTGGCCCTCCTTGCCGCCGGGGGTCTCGATGATC
>NZ_RSAJ01000300.1 GCF_003933965.1 Streptomyces sp. RP5T
GGAGGCTGCCGCCTCGGCAGGCGCGGGGGCGGCAGGCTGTGAACTGATCGGGGCTTCAGAAGGCGGCCTTGCCGCGGACCGGGACGTAGTCGGTGTACGCGGGCTCCTTGGCCAGCAGCGGGTCGATCCGCGCCACGATGGCCCGGGCGGCCTCACTGGCGAAGATCCGGTGATGAGCGCTCTCGCTGGTCCACCCCTCGATGACGTGGACGACGTCGGCATCGGAGGCGGAGCGGGAGACCAGGTAGACGACGCATTCGTGGCTCGCGCCGGGACTGCCCTCGTTCAGGCCGGTCAGCAGCAGGTCGACCAGCCGGTCGCCCATGCCGGGCCTGGCGGTGAGGGTGGCGCTGAAGCCGTGGTCGGGGATCATGGTTGGCCTCTCGATCGGTGGTGGAGTGCGGTGATTCCATTCAAGCGAGCTGACCTGCGGAAACGTTAGAACGATGCTCGCCCGCACTTGCACGATCCTCGCGAGTACGGGAGCCGTGGCCCGAGGCGGTGCTGCAATGGGACGCATGCACCTCGAAGAGTTCCGCACCCTGCTGGCCCGGCATGCGCGCCCCGACTGGACCACCGCCATCGACGGCGTCCTCGTCTCGAAGGTCGACCGTCCGGACCCCCCGGCCCCGTCCATGTCCGGCAAGGTGCTGGCGGTCATCGCCCAGGGCGCCAAACGACTCGCTCTCGGCGACCGGGTGTACGAGTACGGCCCCGGGCAGTACCTGGTCGCATCCGTCGACCTGCCCGTCACCGGACAGTTCACCCAGGCCGCCCCCGACCAGCCGGCGCTCGGCTTCGGTCTCACGCTGGACCCGTCCGCCGTCGCCGAGTTGCTCCTCCAGGCCGGCCCCGGAGACGCCCCCCGCCCAGGCAAGGGCACGCCCTCGGCGATCGCCGTCAGCGACGCCCCGCCCGCGATGCTGGACGCCGTGATCCGGCTGCTGCGGCTGCTCGACGAGCCCCGTGACCGGGCCGTACTGGCCCCGCTGGTCAAACGCGAGATCCTGTGGCGGCTGATCACCAGCGAGCAGGGGGCGACGGTGCGTCAGCTCGGCCTCGCCGACAGCAGCCTCAGCCATGTCTCCAGGGCCGTGCGCTGGATCCGCGAGAACTACGCGGAGCCCTTCCGGGTCGAGGACGTGGCCCGGATGTCCGGCATGAGCGCCTCCGCCTTCTACCGCAACTTCCAGGCGGTGACCGCGATGAGCCCCATCCAGTTCCAGAAGCAGATCCGGCTCCAGGAGGCCCGGCTGCTGCTCGCCACCCACCCGGGCGATGTCACGGGAGTCGGCCAACGCGTCGGCTACGACAACCCCTCCCAGTTCAGCCGGGAGTACCGCCGCCAGTTCGGCGCGCCGCCCAGCCGGGACGCCGCCCGCCTGCGCGACGCCGCGCGCACCCCCACCGGTGTCCTGCCCTGAGAGGATCACGCAAGGGTGAGCGAGGATTGTTCTACTGTTCCCGCAGGTCAGAGCGATTCAATGGGATCACTGATTCTTCTGCGGAGCAGGAAAGTGCCTGTGTTCCGCGGATCCCATCACATCGCCGAGGGACACAGCATGAAGACAGTTCTGATCACGGGTACATCGTCCGGATACGGCCGTGCGACCGCCCTCCATTTCCACGCGCAGGGGTGGCACGTCATCGCCACGATGCGCACCCCCCGCGTGGGCGTCCTGCCCGAGTCGGACCGGCTCCGCGTCCTCGAACTCGACGTGACCGAACCCGAGAGCATCACGGCCGCGTTCGAGGCGGCGGGACCCATCGACGTTTTGGTCAACAATGCGGGCGTCCCGTCGATCAGCGTGTTCGAGAGCACCCCCATGGCCCGGGTACGGGAGGTTTTCGAGACCAACACCTTCGGCGTGATGGCGACCACGCAGGCGGTACTGCCTCAGTTCCGCGAGCGCGGCTCCGGCGTGGTGGTCAACGTGACCTCCAGTGTGGTGCTGGGCCACATGCCGCTCTCAGCCGTCTACAAGGCGAGCAAGATGGCCGTCGAGGGGTTCACCTCGTCCCTCGCGCTCGAACTCGCGCCCTTCGGTGTGCAGGCGAAGACGGTCGAGCCGGGCGCCTGCCTGACGACCAACTTCGCCGCCAGGGCGACGAACGGCGCCGCACTGGACGAGCTGGTCCCGGCGCCCTACGCACCGTGGGCGAAGAAGGCCATGGACTCGTTCACGGGCCAGGACCTGTTCACCAAGGAGACCGATGTCGCCGAGACGGTGTGGCGAGCGGTGCACGACACGACCGGTCAGCTGCGCTTCCCCGCCGGTCCCGACGCGGTCTGGCTCGCCCAGGCGAAGTGACCGACCGGCAGGCAAGGAGATGCGGACGTACGTCAGAAGCCGGCCCCGCGCACACGCGCGGGGCCGGCCGCCGTAGCGCGTGCGGTCTGCTCGGTGATGCTGGACAAGTGCCTCACCCGGAGGGGGCGGCGCCTTCTGCCGCCTTGTTGAGGACGCGGTCCGGGCGCAGGCCCCGAGGCATGTGGTGTGCAGGGCCGATTTACCTTGCCGACCGCGGGCCTGGGCGTCGCCGACCATCCGTGGTCCGGCGCGTACTCCGTGGGCCAGAGCCTTTGGGACACCGCGCAGACGCTCAACTTCTCGCTGACCGGGGGCCTGACCACCGGGACAGTGCACGTCTGGTCGACCAACGTCAACCCCATCGACTTCGCGACCGGAATGGTGCACGTCACCGACATCGCGACGTCAGGGGCCCCGACTCGCTCACCGTCCAGCGCGAATATATCTCCACGCTCACCGCCGACCGGCGCTGGCCGGACCGCCCGCCGGCCGGCTGCAGCCGGAGAGCTGCGGCCAGCGGCTCTCGGTCGGGAACGCGGGCATCGGGGGCAACATGGTGCGCGCCGACGTCGGCTCGGATCCCCAGGGGCCGGCCGGCAGGACGCGGTGCGCACATGTTGCCCTCGGCCAGCCGGGCGTACGGATCATCGGGGGGTGCGATGCTGCCCTGTTCCTTGTCGAACAGCACCCAGGCCGGCATCCGGACCGCGGTGAACAACTGGATGCGCACGCGCGGGGCGTTCGACGCAGTCGTCGACTTCGACGCCGTCATACGATGGCCAACGCTGTCGACCTGTCCACGCTGCGGCGGCCGCGCTCAGGCGGAGAAGGCCTGTTGGCGCTGCCATCGCCAGAGCGTTCAGGTGACGATCCGGCAGGGGAGCCTGTTCAGTCCGTGCAGGGTGTTGTTCACGATGAACTCGGGCCTGCCGATCTCAAACCGGCGCACCCGTGCCAGTAGTGCGGTGAGGAGGGCGTGTGCCTCCAGCTTGGCCAGGTTCTGGCCGACGCAGGCGTGGATGCCGACGCCGAAGGTCAGGTGGTCGGAAGGCTTCCGCGTGATGTCGAAGCGCTCCGGGTCGTCCCACTTGCGTTCGTCGCGATTGGCGGAGGCGTACATGACGGCGACCCGACCACCTGCGGGAACGGTGACGCCGTCGCACTCCCAGGGTCTGGTGGTCACCCTGCTGAACACGGTGACCGGTGACGCGATGCGCAGGACCTCCAGGTAGGCGGCGGGCACCAGGGAGGGGTCGGCCCGCAGCGCGTCCCACTGGTCGGGATGTTCGGCGAACAGCCGGACGGCGGCCGCCAGGGAGAGGATCGTGGTGTCCATGCCGGTGGCGAGGAACGCCATCATGAGGGTGACCGCGGCGGCCTCGTCGATCTCACCCGAGTCGACCGCCTCCCAGACGCGGGAGCCGAGACCGCCCTCGGCAAGCCGGTCCCTGGCGGCGGTGGTGCTGACGTAGTGCAGCAGAGCCTGCTGCTGTCGCATGGCGGCAGGCGTCCGCTCGCCGAAGGGACCCAGACCCTCGAAGGTGGAGGCGCCGAACTCGAGGAGCTGGTCGCGGCCTTCCTCGGGAAGTCCGATGAGATCGGCGACGAACCTCGGAGTGAATGCCTCCGCGAGGTCGGACACCGCGTCGAACTCCGCACCCGTCGCCAAGCGGTCGACGATGTCCTCCGCCGCGGCGGTCACCGAGGGGCCGAGATCCCGCAGCGCCCTGGGCATCAGCATCCGGGAGAGGATGACGCGCAGGGCGGTGTGGTGAGGGGGGTCCGAGGCCAGCACGCCACCGGCCATGAGCTCGTTCATGCCGGTCGTGAAGCCCACGCCGGACGCGGAGCTGAAGGTGTCGTGATCACGCAACGCGGCACTGACATGCTCGTAGCGCGGCAACGCCCACGCGTCGAACCGGCTGAGCCGCACCACCGGTCCCGCATCCCGCAGGCGCGAGTACACCGGATAGGGATCGAGAAGTGTGTCGGTGGCGAACAGGTCGACATCGCTTGAGGGCAGGGTCGTTGAAGGCATCATTGGCTCCGGGGTCGACGGCCGCCGTGTCAGCCGGCGCGGCTGTCACGGTGTGCATCCGCAGCGCGCGCCGTGCTGTTGTCCGGGCGTGACGGCACGAGGAGACCGGCCGCTTGGCGTGGCGCTCACTGTCCATCGATCATGCGCATCGCCATGGGTTGGGGTCCAACACCGAATCGCGCACGTAAGGATCGAAGGTTGCGATTCACCGATGACCCCGGGCTTGAACTGCACGGCCGTGACCGGAGTCGGTCCATCGTCGTCTTCGATGGCTGCGTGTCGGGATCCGTGTTGGACTTCAGGGCCCGCGGAGCAGCATCATCAGCGAGGGACAGCAATACCGGACAGACGGCCCGCGGGATCATCCGTGGAGAGCGGTGTTCCGCCTCATTCCGCACGGAGTCGAGATCTCCGCTGCCGCTCGGAGACCGACGAAGGGCCCTGACCGCTCGCGCGGCCCCGGCCGCAGTTCCTCGCCACCCACCTGCCCCCTGCGCCGGTGCGAAACCCAACTCGCGGACCCTGCCCGCGCAGCGACCTTCCTGACAATGGAGCCGCCCCATGGTCATCACCCGTGCACTGCTGATCGACGGCAAGGAGAAGAGTGCGCGATCCGGGCGCACCACGCCGGTCATCAACCCCTCCACCGGACAGATGTACGCCACCGTGGCCGCGGCCGGCGTCGAGGACGTCAGCAGCGCCGTCGACGCCGCCCAGGCCGCGTTCGAGGACTGGGCGAGGTCGGACCCGTTCACCCGTCGGGCGATCTTCGCCAAGGCCGCCGACCTGATGGAGCAGCGTCGCGAGCACATCGTGGACCTGATGGCCGGTGAGGTGGGCGCGACCCGGCTGTGGGCCTCGTTCAACGTGACACTGGCCGCCGCGATGCTCCGCGAGGCGGCCGCTCTGATCACCGCCCCGCGGGGCGAAGTGCTCACCACGCAGCAGGATGGCGCTCTCAGCCTCGCGGTGCGCGAACCCCTGGGCGTGGTGGCCGCGTTCTCCCCGTGGAACGCCCCTCTCGTTCTCGGGACCCGCGCGGTCGCCGCCGCCCTCGCCGCCGGCAACACGGTCGTGCTGAAACCGAGCGAAGTGGCTCCTCTGTCCGCCGGGCTCCTCATCGGGGACCTGCTGCGTGAAGCCGGGCTGCCCGACGGGGTCCTCAACGTGATCACGAACGACCCCGCCGACGCTCCGGACATCGCCGAGGCCCTCATCGCTGATTCCGCGGTACGCGCGGTGAACTTCACCGGCTCGACGCACGTCGGCCGGATCATCGGCACCCATGCCGCGCGCCATCTCAAGCCCGCGCTTCTGGAGTTGGGCGGCAAGAACGCGGTCATCGTCCTGGACGACGCCGACGTGGACTACGCGGTCGACGCCGCCGCCTTCGCGGCGTTCATGAACTCCGGGCAGATCTGCATGTCCGCCGACCGGATCCTCGTACACGAGTCGCTCGCCGAGGAGTTCACCGCCAAGTTCACGGCCAAGGTCGCCGCCCTGCCGTTCGGCGATCCCACCGACCCGGCCACGGTGATCGGCCCGTTGGTCAACACGGACCCCGACCAGCGATGCGGGCTCTACGCGGCTCGCCGTGTCGCCGCCCTGGTCGAGGACGCGGTCGCCAAGGGCGCCACCGTACTCGTCGGCGGCGAGATCGAGGACGCCTCTCACTCGGCGACCGTCCTCAGCGCGGTCCCCGTCCACGCCGACCTGCACGGCGCGGAGACGTTCGGTCCGCTCTGCGTCGTCGACACCTTCGCCACCGACGACGAGGCCGTCACGATGGCCAACGACACCGACCAGGGGCTGACCGCCGGCATCATCACCGAGAACGGCACCCACGGCCTGCGCGTGGCCCGAAGGCTGCGGACGGGCATGGTCCACATCAACGACCAGTCCGTCGCCGACGACCCCCAAGCGCCCTTCGGTGGAGTCGGGTCCTCCGGTTACGGCCGCTTCGGAGGCCGCTGGGGCATTGAGGCCTTCAGCAACACGCGCTGGATCACTCTGGCCACCCAGCACGCCTCCTATCCGTTCTGAGGGTTCGGGGGACGGGCCGGCTTCGTGGGCCGGCCCGTCCCCGGCGCGCTGACCAGCACAGCCCGGCGCACCACTTCGGCCGACGGTGTCGAACTGGCTCCGAACGAGGTCCGGGACCCTGCCCGGGTGTGCTCAGGCCGACCGGGCGCCGATGGACCACGTCGGCTTCGGACACGGTGTCCACGGTTGCGCCGGCCAGGGCCTGGCGCGCGTCGAAGCGCAGGCGGTCTTCTCCGCCCTTCCCTACCGCGTCGACCGCATCGAACTCGCCGGCCCCCGCGCCGGCACCTGAACCATGTGATCCGCGGGCTGGAGCCTGCCGGTCACCGTGACCACCAGAAGGGTGTGACCGTGAGCATCGAACTCATTCCTGGCCGTTGTGAGGGACACGCCGTGTGCGAGGCCATCGCGCCGGAGGTGTTCCGGGTGGACGACGACGGAATGGTGCAGCTGGTTGCCGGCGGCGACCACGAGGGGGCGACCGCCCTCGCGGCGGTGCGTTCCTGCCCGGTAGCGGCCCTGCGGGCCACGTCATGAAGCGGATCGTCGTCGTAGGAGGCTCGATCGCGGCAGTGACCGCCGCGAGCTGGCTGCGCGTGAGGGGCTTCGACGGGACGCTCACTCTCCTGAGCGCGGAGACACAACAGCCCTACACCCGCGTTCCCCTGTCCAAGACCGTGCTGTCCGGAGAGGCGACGGACGCCTCCACCGCCCTGCCGCCCCTCGACCACAGCGTCGTACTGCGACTCGGGACCCGGGCCGTCGCGCTGGACACCCGGGCACGCCGGGTGATCATCGACAACGGCGAACCGGTGCCTTACGACGGCCTCGTGATCGCCACCGGGGGCCAGGCCCGGCGGCTGAGCCCTGCCGGCATGTCGGGGGAACGGGTGCTGCGCACGCTCGCCGACTGCGTGGCGCTGCGCGAGGACCTGACGCGCGCCCGCAGCGTCCTGGTCGTCGGAGCGGGGCTGCTGGGCATGGAGATCGCGTCGACGTGCCGCACCCTCGGCCTGCAGGTCACGGTCGTCGACCGGGACCCCCCGCTGCGCCGGGTGCTCGGGCGGGTGCTCGCCGAGGTGATCACGGATGCCGCGCGTGAGCACGGAGTGGTGCTCAGGACGGTGCCCGGCGGTGTCCGGCTGGTCGGCTCCGGCACGCTGGAGGGTGTCGACGCCGACGGAGACCTTCTGACGGCGGACGTGATCGTGTCGGCCGTCGGGGACGTACCCGCTGTCGACTGGCTCACCGGCTCCGGCCTGTCGCTCGACCGCGGTGTGGTCACCGACTCCCGCGGCCGCGTGGCGGACGGCATCGTCGCGGCGGGGGATGTGGCGGTCGTCCGTGGGGCGTGCCGCCGCCCGCACTGGACCAACGCTGTGGAGCAGGCGCGCGTCGCGGCGGACGCGCTGCTGGGGCAGGACGCGGCCGGGGCGTCACTGCCCTCGTACTTCTGGACCCACCAGTTCGGCGTCGAGGTGAAGATCGCCGGTGAACCTGCGGGACTGGGCGAACCGGAACTTGTGGACGTCGATGGCCGCTCCATGCTCCTGCGCTGGTCGGCCGGTGCGGCGGCGACCGTGAACCACACGATGCCGGTCCGCAGACTCCGGCAGCTCGCCTCCGCCTTGTGACGGGGCGTGAGCACAGACGGGTTCAGAAGATCGTCACCTCGCGGCTGTAGAGGGCGAACGAACGGGAGGGGTCCCAGAAGCGGCCGGTGCCGTCGGACCGCTCCCGCAGCGAGCGCTCGTACGAGGGGAAGTGGGCCAGTGCCTCCTCCTCGGAGCCGTAGTAGAGAGCGGAGACTCCCGCGTAGACGGCCACGGTCCCGCCGAAATGGCGCAACGCCCCCTCGGCTCCCGGCACCTGCCGGTGCTGGACCCATCCGCGTACCGTCCCGGCCTGCGGGCCCCCCTCGGCGATGACTTGCTCGTGAGCGGTCTGCCACCGGTCGACGACGTCGTCCTGTTCCAGCTGTGCTGCTCCGCGAACGAAGTGGAGCACCTTCACGGGGGCCGTGCCTGTGCCGGACACGGGGGGCGGCACCAGGCCCTCGGACCGGGTCAGCAGGGCCAGGGCGCTGGGCAGGTCGTTGAACCGGGCGCCGTCGGGGCCGATGACCTCACGCGAGTACGGGTGGGACATCGTGGCTGCCAGCGCACCCATGTCGTCGAATCGGAGCTCGGTGACGGAGTCCCGGCCGAACGTCGTCAGGTGGGCCGGGTCCCCCTCGACGCCGAAAGACGCGTCGAACACGTGGTTTTGGACATAGCTCCTGATCAGGAGGGGATTCGCGGCGGACAGCGGCCCGTGCACATGGTGCAGGTGCCGCAGGAACGCGCTGTGTGTCATGCCCGGCTTGCGGCGGATGGCGGCGATCAGGGTCAGCATGGTTCTCCGTTCCGGAAGCGGGCAGGTACCGCAGGCGTGGTGGCCCGCGGCACCTGCCCGGGTCAAGTGGCTCAGCCGGCCGTCTGCCGTACCGGCTCCGGGACGGCAGACGGCCGGCTGCGGGCGGCGAGGCCGAGTGGGGCGGTGGCGGCGGCTGCGGCGAGGGCGAGCACCCCCATGGCGTTCGTCAGCGTGCCGACGGCAGAAGTGAGGGCGAGGGCCACGAGCGGACACAGGAACTGGCCGAGGAAGAAGGATCCTGTCCACAGGCCGGTGCCACGGCCGCGGTCGGCGTAGTCGAGCTTGGACATGGCGAGAGTGAGCAGGCTCGGCAGCATGATGCCGCCACCGAGGCAGGTGATGACGGCACCGAGGGTCAGCACGACGGGGCCGGGGGCGAGCCAGACCACCGCGAAGCCGAGTGCGCACAGGCCGAATGCGGTGGGCAGCCAGGTCTGCGGGATGCGGCCGACCTTGGCGAAGAGGGCCGAGCCGACCACGATCGCGGCACTGGTGACGGCGGTGGCGAGCCCGATCACGCCGGAGTTGCTCACGCCCATGTCGTCCAGGAGGAACGCCATCTCCACCTGGAGCGTGTAGAAGAGGACGGCGCCGAAGACGGTCAGCGCGCAGGTGCCTGCCAGCGGGCGCCAGGGAAAGGGCCGCCTGCCCCCGGCTTGCGGGGCGGTGGTGTGGTGTACGCCGGCCTGGCCGGTACGGGGCCGGGGCAGGAACGCGGCCATGGCGGGCGCGAGCAGCAGGCTCACGGCGTAGGCCCAGAACGGCATGCGCCATCCTGCCGCTCCGGCCGCACCGCCCAGTACGAAGAAGGCAGTGGCGGAGATCGCCGCGCACATCGTCTGCAGCGCGAGGTAGCGGTCGCGTTGCCGGCCGGAGTAGTAGTCGCCGAGCAGTGTGGTGCAGCAGGTCATGATGGCGGCTTCTGCGACGCCGACGAGAGCACGACTGGCGACGACGGCGACGAGGGAGTCCAACCACAGGGGAGCGGTGCCGAGGACGGCGTACACCACGGTGGCGGTGACGAGGAGGCCCTTGCGGCCGATCCGGTCCACGAGGACGCCGGCGAAGGGGGCCAGCAGGGCCAGCGACAGGGCGGGGACCGTCAGTGCCATGGGGACGAGCACGTCGGCACCCTGGGCGTCGGCGAAGTGATCGCGCATCTGTGGCAGGACCGGGGCGATGAGCACGGCCCCCAGGATGGGCAGACAGGCACCTGCCATCAGGAGCAGGAGACGAAGCCGGTGTCCGGGGCCGGACACGACCTGCTCGGACGGGGTGCCCGCGTCGGCCTTGGACGG
>NZ_RSAJ01000301.1 GCF_003933965.1 Streptomyces sp. RP5T
CGCGTCCCCCCGCGAAGGCGAACCGGACCCCCATGGCGAGGTCGCGCCCCCAGCTCCCGCGCTTCATACGGCCCGCTCCATGTCCCGCGACTTCCCGTCCCGTACGACGATCTCGCGGTCGGAGTAGGCGGCCACCCGTGCCTCGTGCGTGACGAGGACGACGGCCGCGTTGGTGGACCGGGCGGCCTCGGTGAGCAGCTCCATGACCCGCTCGCCGTTGAGGGAGTCGAGGGCGCCGGTCGGCTCGTCGGCGAACAGCACACGAGGGCTGGTCACCAGGGAGCGGGCCACGGCCACGCGCTGCCCCTGGCCGCCGGAGACCTCGCCGGGCCGCTTCTTCCTCAGGTCCTCGACCTCCAGGCGTTCCATCCAGCCCAGGGCCGTCCTCTCGGCCTCCTTGCGGGAGGTGCCGTTCAGCCGCAGCGGCAGCGCCACGTTCTCCACGCAGGTCAGCTCGGGGACGAGCTGGCCGAACTGGAAGACGAACCCGAACTCGGAGCGCCGCAGGGCGCTGCGCTCGGCGTCGTTCATCGTGGCCATCTCCTGGCCGTTGTACGTGATCGAGCCCGAGTCGGGCGTGACGATCCCCGCGAGGCAGTGCAGCAGGGTCGACTTGCCGGAGCCGGAGGGGCCCATGACGGCGACGACCTCGCCGGGGTGGATGGAGAACTGGGCGCCGTCGAGGGCGACGGTCGGACCGTAGGTCTTGCGCAGTTCGTCGGCGACGAGAAGGGAACCGGCCGGGGTCACTTGACCACCACCTCCGCGAGCTTGTCGAGACGCGCGGCGGTCAGCTCCAGCCAGCGCAGGTCGGCTTCCAGATGGAACAGGGCGTGGTCGCAGATCAGCTGGTCGGCGAGGTCGCCCTTGCGCTTGCGGTCGGTGAGGATGCGCATCATCCGCAGGTGCTCGGAGCGCTGGTTGTCCAGGATGTCGGCGGCGTCCCGGTGCGTGAGCAGTGCGAGGACGACCTTGGTGTACAGCGTGGACTGGAGGTACGGCTCGGGCTTC
Source organism: Streptomyces sp. RP5T (assembly GCF_003933965.1). Lineage (GTDB taxonomy): Bacteria > Actinomycetota > Actinomycetes > Streptomycetales > Streptomycetaceae > Streptomyces. The sequence goes on from NZ_RSAJ01000301.1 coordinate 1,012, forward strand.
TCGGGCGTGGCGAGCCACCGCTGCACGTCGGTGATCCCGGCGTCGGTGATGGCGTAGCGCTTGCGTTCGGGGCCGCCGCCGGGTTCGATCCCGTCGACTTCGACGAGTCCGTTCTTCAGCAGTCGCGACATCGTCGAGTAGACCTGGCCGTAGTGCAGCGGCCGGTCGTGACCGAACTTCTCGTCGAAGGCCCGCTTGAGGTCGTAGCCGTGGCGGGGCCCGGACTCCAGGAGCCCTAGGAGGGTGTGACCGATGGACATGGGAGGGACTGTACACGCGGTGTATACCCCGCATGTATACGCGGAGTGTGTAGACGGATGTCAGCGCGTGAGCCACCGCAGGTGGGGGCCGATTGTCACGGTTCTGCTACGCGCTCTACGTGTCCTCGGAGTCCTTGGGCGGCCGGCCCCGGCGCGGCAGGGGTCCGGTGTCACCGGGCAGCCGGCCGGCCTCCTTCAGTGCCCTGCGCAGAAGGAACTCGATCTGCGCGTTCGCCGACCGCAGTTCGTCCCCGGCCCACCGCGCGAGCGCCTCGTACACCAGCGGGTCCAGCCTCAGCAGCACCTGCTTGCGCTGCTGAGGCCGGCGCTCGGGGGAGCCCCCCTCGGAAGGAGCCGTCACTGGTAGAGCGTCCCGGTGTTGAGGACCGGCTGCGGGGCCCGGTCGCCGCACAGCACCACCATCAGGTTGGACACCATCGCCGCCTTGCGCTCCTCGTCCAGCTCCACGATGTCCCGCTCGGTGATCCGGGCGAGCGCCTCCTCGACCATGCCGACCGCGCCCTCCACGATCTGCCGCCGGGCCGCGACCACCGCACCGGCCTGCTGCCGCTGGAGCATCGCCGAGGCGATCTCCGGCGCATAGGCGAGGTGCGTGAAGCGGGACTCGATGATCTGCACGCCGGCCGACTCCACGCGCGCGTGCAGCTCGGTGGCGAGCTTCTGGGTGATTTCGTCGGCGTTGCCGCGCAGCGAGAGACCGTCCTCCTCGTGGGCGTCGTAGGGGTACTCGATCGCGATGTGCCGTACGGCCGTCTCGGTCTGGGTGGCGACGAACTTCACGAAGTTGTCCACCTCGAAGGTGGCCTGCGCGGTGTCCTCGACCTTCCACACCACGACCGCGGCCAGTTCGATCGGGTTGCCGTAGGCGTCGTTGACCTTGAGGACGGCGGTCTCGTGGTTGCGGACCCGGGTGGAGACCTTGGTGCGGGAGGTGAAGGGGTTCACCCAGCGCAGGCCGTCCTGGCGGATGGTGCCCTTGTAGCGCCCGAAGAGCTGCACGACCCGGGCCTCGCCCGGCGCGACCGTGTTCAGGCCGCGCAGCGAGATGAGCGCGGCTATCAGTACGAGCACCCCGCCGACGGCGAACCCGGGGCTCTCCCCGCTCGCGGCGAACAGGAAGAAGGCGAGCAGCAGTCCGACCAGGCCCAGCAGGAGCGCGAGCGCGCCGCCGATGCTGTGCGCGGCGAACTCCCGCACGCGCGGAGCGGGCATGTCGGGCACTGATTCGTCCATGGCCATAGGGGTCCCCCATCGTCGATGTCGTCGAGCGGCTAGCGCTGCTCTAGCTAAGTGATATCACTTTACCCCGTCCTGGCAACCTCGAAGCCCTCTCGGAGGTCTGGTTCCGAGGAGGCGGGTGCTGATTCTCACGCCCTCCCAAGGCCGGATCGAGGGCCCTGTGTCATATAGACCGGTGTTAGCTTTCTGAGCTGACCTGTGCCACGAACGTGTGTGGCCGCCGATGAGGAAGCGGAGCGAGTCGACCCATGGGACGAGCGGAAGAGAGAAGAGCACGTCAGCGCGGTGGTCGCCGCGCGGCGCCGCCCACGCGCTCGTCCGGGACGCCGAGCGAGGGCCTCGCCACCGGCGGCAGGGCCGCCGCGCGCAAGGCGGCGGGACGGGGCAGGAAGGGCGCGAAGAAGGGTAAGAGCGGCATACGCCGGTTCTTCACCTGGAAGAAGATCCTCGGCACGTTCTTCGGCTTCTGTCTGCTCGGCATCGGCGCCTTCATCGTGATGTACATGATGATCGACGTGCCCAAGGGCAACGCGGCCGCGCAGAAGCAGAGCAACATCTACGAGTGGAGCGACGGCTCGGTCATGGCCCGCGTCGGCGACACCAACCGGGAGATCGTGGACCTCTCCGAGGTGCCCAAGGAGGTCCAGCGCACCTTCGTGGCGGCGGAGAACAAGACCTTCTACACGGACTCCGGCGTCGACCTCAAGGGCACCGCCCGCGGCCTCATCAACACCCTGTCCGGCAAGGGCAAGCAGGGTGGCTCCACGATCACCCAGCAGTACGTCAAGAACTACTACCTCGACCAGGACCAGACCGTCACCCGCAAGCTGCGCGAACTGGTCATCTCGTTGAAGGTGGACCGCACGACGTCCAAGGACAAGATCCTCGCGGGCTACATCAACACCAGCTACTACGGCCGCGGCGCCTACGGCATCCAGGCCGCCGCCCAGGACTACTACCGCGTCGACGCCAAGAAGCTCAGCGTCGAGCAGGGCGCCTACCTCGCCGCGCTGCTCCAGGCCCCGAGCCAGTACGACTGGGCGGTCGCCAGCCCCACCGGCAAGAAGCTCGTGCAGGCCCGCTGGAACTACGTCCTGGACAACATGGTCGGGCAGGGCTGGCTGGACAAGACCGAGCGCGCCGCCATGAAGTTCCCGGTGCCCAAGGAGCCCAAGGCCGCCCCCGGCCTGGAGGGCCAGAAGGGCTACCTGGTCAAGCTCGCCAACCAGCAGCTGGAGAAGCAGCTCGTCAAGACGCAGGGCATCACCCAGGACGAGGCGGAGGCCCGGGTCGAGAACTCGGGCTGGACCATCACCCTCAACATCGACAAGAAGAAGCAGTCGAAGCTGGAGAAGTCCGTCAAGAGCCAGCTGATCAGCAAGCTGGACCCGAAGAAGCGCCCGGTGGACAAGAACGTCCAGGCCGGTGCCGTCTCCGTCGACCCCAAGACCGGGAAGATCGTCGCCCTGTACGGCGGCCAGGACTACACCAAGCACTACATCAGCAACGCCAACCGCACCGACTACCAGCCCGCCTCGACGTTCAAGCCGGTGATCCTCGCCGCCGCGCTGGAGAACGGCTCCGAGACGCACAGCGGCAAGCCGATCGGCGCGAACACGGTCTACGACGGCACCAGCAAGCGCCAGGTCGTCGACGGCAACGGCAACAAGGTCGGCTTCGCCCCCGAGAACGAGGACGACCGGAGCTACGGCAAGCAGGTCACCGTCCAGACGGCGATGAACCAGTCCATCAACTCCGTCTTCGCGCAGATGGGCGTCGACGTCGGCATGGACAAGGTGCTCGCGACCGCCACCAAGCTCGGCATGGACACCGGCAAGCTGAGGGCGCTGCCCGCCTACACCCTGGGCACCATGGGCGCGAGCCCGCTCCAGATGGCCTCCGTCTACGCCACCCTCGACAACCACGGCAAGCAGGTCACGCCGAGCATCATCAAGTCGGCCGAGCAGGGCGGCAGCGAGGTCCAGCTGCCCGACCCGATCGGCGAACAGGTGATCAGCCGCGAGGCCGCCGACACCGTGACCTCGGTCCTGACCGGCGTGGTCGCCGACGGTACGGCGAAGATCTCCGTGGCGGAGAACCCGGCCCGCGACGGCCGCAAGGTCGCCGGCAAGACGGGTACCTCGGACGACAACCTCTCGGCCTGGTTCACCGGCTACACCCCGGACCTGGTCACCTCGGTCGGCCTGTTCGGCGAGGACGCCAAGACCGGCGCCCAGAGCAAGCTGTACAAGACCGCCGGCCTGGACCGCGTCAACGGCGGTGGCTTCCCGGCCCAGATCTGGGCGGAGTACACCTTCGGCGTCGCGGCCAGGAACACCAAGTTCGACCTGGACACCGACCAGGGCGCCGCGGTCCAGCCGACCTGGACCCCGAAGCCCTCTCCGACCCCGTCCGAGACGCCCTCGGAGACGCCGTCGGAGACCCCGTCCGAGACGCCCTCGGAGACGCCGTCGGAGACCCCGTCGGAAACTCCTTCGGAGACGCCGTCGCAGAGCGCGCCGACCGGTGAGCAGAGCACTCCGGTGGAGACGTCGACCTCACCGCTGAACCCGTTCGACCCCGGCAGCGGGAACCAGAACCAGTAGCACGAGAGAGGGGGCGCCCGGTGTCACCGGGCGCCCCCTCTCTCGTTCCCTAGCCCCTGTTGAGCTCGAACCACACCACCTTGCCGGTGCTCAGACGGGTGGCGCCCCACCGCCGGGCGAGCCGATTGACGAGGTAGAGCCCGCGCCCGCCCTCGTCGGTGGCCCGTGCCTGCCGCAGCCGCGGCAGCTGCGGCACGTCGTCCCCGACCTCGCACCGCAGGACGTCGGTCCGCAGCAGCCGGAGCGTCACCGGGCGCGTCGCGTACCGCACGGCGTTCGTCACGACCTCACTGACCAGCAGCTCCACGGAGTCGGTCAGATCCTCCATGCCCCACCGGGAAAGCGCCCGCCGCGCGAGCCGCCGGGCGCGGCCCGGGGCCGCGTCCTCCGGCTCCAGGAACCAGTACGCCACATCACTCGGCGCGATCCCGTCGAAGCGGGCCGCGAGCAGCGCGATGTCGTCGTCCCGGTCACCGGGACCGAGCATGTCGAGCACCTCGTCGCACAGCGCCTCCAGCGGTGGCGGATGATCCGGCCCGGTCAGCTGCGCGGTCGCGGCGAGCTTCTCCCGCAGCTGCTCTATGCCGGTCCACACGTCCCGAAGCCGCGACTCCACCAGCCCGTCGGTGTAGAGCAGCAGGGTCGCCCCGGCCGGAGCGTCCAGTTCCACGGCCTCGAAGTCGACGCCACCGACACCGATCGGCGCACCCGGAGGCACCCGCAGCACCTCCGCCCGGCCGCCCAGGTGCAGCAGCACCGGCGGCGGATGACCGGCGTTGGCGATGGTGATGCGGTGCGAGACCGGGTCGTAGACGGCGTAGAGGCAGGTCGCCATGCGGTCCGTACCGAGCCGCTGGGCCTGCTCGTCGAGGTGGTGCAGCACCTCCTGCGGGGGCAGGTCGAGACCGGCGAGGGTCTGCGCGGTCGTCCGCAGCTGGCCCATGATCGCCGCCGAGGTCATGGAGTGCCCCATGACGTCTCCCACGACCAGGGCGACCCGGCTGCCGGGCAGCGGGATCGCGTCGTACCAGTCACCGCCCACCCGGGCCGTCTCGGCGGCCGGCAGATAGCGCGAGGCCAGCCGCACGCCGGTCGGCCGCGGGAGCGTTTCCGGCAGCATGGTGCGCTGCAGCTCGTCGGCGATGTACGCCTCACGGCCGTACAGGACCGCCTTGTCGATGCCCAGCGCGCTGTGCGTGGCGAGCTGGGCGGCGACGAGCAGGTCGTCCGGGTCGAAGGGGATGCGGTCGGGGCGGCGCAGGAACAGGGCCGCGCCGATGACCCGGCGCCGGCCGCGCAGCGGGGCGAGGATCGCCCGCCGGCCCGAGGGCACGGCGAACTCGCAGCCCTCGCCGAGCAGTTCGGGCAGCGCCGCATGGGCCGCGGGCGTGTCCGTGAAGACCGGCCGCACCCCGCGCAGCACCTCGGCGAGCGCGCTGCCGGGCTGCACCTCGCACAGTTCGGTGCCGAGCCCGTCCAGCTCGGTCGGGTTCTCCGGCACCGGCACCGGCAGGATGCCGTCCTCCAGGTCCCGCTCCTGCTGCGGAATGCGGTCACTGCGCCGCAGCCGCAGCACGAGGGGACCGGTGGGCCGCTCGTCGCCGACCGGCAGCGGGTCGCGCAGATAGACGAGGATCGCGTCCGAGAACGTCGGCACGGTCGCCCGGCACAGACCCATCACGATCTCGTCCAGGTCGATGCCCCGGGCGATCCGACGGGTCGCCGCGCCCACGAAGCGCAGCCGGTCGCCGTCGCGCCGCATGGGGGTGGGCCGGCCCGGAGGCAGCCCCTGCCCGCTACGGCGTTCGTCACCGCTCTGGGACGACCGCTCGCCCTCACCGCCCGGCTGGACCGGGACCCCCTCGGGGACGGGCCGCGGCCGGTGCGTGTCCGGCTCGGCGGCGGCCGGCTGGGAGTGCTCGGGGCCGGTACCGGCCGGGTTCATGCCCATGTCCTTGTTGTTGCCGGTCGTACCGGTCCTGCCGGTCGTGCTGTTGCCCGCCTGGGCGACGGGTGCCTCCGACGCGGGATCACCCGAACGTGCCTGGAGCGGTAAAGCGGCCGACGCCTCCGCGCCGTGGGCGGGCGGCGGCGCCGGGGAACGCAGGAGCGCCCCGCGGGGGTCCGTGGGGTCGACGCCCGGCTGGGGGCGCTCGAAGGAGGTCGGGTGCTCCGTCACGCGTGTCGAATCCGTCCGTCCGGGGCTGCGCGCCTCACGCGCAGTGGGTCCCGCCGAAATCCCGATACCCGGAATGCGTGTCCCAGGAACGGAATTCCCGCGTGGTCAGGGGCTGTTCCTGCGTTTTCGGTCAACCTTCCGCGGCCCGTAGCGGAATTGCCCTCGTACCCCACGCTCACGTCCTGCCGCCCCTCGGTGACGATCGGTCAAGCACAGTGCCCGCTTCGGTAGTTGCCGCTGCGCACTCTTGCGGAGGACGATCCTACGTTTGCAGCCCGGGGGCACATCAAGGGTCTCACGAGGACAAGTGCGCGGGCATACGGTCCCAGTCTTCCGGAAGCCGCGGCACGGTCCAGCCCGGATCGGGCCGCCAGTCGGGCCATCCGTCCGAGAACGGCGGGCCCCAGGCGCGGATCACCCGCACCGCGGACCGCCCCGCCGATCTGACCTGTTCGGCCAGGTCCGGGCCCATCAGCCCGTCCCGCTGGGCCTGCGCGAACTCGTCCTCGTCCCGCCACTGCCAACCCCGGTCCGGGTCCACGGTGATGTCCAGGAAGTGATCCTCGGAATCCACACCTCCGGCCCAACGGGCCAGCGGCTCCTCCAGGTTCACGTACCAGTTCTTGAACCGCCAGCCCGGCTCCCAGAACAGCCACACCGACCACGGCAGCCCCGGCCGGGCCAGCTTCAGCACCCCGGTACCGAACCAGCGGCCCCGCCGCACCGAACGCGGCTTGGTGTAACGGGACTCCAGCGGCTCGGCGTGCACCGGCGTGCCGTCGGCCAGCACCGGCCGCACACACTCAGTGCCCGGTGCCAGCCACACGGCGAGCAGATCCTCGTCGTCACGCACGACGGTCACGGGGCGGGCGATGTGGAACTGCTCGCCGGCGTTCTCCCGGTAACGCCACAGGATCTGACTCCCGGGCTCCCAGAAACGCGCCGTCGTACCCGCTTCCACCGCTCTCACCGCTCCACCGTCTGCCATGAACAGATATTAGGTGCCATAGGCATACGACGCTGCGGTACGCGTCACGGTTCACGCGCGCGCGGGAAAGGTTACGGCCGTGTCATCCGCAGGACATCCAGTGCCTCGTCGAGTTGTTCGGCCGTCAGATCGCCGCGTTCGACATAACCGCCCTCCAGTACGACCTCCCGGATCGTCCGCCGCTCGGCGAGGGCCTTCTTGGCGACCTTGGCGGCCTCCTCGTACCCGATGTACTTGTTGAGCGGGGTGACCACGGAGGGCGAGGACTCGGCGTACTCACGGGCCCGTTCGCGGTGCGCGACGATGCCGTCGACGGTCCGGTCGGCGAGCAGCCGGGAGACGTTGGCGAGCAGCCGGATCGACTCCAGGACGTTCTTCGCGATCACCGGCAGCATGACGTTGAGCTCGAAGTTGCCGGCCGCGCCGGCGGTCGCCACGGTGGCGTCGTTCCCGATGACCTGGGCCGCGACCATCAGCACGGCCTCCGGGATCACCGGGTTGACCTTGCCGGGCATGATGGACGAACCGGGCTGGAGATCGGGCAGCGAGATCTCGGCCAGCCCCGTCCTCGGCCCCGACGACATCCACCGCAGGTCGTTGGCGATCTTCGTGAGCCCGACCGCGATGGTCCTGAGCTGCCCGCTGGTCTCGACGATCCCGTCCCGGGCGCCCTGCGCCTCGAAGTGGTCCCGCGCCTCGGTCAGCGGCAGCCCGGTGGTGCGGGCCACCTCCTCGATGACGGCGGCCGAGAAACCGGGCGGGGTGTTGATGCCGGTGCCGACCGCGGTACCGCCCAACGGCAGCTCGGCGAGCCGGGGCAGCGAGGCGGTGAGGCGCTCGACGCCGTACCTGATCTGCGCGGCGTACCCCGCGAACTCCTGGCCCAGGGTCACCGGAGTGGCGTCCATCAGATGGGTCCGCCCCGACTTCACGACGTCGGAGAACTCCTCGGACTTGCGGCCGAGGGCGTCAGCGAGGTGCTGGAGCGCGGGGATGAGATCCCGCGTGACGGCGGCGGTGGCGGCGATGTGGATGGACGAGGGGAAGACGTCGTTGGACGACTGGGAGGCGTTGACGTGGTCGTTGGGGTGCACGTCACGGCCGAGCCGCTCGGTGGCCAGTGTCGCGATGACCTCGTTGGTGTTCATGTTGGACGAGGTACCGGAGCCGGTCTGGAAGACGTCGACCGGGAAGTGCGCGTCCCAGTCGCCGCGGGCCACCTCGTCGGCGGCCTCCTGGATCGCCTCGGCGACATCCTTGTCGAGCACGTTCAGCCGCGCGTTCACCTTCGCGGCCGCCCCCTTGATCCGGGCCAGCGCCTCGATGTGCGCCCGCTCGATCCGCTGCCCGGAGACGGGGAAGTTCTCCACCGCCCGCTGGGTCTGCGCCCGCCACTTGGCGTCCGCCGGCACCCGGACCTCGCCCATGGAGTCGTGCTCGATACGGAACGCCTGTCCCTGCTGCTCGTCGGCCACTGCCGATCACCTCCGTCTTGCTCAGCACCTGCCCCCGCGACACCTATTCCTGTCACACACCGCAGAAGAAGGTGTCAGGAGAAGCAGGAGGTGGGGATCGGGCGAGAACGGGGCGTCGGAACGGCGGAAGGCCCGCGCTGCCCCCTGCCGCCGCAGGCCGAGGCGTCCGCCAACGATCCGGACCTGGAGCCCGGGCCCATGGCCGACCAGCGGGCGAAGCCCTGGCGCGGGGTGCAGGAGACGCAGTCCCCGCCTGGGTAGAAGGGGCGGAGCCCCTGGGGG
>NZ_RSAJ01000302.1 GCF_003933965.1 Streptomyces sp. RP5T
GTGCCGTTGTCCTCTCTCACCAGGGCCAGCGCCTCCTCGACGTCGAGATCGTCGGCGTCCTGGGCCGGGCCGGCGTGCTCGCCGGCGCGCACGGACCGGGCGGTCATCCGGCGTCCGGGCGGTTGCCGGAGGCTTCGCCGGGCCCTGCGGCGCTCTCCCCGTCGGACTCCTTCGCCCAGCGCTCGGCCAGGGCCGCCGCCTTGCGGGAGGCCTCGGCGACCGCCTCGGGATCGCCGCCCGCCCGTGCGGCGGCATAGCCGACGAGGAAGGTGGTCAGTGGTGCCGCCGGCCTGGCCACGCCGTGCGCGGCGTCCCGGGCGAGGTCGAGCAGCACGCCGGTGTCGACGTCGAGTTCGATGCCCAGCTCGTCCTTGACTGCGGAAATCCATTCATCCAACACGTGCCCATGCTCCCTGATGCGTGCCCTGGCGGTGGCGATGTCGTCCCAGGTGTCGCAGTCGAAGGACGCGACGGGGTCGGGGACGCGGGTGAGGTCGAGCACGGCGGTCAGCCGGCGCAGCGGAAGACCGGTGAGCAAGCCGTGCTCCTTGGTGAGTGCGGCGAGTTCGGTGCGCAGCGAGGAGGTGCGGTACGCGGCCACCAGCGGCTGGTCGCGGCCGTCGGCGTCGGTGAGCAGCACGCCGTCGGCGCCGCCCGTGCGCAGGACGGTCAGCAGCAGTCGTGCGGTGCCCTCCTGGAGGAAGGGCAGGTCGGCGGAGAGCACCAGGACGTACCGGGCCGTGGTGTGCCGCAGACCGGCGTCCAGGGCGGCCAGCGGGCCGCCGCCGGGCGGGTCCTCGCGGGCCCAGATCACCGGCCGGGCGAGGGGGCGGGGGTCGGCGACGACGACGGTGGTGGCCGCGTCGGCGCAGGCCGCGAGGACGCGGTCGAGCAGGGCGCGTCCGCCCACCCGCAGACCGGGCTTGTCCGCGCCGCCGAGCCGCCGGGCGGCGCCCCCGGCGAGCACGACCACGTCGTACCCAGGGCCGGTGTCCGCATCGCGCGGGGTCTCGTACGAGGTCACCCCCCGAGTATGCGTGCCGTCACGATCACAGGGAACGTGCGGCGGCCCCGGGATCGCGCGCCGCCGGGACGAAGGCGCGCGATCGGGGTGGACGGATGCCCGGTCGGGGTGGACGGATGCCGGGTCACAGGGTGCGTGGGTGTCCGGTCATGGGGCGCCTGGGGGTCCGGTCACAGGGTGCGCAGCAGCACCGCCGGCTGTTCCACGCAGTCCGCCACGTGCCGCAGGAAGCCGCCCGCGGTGCCGCCGTCGCACACCCGGTGGTCGAAGGTGAGCGAGAGCTGGACGACCTGGCGCACCGCCAGCTCGCCCTCGTGGACCCACGGCTTGGGGATGATGCGGCCGACACCGAGCATGGCCGCCTCGGGGTGGTTGATGATCGGGGTGGAGCCGTCGACACCGAACACGCCGTAGTTGTTCAACGTGAAGGTGCCGCCGGTGAGTTCCGCGGGGGTCAGGCTCCCGGTGCGGGCCGCCTCGGTGAGCCTGGCGAACTCGGCGGACAGCGACTCGGCGTCCCGCGCGTGGGCGTCCTTCACCACCGGTACGACGAGTCCCCGCTCGGTCTGCGCGGCGAACCCGAGGTGCACGGCGTCCAGCCGCACGATCTCCCTGGCCGCCGTGTCCACCGTCGAGTTGAGCTCGGGGAACCGGGCGAGGGCCGCGGTGCAGATGCGGGCGAGGAGTGCGAGCAGGGAGATCTTCGGTCCGCCGGCCGCGTTCATCGCGGCACGCGCGCGCATCAGTTCCGTCGCGTCGGCGTCCACCCAGCAGGTGGCGTCGGGGATCTCGCTCCGGCTGCGCGACAGCTTGTCGGCCACCACGCCCCGGACGCCCTTGAGGGGGATACGGGTCGCCGCGGTGGCGGTGGACGGCGGTGCCGCCGGGGTCTTCGAGGCGGGTGCCGGTGCGGCTTCCGGGGCCGGTGCGGGGCGCCCGGGTGCGGCGGCGGCACGCAGCGCGTACTCGACGTCGGCCCGGAGGATCAGGCCGTCGGGGCCGGAGCCGGTGAGTTCCCTGAGGTCGAGGCCGTTCTCGCGGGCGAGGCGGCGCACCAGCGGGGAGATCACGGGAACCGGGCCCTCGGCCACCTCGGGAGCTGCCGACGTGCCGTTCACCGGGACAGGAACCTGCTGCTCCCGGCGCACCCTGCGCCGACGCGCGGGCGCCTCCGAGGTGCCGTACCCGACCAGGACGTTGCCCGAGCTCTCGGACCGCGTGTCGGGCTCGGACGCCTGCGCCCCGACGGCCACCGTGATGAGCGGTGACCCCACCGGGAGTTCGCTGCCCTCCTCGCCGAAACGGGCCGTGACGACACCGGCGTAGGGGCAGGGAACGTCGACCATCGCCTTGGCCGTCTCGACCTCGACGACCGGCTGGTCAACCGCGACGACGTCGCCGACCTCCACCAGCCAGCGGACGATCTCCGCCTCGGTCAGGCCCTCGCCGAGATCCGGCAGCCTGAACTCCAGAACCTGCGCCATCAGCTCCCCGCCTCCCACTGCAGACGCCCCACGGCGTCCAGGATCCGGTCCACACCGGGCAGGTGGTGACGCTCCAGCATCGGCGGCGGATAGGGGATGTCGAACCCGGCCACACGCAGCACCGGCGCCTCCAGATGGTGGAAGCAGCGCTCGGTGACCCTGGCCGCGATCTCCCCGCCCGGTCCGCCGAACCCACCCGACTCGTGCACGACGACCGCCCGTCCGGTCCGCCGTACGGAGGCCGCGACCGTGTCGTCGTCGAACGGCACCAGCGAGCGCAGGTCGACCACTTCGAGGTCCCACCCTTCGTCCCGCGCGGCCTCGGCGGCTTCGAGACACACGGGTACGGACGGCCCGTACGTGATGAGTGTGGCGCTCCGGCCGGGGCGCCGCACCACCGCGCGGCCGATCGGTTCGACGGTCTGCGGGTCGTCCGGGTTCCAGGCGTCCTTCGACCAGTACAGCCGCTTGGGCTCCAGGACGACCACGGGGTCGTCGGAGGCGATGGCGGCGCGCAGCAGCCCGTAGGCGTCGGCGACGGTCGCGGGCGTCACGACGTGCAGTCCCGGGGTCGCCATGTAGTAGGCCTCGGAGGCGTCGCTGTGGTGCTCCACCCCGCCGATGCCGCCGCCGTAGGGGACCCGGATGGTGATCGGGAGCGGCATCGCCCCGCGCGTGCGGTTGCGCATCTTCGCCACATGGCTGATGAGCTGCTCGAACGCCGGGTAGGCGAAGGCGTCGAACTGCATCTCCACGACCGGCCGCAACCCGTACATCGCCATGCCGACGGCCGTGCCGAGGATGCCCGCCTCGGCGAGCGGAGTGTCGGTGCAACGGTCCTCGCCGAACTCCTTGGCCAGTCCGTCGGTGACCCGGAAGACACCGCCGAGGGTGCCGACGTCCTCGCCCATGACGTGCACGGTGGGGTCGGCCGCCATCGCGTCGCGCAGCGCGCGCGTGAGGGCCTGGGCCATGGTGGCCGGCTTGAGGGCGACGGTGGTCATCGGTGCGTCCCCCCGTGGGAGTCGTGCTCGGCTTCGAGCTCGGCACGCAACTGGGCCTGCTGCTCGCGCAGTTGCGGGGTGGGCTCGGCGTAGACGTGGGCGAACAGGTCCATGGGGTCGAGGGCCGGGTCCTGGTTCATGCGCTCGCGCAGTCCGGCGGCGAAGTCCTCGGCGTCCTGGCGCACGTCCTCGATGCCGGCCTCGTCGATCAGGCCGCGCTCGGTCAGTTCGTGTTCCAGGAGGGCGATCGGGTCGTGCCCGCGCCAGGTCTCGACCTCGGCGTCGACGCGGTAGCGGGTCGCGTCGTCGGCGTTGGTGTGGGCGTCCACGCGGTACGTGATCGCCTCCACCAGGGTGGGTCCGCCGCCCGCGCGCGCGTGGCGCACGGCGGCGGTGAGGACCTCGTGCACGGCGGCCGCGTCGTTGCCGTCGACCAGGCGCCCGGGCATGCCGTAGCCGACGGCCTTGTGGGCCAGCGACGGGGCCGCGGTCTGCTTGGCGAGCGGGACGGAGATCGCGAAGCCGTTGTTCTGGACCAGGAAGACCACCGGGGCCTGCCATACGGCGGCGAAGTTCAGCGCCTCGTGGAAGTCGCCCTCGCTGGTGCCGCCGTCGCCGACCATGGCGAGCGCGACCACGTCGTCGCCCTTGAGGCGGGCGGCGTGCGCCAGGCCGACGGCGTGCGGGAGCTGGGTGGCGAGGGGGGTGCACAGCGGGGCCACCCGGTGCTCGCGCGGGTCGTAGCCGGTGTGCCAGTCGCCGCGCAGGAGGGTCAGCGCCTGCACGGGGTCCAGGCCCCGGGCGACGGCGGCGAGGGTGTCGCGGTAGCTGGGGAAGAGCCAGTCCCGCTCCTGGAGGACCAGCGCGGCGGCGATCTCGCAGGCCTCCTGGCCGGTGCTGGAGGGGTAGACGGCGAGGCGGCCCTGCTTGGTGAGGGCGGTGGCCTGCGTGTTGTAGCGGCGGCCGCGCACCAGCTCGGCGTACAGCCGCTTCAGCAGGGCCGGGTCGGCCTGTGCGGCCGCGTCGGTACCGAGGACGCGATGGGGTTCCGCGTCGGGCAGCAGGGGCACGGGGTCCGTGCGGGGCTGCCAGGCGGGCGGCGGCGATGGCCGGTACGCGCCCCGCTGCTCCATGACCGTCATGACGGCACCTCCTCGTGGGAGCGGCTGGTGGCGCACCACGGCTGTGAGGCGCCTCACCTACCGATTGTTCGGTCGTCGGCACATTTTGGCTACAGGCCCCCTCAGGCTGTGGACAAACGGTTCTCCACAGCCTGTGATGGACGCAGTACGTCCATGGTAGGGAGGCGGGGGGACATGGCACCTGAACAAATGGCCGACGGCACGGAGGGCGGGGTGCCTCTTCCGCCCCCGCGTCCGCTCGACGCCATCGATCAGGACATCCTCAAGATGCTCCAGGCGGACGGCCGCGCGTCCATACGCTCGGTCGCCGAACGGGTCCATGTCTCCCGGGCCAACGCCTACGCGCGGATCAACCGGCTCGTCGAGGACGGCGTCATCCGCGGCTTCGGCGCCCGCGTCCACCACGAGCGGGCCGGGCAGGGGACCTCGGCGTACATCACCCTGAAGATCGTCCAGAACTCCTGGCGCACGGTCCGCGAACAGCTCCGGCAGCTGCCCGGGGCGTCGCACATCGCGCTGGTGGGCGGTGACTTCGACGTACTGCTGCTCGTCCACACCCCGGACAACCGGTCCCTGCGCGAACTGGTCCTCACCCGCCTCCAGGCCATCCCGGAGGTCCTCAGCACACGCACCCTGCTGGTCTTCGAGGAGGAGGACCTGGAACCGCAGGGCTGAGGTCAGGAGGTCCGGCGCAGGCCACCGAAGATCAACTGGGCCACCGCGTCGGCGACTTCGCGTTCGTTCATGCCGCGGCCGTCCGGGCGGTACCACTCCACGATGGAATTGATCATCCCGAAGACCAGACGGGTCGCCAGGCGCACCTCCACGTCGCCGCGTACGTCACCGTCGGCCGCGGCCGCCTTCAGGAGCTCGGCGACCCGGTGGTCGAAGTCCCGGCGGCGCTCCAGGGCCCAGCGCTCGGTGCCGGTGTTGCCGCGCACCCGCAGCAGCAGGGTCACGTACGGCAGTTCGGCGATCAGCACCTCGACCATGCGCCGCACGACGTACTCCAGGCGGGCGGAGGCAGGGCCCACGCGCGCGTGCTCCTCGTCGAGGATCCCGAAGAGCCCGTCCAGGGCCCGGCTGACGGCCCGGCGCAGGAGCTCCTCCTTGCCGGACACGTGGTGGTAGATCGACGACTTGGAGATGCCCGCGGCCTTGGAGAGGTGCTCCATGGAGGTGCCGTCGTAGCCGCGCTCGTTGAAGACCTGGACGGCGACGGACAGCAGCGTCTCGGGGGTGTACGTGTCGCGCTTGGCGGTCGTCATGAGGTGCTGCCCTCCCGCTTGTCGGAGGCGTACGCGTGCCGGTACAGCGCGAGCGAGGGCGCGTACCGTCCGGACGGGTCGCGCAGGTGCAGGTCGTCGAGGAGGGCGTAGGCCCAGTTGCGGCCGAGCCGGCGGCTCCACTCGAAGGGGCCGAGCGGGTAGTTCACCCCGAGCCGCATGGCGGTGTCGATGTCCTCCTTGGTGGCCACGCCCTTGGCGACGGCGTCGTGCGCGAGGTCGACGATCCGGGCGACCGTACGGGCGACGATCATGCCGGGCACGTCCCCGATGACGCTGACGTCCTTGCCGAGCGCCTGGAAGAGCCCGACGGCCTCGGTGAGCGTCTGCTGCGAGGTGTCCTGGGAGGCGGACAGGGCGATGCGCGTGGCCCTGCGGTAGTCGAGCGCTAGGTCGAAGTAGACGACGTCCCGGAACTCCACCGAGGTCTGTCCGTCGGCGAGCGCGAGCTGCCCGCCGCTCGGCAGGACCAGACGGGTGCCGTGGTCCTCCTCGTCCTCGCGGACCTGGATGCCCGCCTCGCGGATCAGCGCGAGCAGTTCGGACGCCGGGCCCAGATCGCCCTCGGCGACGACGTACGCGGGCGCCTGGGCGGGCTCCGCGGTGTGCGGCTCGTCGCGCTCGGCGCCGTCGGTGTAGTCGTACCAGCCCCGCCCGCTCTTGCGGCCGAGCCGGCCCGACTCGACCAGGCGCTGCTGGGCCAGGGAGGGCGTGAAGCGCACGTCCTGGAAGAAGGAGCGCCACAC
Source organism: Streptomyces sp. RP5T (assembly GCF_003933965.1). Classification (GTDB taxonomy): domain Bacteria; phylum Actinomycetota; class Actinomycetes; order Streptomycetales; family Streptomycetaceae; genus Streptomyces. The sequence continues at coordinate 6,687 of NZ_RSAJ01000302.1, forward strand.
GGAGTGCGTCACGGACTCGTTGACGTCCTGTCCGATCAGGTCGGTCAGCTCGAACGCGCCCATCTTGAAGCCGCCGCACTCGCGCAGGACCGCGTCGATGGTGGCGGGCTCGGCACCCTGGGCCTCGTACACCGCGAACGCCTCGGCGTAGAAGGGCCGCGCGATGCGGTTGACGATGAAGCCGGGGGTGTCGGCGCAGGCGACCGGTGTCTTGCCCCAGGCGCGGGCCGTCTCGTACGCGCGCGTGGCCGAGGAGACGTCGGTGGCGAACCCGGAGACGACCTCGACCAGCGGCAGCAGCGGGGCGGGGTTGAAGAAGTGCAGGCCCACGAAGCGGCCCGGGTTGCGCAGGGCGCCGGCGACGGCCGTCACCGACAGGGAGGAGGTGTTGGTGGCGAGCAGGCAGTCCTCGCCCACGACCTCCTCCAGCTCCCGGAACAGCTGCTGCTTGACGTCCAGCCGCTCCAGGACGGCCTCGACGACCAGCGTGCAGTCCGCGAGGTCGGTGAGCTGCTCGGCGGCCACGAGACGGGCGCGCGCGGCGTCCCGTCCTGCGGCGGTGAGCCGGTCCTTCTCGACGAGCCGGTCCAGGCGGGCGGCGATCGCGTCGGCGGCCTCCCGGGCCCGGCCGGGGGCGGCGTCGTACAGCCGCACGGGGTGCCCGGCGACCAGCGCGACCTGGGCGATGCCCTGGCCCATGGTGCCGGTGCCGACGACGGCCACGGGGCTGCTGAGGTCGAGTCCTGTCATGTGCGCGATCCTCCCGCACGGGGTTTTCCACAGATGCGGCGGACCCCCTTGTCCCGACCGATCGTTCGGTTACTCTAACTCTGTCTGGCTGTTCCTGCCCATGTTTCTGCCCAGGTCATGAGCTCGACGAAGAGTTCGAAAGACGAGGAGTTGGTCCCGCATGGCCGCCGAACTGACCGCCCACGAGCTGATCGCCAAGCACCGGCCCACCCTCGACCAGGCGCTGGAGGCGATCCGCACCCGCGCGTACTGGTCCCCGCACCCCGAGCACCCCAAGGCCTACGGGGAGCACGGCAGCCTGGACATGGCCGCGGGCAAGGCCGCCTTCGACGCCCTGCTGGGCACCCGCCTCGACCTCGGCCAGCCCGGCACGGACGGCTTCGTGGGCGGCGAGGTCTCGCCGTACGGCATCGAGCTGGGCGTCGAGTACCCGCACGCGGACGTGGACGTGCTGCTGCCCGCGATGAAGGCGGGCCAGAAGGCGTGGCGGGACGCGGGCGCGGAGACGCGCGCGGTGGTCTGCCTGGAGATCCTCAAGCGGATCAGCGACCGGACCCACGAGTTCGCGCACGCGGTCATGCACACCAGCGGCCAGGCCTTCATGATGGCGTTCCAGGCGGGCGGCCCGCACGCGCAGGACCGCGGCCTGGAGGCGGTGGCGTACGCGTACGTGGAGCAGGTCCGCACCCCCGACACCGCGGAGTGGATCAAGCCGCAGGGCAAGCGCGACCCGCTCGCGCTGACCAAGCAGTTCACACCGGTCCCGCGGGGGATCGGCCTGGTCATCGGCTGCAACACCTTCCCCACGTGGAACGGCTATCCGGGCCTGTTCGCCTCCCTGGCCACCGGCAACGCGGTCCTGGTGAAGCCGCACCCGCGCGCGGTGCTGCCGCTGGCACTCACGGTCCAGGTCGCGCGGGACGTCCTCGCCGAGGCGGGCTTCGACCCGAACCTGGTCGCGCTCGCCGCCGAGCGTCCCGGCGAGTGCATCGCCAAGACCCTGGCCACGCGCCCCGAGATCCGCGTCATCGACTACACCGGCTCGACGCAGTTCGGCGACTGGCTGGAGGCCAACGCCCGCCAGGCGCAGGTCTACACGGAGAAGGCCGGCGTCAACACCGTGCTCGTGGAGTCGGCCGGCGACTACAAGGGGATGCTCTCCAACCTGGCCTTCTCCCTGTCCCTGTACAGCGGCCAGATGTGCACGACCCCGCAGAACCTGCTCATCCCCCGGGACGGCATCCGCACCGACGAGGGCCCCAAGACCTTCGACGAGGTCGTCTCGGACCTCGCCCGGTCGGTCGAGGGCCTGCTCGGCGACGACGCGCGCGCGAACGCGCTGCTGGGCGCGATCGTCAACCCGGACGTGAAGGCGCGCCTGGAGGCCGCGGCGGGGCTCGGCGAAGTCGCTCTCGCCTCGCGCGAGGTCGCCAACCCGGAGTTCCCGGGCGCGGTCGTGCGCACCCCCGTGATCGTCAAGCTCGACGGGGCCAAGCCGGACGACGAGGCCGCCTACATGAGCGAGTGCTTCGGTCCCGTCTCCTTCGCCGTCGCGGTCGACTCGGCCTCCGACGCGGTGGAGCTGCTGCGGCGCACGATCCGCGAGAAGGGCGCGATGACGGTCGGCGCGTACACCACCGACGAGGAGGTCGAGCAGGCCGTCCAGGAGGTCTGCCTGGAGGAGGCGGCGCAGCTGTCGCTGAACCTGGTCGGCGGGGTGTACGTCAACCAGACGGCCGCCTTCTCCGACTTCCACGGCTCGGGAGGCAACCCGGCGGCCAACTCCGCGCTGTGCGACGGGGCCTTCGTCGCCAACCGGTTCCGGGTGGTCGAGGTGCGCCGGGAGGCCTAGGACCCGCCGAGGCTCCAGTGGTAGAGGGTCATCGCGACACTGGTCGCCAGGTTGTAGCTGGAGACCTGGGGGCGCATCGGAAGAGCCACCAGGTGATCGGCACGCGCGCGTAGTTCGGGCGACAGCCCGCTGCGCTCCGAGCCGAAGGCGAGGACGGCGTCGTCCGGGAGCTTCACGGCCCGGATGTCGTCGCCCTCCGGGTCCAGCGCGAACACCGGGCCGGGCGGCAGCTCGGCGACCGTCAGGCGCTCCACCGCGGTCGCGAAGTGCAGGCCCGCCCCACCGCGTACGACCGTCGGGTGCCAGGGGTCGAGCGTGCCCGTGGTGACCACGCCGGTCGCCCCGAAGCCCGCGGCCAGCCGGATCACGGCCCCGGCGTTGCCCAGGTTGCGCGGATTGTCGAGGACCACGACCGGGGCGGTACGCGGTGCGTGCGCCAGCCTGTCCAGATGGTCGGCGCGGGGCGGCCGTACGGCGAGGGCGGCCACCGCCGTGGGATGCGGGCGCGGCACGAGGGACGTGTACACCGACTCCGGGACCTGCGTCAGCAGCGCGTCCAGGGTGTCCCGTACGTCCGGCGCCAGCTCCTCGGCCAGGGCGAGCGCGGCGGCCCGGTCGACGGCGACCGCCACCGGGACCCGAGCCCCGAAGCGCACGGCGTGCTTGAGGGCGTGGAAGCCGTCGAGCAGGACGGACGCGTCGGCGAGGCGGTGCCACAGGCTCACGGGATCGGGGCCGGTCATGTGGGGAAGCCTACGTGC
>NZ_RSAJ01000303.1 GCF_003933965.1 Streptomyces sp. RP5T
GCTCGTTCCGGTCCACGCCGTCGGAATCGTGCTGTAGTAACAATGGGATACGGTTTCCGGGGCCCGGTGCCGGGCCACTGTCGCTAAGGAGCCGCAAGGGTGAGTCAGCGCAAGGCGTCGGGGGACGTCGGACGGGCCACCATCCGGGACGTGGCCGAGCGGGCCGGGGTGTCCGTGGCCAGCGTCTCCCGGGTACTGTCCGGGAACTATCCCGTCTCCGAGGACCTGCGCCGCAAGGTGATGAAGGTCGTCCGCGATCTGGACTACGTCACCAACGCGCACGCCCGCTCGCTCGCCGGGGGCGGCACACCCACCGTCGCGATCCTCATCAACAACATCACCGGTGCCGCGTTCGCCCACGTGGCCAAGGGCGTCGAGGGCGCCGCCACCCTGCGGGGATGGCTGTCGCTGGTGGGCACGACCGGCGACGACCCCGAGCGCGAGCTCGCCCTCGTCAACCTCATGCGCCAGCAGGGGGTCGCGGCCGTGGTGCTGCTCGGCGGTGCCTACGACTACGACGAGTACCAGCTGCGCATGGCCCGCTTCGCCCGGTCCCTGGATGCCGCGGGGTCGCATCTGGTGCTGGTGGGACGGCCGCCGCTGGAGGGCGACGTGCCGGCCACGACCGTCGACTACGACAACGAGGGCGGCGCCTACGCCATGGCCAGCCATCTGCTCTCGGCCGGCCACCGAAGGGTCCTCGTACTGCCCGGCCACTCCGAACTCACCACCGCACAGGGCCGGTTGCGGGGTGCTCGGCGCGCCTTCGAGGCGTACGGCGTGCCGTTCGAGGACGTCATGGTGCGGCACGGGGCCTACGACTACGAGCACGGGTACGACGCCGTGGAGGAGAGCCTGCGGGACGGGCTCGAGTTCACCGCCGTCCTCGCCGGGACCGATGTCGTCGCCGCCGGGGCCATGCAGGCGCTGCGCGCGGCCGGGCTGCGGGTGCCGGAGGACGTGTCGATCGTCGGGTACGACGACATCCCGCTCGCCTCCCAGCTCACCCCGCAGCTCACCACCGTCCACGTGCCCTACGAGGAGATGGGACGGGTCGCCCTGCGCGCGGTCGCGGACCGGCGTGAGGGCGGTGGAGCGCGGCGCCGGGGGGCCGACGGGGACCACCTGGTGCTGGGCACCCATGTCGTCGTACGGAACTCGGTGCGGCCGCCCGCACAGCCGCGCTAGCGGGAGTGGAAGAGATCGTTTCGTAAACGGTTTCTGCGTGTCAGGCAGTGAGGTCCGGCACGGCTCCCCGTCTCACTCCTCTCCTTGCCGACACACTCCTGAGCTGGCAGTACGCCAAGTTCTGCCGCGCGCGTCGACGCCCCACGGGCTTCACTTCCCGGACCGACCGGCGTAACAAATTGCCGTCCGCCTCTTGCTAACGACAGGGCCGTCGGCCTACCGTCCCAGCAACCGGTTACTACAGCTTCCGCTGGGCCGATCCCCACACTGCGAGCCGATGGATTCCCGGCCGCCGTTTCCGGCCGACACCGAGCCGTCGATCCCCCTCTCTCCTCTCCGAGACGCCCTACTTTCCGAAGGAACACGGTCAGATGAACTTCAGCAGCCCCCGGAGAAGGTTCGCCCGCGTCGCCGTCGCGGGACTCGCGCTGTCAGGTCTGCTCACCGCGTGCGGCGGGTCGGGCTCCCAGGACGGCGCCGAGTCGTCGGGCCCGGTCACCCTGCCCTTCTGGGGCTGGGCGAACGGCCAGGACGCCGTGGTGAAGGCGTTCAACGCCTCGCACAAGGACGTCCGGCTGAAGTACACGAAGGTCACCGACCAGCTGACCATGCAGAAGCAGCTGACCAACGCGGTGAAGGCCGGCGACGAGCCCTGTCTGGTGCAGAACACCGCCGAGTACGTGACCAGTTGGGTCGCGCAGGGCGCGCTCGCCGACATCACGCGGTACGTCGAGGGCGAGAAGGACAGGTTCAACACCGGATCGTGGGCGAGTGCGCAGGTGCAGGGGAAGTCGTACGGCGTGCCGACCAGTTCGGCGCCGAACTTCACCATCTACCGCACCGACCTCTTCGAGAAGTACGGCATCGAGCCGCCGGCGACCTGGGACGAGTTCATCGCCGCGGGCAAGGTGCTGAAGAAGCACGGCATAAAGATCACCAACTACGCCGGTGAGGACCCCAGCACGCTGGAGGTGCTCGCGATGCAGGCCGGGGCGCACTGGTACGCGATCGACGGCGACTCCTGGAAGGTGGACTTCCAGGACGCGGGCACCCTGAAGGCCGCCGAGGTGATCCAGCAGATCATCGACAACGACCTCAACTCCAAGCTGTCGTTCGCGGATTACGCGGCCGTTCAGCGCAACTACGACAACGGCGGCACCGCGACCCGCCAGATCTCCACCTGGCAGATGGCCGGCATGGTGCAGAACTTCACCAAGTCCTTCGGGAAGTGGGGCCTTTCACCCTGGCCGGCGTTCACCGGTGAGGCCGCCAGGACCCCGGCCGGAACCAACCTGACCGGCAGCGTGACGCTGGTGACCAAGGGGTGCGAGCACCAGGAGCAGGCCGCCGAGGCCGCGCTGTGGATGTCCACGAACACCGGTGCCGTCAAGACGATGGCGAGCCCGGAGACCGGCAACGGTGTGATGCCGGCACTGGCCGACAGCGACCCGTACGTGCCCGAGGCGGTTTCCGAGAAGCTCCTCGGGTCCCACTACCGGACGGGCCAGCAGGTGGTGAAGGACAGCCTGCGGACCGTCACCACCGACTGGACCTTCGGGCCCGACTGGACCGCGATGTTCACCGAGATGCAGGCCGGCTGGGCGAAGGTGGTCAGCAAGGAGCAGACGGTGAGGGAACTGCTCGCGCACATGCAGGAGTGGACGGTCAAGGACCTGAAGTCCCGCGGCATCAGCGTCAAGGGCTAGAGGACCAGAGGATCAAGGGCTGCTGCTGATGATTCGTTCACTGCGCTGGAAGGGTGCCGCCTTCACCGTGCCCTTCCAGCTCGGCTTCGTCTTCCTGTACCTGCTGCCGATCGGGTACGCCGTCCACCAGTCGCTGTACCGCTCGCAGTCCTCGGGGCTGGGCCTCGGCGGGAGCACCGAGGAGTTCGCGGGGCTCGGGAACTACCGACAGGGGCTGACCGACCCGGCCTTCATGGGCTCGGTGCTGCGGGTGGTGCTGTTCGCCTGTGTGCAGATCCCGGTCATGCTGCTGGTGAGCCTGGTGCTGGCACTGCTCCTGGACACGCTCCGGTCGCGGACGGCCGGGCGGTTCCGGATCCTGCTGCTGGTGCCGTACATGATCCCCGGGGTGGTCGCGGCCATCGTGTGGCTGAACCTGTACAGCCCGGACGTCGGGCCGCTCACCCCGCTCGGTGAGATCTTCGGGTTCTCCTGGAACTTCTTCGCGCCGTCGATGGTGTGGCCGTCCATCGGCAACCTGCTGACCTGGCACGGCATCGGCTACAACATGGTCATCATCTACTCGGCGCTCCAGGGCGTGCCCCGCGACCTGTTCGAGGCCGCGCGGCTCGACGGGGCGAGCGAGTGGCGGATCGCGCGCAGCATCAAGATCCCGTTCGTGCGGGGGGCGTTGGTGCTGACGGGGATGCTCTCCATCATCCAGATGCTCCAGATCTTCAACGAGCCCGCCCTGTTCCGCAATGTCACCCCGCAGACGGTCAGCGACTCCTTCACCCCGATCATGATCATCTACAACCAGGCGTTCAACGCCGGCAACTACCACTACGCGGCGGCTCTTTCGGTGCTGCTCGCCCTGATCCTCGGCGTCGCCTCCTACCTGTTCTACCGGTTCACCTCGAAGGAGGCCGACTGATGACGCTCACCGAGGAACCCACCAGGAGCGTGCCGGTCCGCAGGCTCAACGCTCCGGACCCGGCGGGTCGTTCGCGCGGCGGGCAGCGGTTCCTGCTCGTCGGGCTGTCCCTGGCGAGCCTCTACAGCCTCTTCCCGGTGTGGTGGCTGGTCGTGGCGGCCACCAAGGACCGCACCGGCCTCTACCAGTCCAACGGCCTGTGGTTCTCGGGTTTCCACCTGTGGGACAACCTGCGTCAGCTGTTCACCTACGAGCACGGCATCTTCCTGCGCTGGACGGCGAACTCCTTCCTGTACGCCGGCGTCGGCTCGCTGGGCGGCACGCTGCTGGCGCTGGCGACCGGTTACGGCCTCGCGCGTTTCGACTTCCCGGGGCGCAACCTGGTCTTCGCGTGCGTGGTCGGCTCCTTCCTGATCCCGATCGCGCTGCTGACGCTGCCGCTGTACCTGCTGTTCTCCGAGATCGGCCTGGTGGACACGCCCTGGGCGATGCTCGTCCCGTGCCTGATCAACCCGTTCAGCGTGTACCTCGCCAAGGTGTACACCGAGGCCACGATCCCCTTCGAGCTGCTGGAGGCGGCCCGTATCGACGGGGCCGGGGAGCTGAGGATCTTCTTCAGCATCGTGCTGCGGATGATGACCACGGGTGGTGCCACGGTGTTCCTGCTGGCCTTCGTGAACACCTGGAACGCCTTCTTCCTGCCGCTGACCGTGCTGCGCGGCGAGAACAACTGGACGCTCAACATCGGCCTGTACAACTGGTCCGGCAAGCGCCTGGAATCCGGCGTCGACCTCACCAGCCTGGTCCTGACCGGCGCCCTGCTGTCCATCGTCCCGATGGCGGTCATGATGGTCGCGATGCGCCGCTACTGGCGCACCGGAGTCACCCTCGGGGCCCTCAAGTGACCCTGCTGCGCAACCCGGTGATCCGGGGCTTCGCGCCGGACCCGTCCATGGTGCGTGTCGGTGACTGGTTCCATGTGGCGACCAGTTCCTTCGAGTGGTTCCCGACGATCCCGCTGCACCGCTCGCGTGACCTCGCGCACTGGGAGTACGCGGGTCATGTCGAGGGCGCGGTCCCGGGCGGCTCCCTGGCCGGCGTCCCCGACTCGGGCGGCATCTGGGCACCCTCCCTGAGCTGGGACGGCGAACGGTTCTGGGTGGTCTACGCGATCGTCCGCTCGGTCGGGACGCCGTACTTCGACGCGGACACGTATGTCTCCACGGCTACGGAGGCGTCCGGCGCGTGGACGGCACCGCGCCGGATCGCGAGCCATGGCTTCGACCCCGCGCTCTTCCACGACGCCGAGGGACGCCTGTGGCTGCTCAACCTCCAGAACGACCACCGCCCAGGGGGCCGGCGTTTCGCCGGGATCGTGCTGACGGAGCTGGACCGGTCGACGCTGGCGCCGGTGGGCGGAACGCATCTGCTGCTCCAGCACGAACGCCTCGTCGAGGGGCCGAAGCTGGTCCACAGGGGCGGGTGGTACCACCTCGTCCTCGCCGAGGGCGGGACCGGTTTCGAGCACGGGGTCCTGGTCGCCCGGAGCCGGGAGATCACCGGCCCGTACGAGCTGGACGACCGGCCCCTGCTGACGTCCCGGGACGATCCGTCCCTGCCGTTGCAGAAAGCGGGCCACGGCGAACTGGTCGAACTGTCCGACGGCAGCTGGGTGTTGAGCCATCTGGCGGCCCGCCCTCTGCACACGCCGAACGGACCGCGCTGCCCGCTCGGCCGTGAGACGGCGGTCCAGGCGGTGACCTGGGACGCGCAGGGCCGGCCGAGGCTGCGGCAAGGGGGCCGGCATCCGGCGGTCGAGGTCGACGTCCCGACACCAGCGTGGTCGCCGGCCCGACTCCCCGCTGACGGGCATCCGTTGGGCTGGCCCTGGAGCACCCCGCGGGCCGCGCCCGACCCGTCCTGGGCGGACACCGCCGCCCGTCCGGGATGGATCCGGCTGCGCGGGCGGCACGGTCCGGAGTCGCGGTGGGCGCACAGTCTGCTCGCGCAGCGGATCACCGAGCACCGGGCGGAGGCCGAGGTCACCGTGGAGGCCCGGCCGGTCTCGTTCACGCAGGCCGCCGGGCTGGTGCTCTGGTACGGCTCCGAGTCGTATCTGGCGCTCGACCTGACGTGGGCCGAGCCCGAGGGCGAGGAGCAGCGGGGCCAGCAGTGGCGGGGCGGCGGGCGGACCGTGCTCAGCCTCGTCGAGCGGGACGAGGGCGGTACGCGGCAGGTGGCCGTGGTCGGCGTCGGTACGGAAAGCGCCTTCACGCTCGGGGTCACGGTGGCGGACGGGGTGGCTCGTTTCCGGTACGCGGGCGCGGACGGCGCGTGGACGGCCGTGGGCCCGGAACTGGACTTCACCCGGCTTTCCGACGACCACGGGTCCAAGCTCCGGTTCACGGGGGCGATGGCTGGAATCCATGCCGTGGACCTGGTCGACGCGGCCTTCACGGCCGACTTCGCCGGGTTCCGCCTGAGCTGCGGGTAGTGTTCGAAGTTTCGAAAGTCAGGGGGTCATGAAGACCGGCGAAGCCCGACCTCTTCCCGACGTCAGCGGGCGAACCTAGGGTAGGAAGCGCTTACTGCGCTTACTGTCACGCGCTTGCTGTTTTCGCGCTGGTCGAAACTTTCATGGCCCTCGGGCGGGCCGGAGAGGTGGTTCCCGATGGTCCGCACGGGGAGTGCGAGCGTGGCGGCCGGTCCCACGCTGGCGGTCGTGGCCCGGGAGGCGGGCGTGTCGGTGCCGACCGCCTCCAAGGTCGTCAACGGCCGTGAGGACGTGGCCCCCGAGACCCGGCGCCGGGTCACCGAGGCGCTGGACCGGCTGGGCTACGTCCGCAGACCGAGGTTCGACGCGGCGAAGTCGTCGGGGCTCGTCGACCTGGTCGTGCACTCGCTGGAGACCTCCTGGTCGGGGGCGGTGCTGCACGGCGTCGAGGCGGCCGCCCACGACGCGGGCCTGGAGGTGGTGGTCTCCGCCGGGCTGACCCGGAACCGGGCGGGGCGCCCGGACCGCGGCTGGATGGACAAGCTCACCGCGCGCGGCTCCTCCGGGGTGCTGTTCAACCTGGCCGAGCTGACGCCCTCGCAGTACGGCTGGCTGGACCAGCACCGCATCCCGTACGTCCTGATCGACCCGGTCCTGGAGCCGCCGGCGGACGTGGTCTCGGTGGGCGCGGCGAACTGGCAGGGCGGGGTGACCGCGACCGAGCACCTGCTGGCGCTGGGGCATGAGCGCATCGCGGTGGTCGCCGGTCACCAGCGCAGGATGTGCAGCAACGCGCGCGTGGCGGGCTACCGTTCCGCGCTCGCGGCGGCGGGGGTCCGGCAGCGGCCCGAGTACGTCCGGCACACGGGCCACGACGAGAGCACGGCCCACCGCCGCACGCTGGAGCTCCTCGATCTGCCCGAACCGCCCACCGCGGTCTTCGTCTGCTCCGACCGCATGGCGCTCGGCGTGTACGAGGCCCTGGCCGCACGGGGCCTGCGCGTCCCCGAGGACATCAGCGTCGTGGGTTTCGACGACCTCCCCGAGGCCCGCTGGACCTCTCCGGCCCTCACCACGGTCCGCCAGCCCCTCGCGGAGATGGCGGCGACGGCCCTGCGGCTGCTGGTCCGCATGATGGACGGCGACCGTCCCGAGAGCACCCGGACCGAGCTGTCGACGCGGCTGGTGGAGCGGGCGAGCACGGCGGCGCCGCGCGACTGACCCGGCGACCGCTGCAGGGGCCACTCACCGCCGGATTCGTTCAGCTTCGGTCATCCGTGGGCGAGGGGAACTGGCCAGGGCTGACGGGCGTCGAACGGTGCGGCGGGAAGGGGGGCCGCCGCCCCGGTCAGGGCGGCGGCGAGCACTTGGGGGACGACCATGACGCGCTGGCGACCGCTGCCGGACTCGCTTCCGAGGGAGGCGCGGCAACTCGTGGAGCAACTGCGCCAGTTGAAGGACCGCACCGATCTGAGCCTCGCCGAGCTGGCCCGGCGCACCGCCTACAGCAAGTCGTCCTGGCAGCGGTATCTCAGCGGGGCCAAGCAGCCGCCGCGGGGGGCGGTGCAGGCGCTGTGCAAGGTGGCGGGCGCGGACCAGGCGCGACTGCTGGCGCTGTGGGACCTGGCCGCCCCGGTGTGGCCGTACGGCACGGTGGTGACGGCGATGGCCTCGCAGGGGGCGCCGCCGGCTCCGGCCCCTGCCGAGTACCGGCGCTGGCGTACGGCGGCGCTGGTCGCGTTCGCGGTCATCGTGCTGCTGGTGGCGGGGGTGCTGTGGGCGTGGCCGTCGGGGAGCGGGTGAGGCTGCGGCCGCCCGCTCCCCCGTCGGCGCGGGTCAGCCGCGCTGGTCGTAGTACGCGATCCGCCAGGGGCCGGTGCCCTTGAGCTTGACCCGGTACTTGCCGCTGACCCGCTTGAAGTCGACGTCGCGCCGGTCGCCGTCGTAGCGGACACCGCCGCCCGAGCCGGGGCCGTGCAGCCACTGCTGGGCGAACTCCCAGCTCTGGTCGGTGACCACGCCGTCGTTCTCCTGGAGGCCGTAGCGCTCCTGCCACCACTGGGTGGCCGACTCGGTCTGCGGGCCGAACGCGCCGTCGATCTGGCTCTTGCCGAAGTTGTGCCAGTCGCCGTCCTCGTCCTGCCACTTGGCGCCGTCCGCGTACAGGACGGACTGCCACAGGGCCGTGGCGTTGCTGTCGGCGTAGTCGTCGACGCTCAGGTTCTCCTCGTCCTGCCAGTCGTCGCTGACGACGCCGTTGCCGTCGATGCCGTGGTACGAGGCCGCGTCCGCCGCCGGCGCCACGGCGAGGCCGAGCGTCCCGGCGCCCAGCAACGCGGCTGTCATCATCGCGACGGCCCGCTTGCGCATGCTCATGGAATCTCCCTTTCCGAACCGCCCTGGTTCCCCCCGTGGTTCCCCCTGGGGCGGCTCGCTTCGCTTGGCACGGCACAGCCTCACAGGGCCGGGGTGCGCACGGCGAGAGCCGCTCGCGTCCCCGGGCCGGCCGGGGACGGTCCGGCCCGCGTACGGCGGTGTGGTCCCCGAGCACGGGCCGTACGGGGACCTGCCGGGACGGCGTGGGACGGGGTCAGCCGGTGCCGTGCTCCAGCCGTGCCGCCCAGGTGATCCCGCCGCGCAGATGGGCCAGGAGGACGGGGTCCGCCCAGGCCGCGGCCGCGTGCCCGAGCGCGGTGTAGAAGACGCGGCCCGCGCCCTGTTCGCGGCACCACACCAGCGGATGGTCGGCGCCCATGCCGCCGCCCTCGTACGACGACTCGTCGGCGCACGCCAACACCCTGACGGACCCTCGGGGGTTGGTCTCGAAGTCGTACCACTCGTCGGTGAACTCCCATACGGCGGGCAGGTGTCGGGTGGCCGGGTGGTCGCGGTCCTCGACGCGGATCCTGCCGGGCTGGTAGGCGGGGTGCCCGGCGAAGCGGGCGCCCAGCAGCTCGCCGTAGTGGGGCCAGGTGTACTCGGTGCAGGCGGCCGCGTGGACCCCGACGAAGGCGCCGCCCGACTGGACGTACGCGGCGAGCCGTTCGCGCCCGGCCGGGGTGAGGATCTCGCCGCTGGTGGAGAGGAAGACGACGGCGGCGTACCGGTCGAGGGGCCGTTCCAGGGCCGCCGGGTCCTCGCCGGCGTCCGTCTCGAAGCCGCCGAGGGCGCGGACGGCGTCGACGGCGGCCGGGATGGAGTCGTGGCGGTAGGCGGTCGTGCGGGTGTGGACGAGGAGTCGGGGAGCCATGGCCCGAGCCTAGGAGGTGGGTCGCCGCAGAGGTGTTCCGTCGTGCGGTCAGGGCGCCGTAGCCTCGGCGCGGTGACCGCGATTCCCGCACGGCTGGACCATCTCGTCCTCGCGACCCCCGACCTGGCGGCGACGGTGGCCGACTTCACCCGGCGCACCGGCGTGGTGCCCGCCCCCGGCGGGGTGCACGTCGGTCTCGGCACCCGCAACCATCTCGTGTCGCTGGGCGGCACCTCCTACCTGGAGATCATCGGCCCCGACCCGGGCCGGCCGGAGCCGGCGGGCCCGCGCCCCTTCGACCTCGACTCGCTCGCCGCCGCCCGCACGGTCACCTGGGCGATCAGCCCGCCCGACCTGGACGCGGCGGTGGCCACGGCCCGGGCCCGCGGGTACGACCCCGGGGAGATCCGCCCGATGAGCCGCCGCAGGCCCGACGGCACCCTGCTGCGCTGGCGCCTCACGGACGGCCGCACCCAGCACCCCTCCGGCCTGGTCC
>NZ_RSAJ01000304.1 GCF_003933965.1 Streptomyces sp. RP5T
GGGGCGGACTGGGCGTGCTCGACCGGCCCGCGGACGTCGTTCGTCGCGGTCTTCGCGTCCGGCGCGGGCTTCGCCGCGGGCGCCGAGCCGGGCTCGGGCTTGGCGGCGGTCAGTGGCTGGGCCTCGTCTGGCAAGAGGACTCCTCGTGCGCGATCCGAATCCCCCGGTCAGGCTCCGGAGAACCCATGGTAGCGATCCTGCGCCCCGGGATCGCCTCCAGTCCGGTGTGAGGGTCGTCTACCTCCGGAACGCGTGGGGCTGCCGTCGGCATTCCGAGGACGTCCACCGCGTCCCCGTGGACGCGGAACGGCCGCCCCGGGGTGTACCGGGACGGCCGTTCACGTACTGCGCCGACGGCGTCAGATCACGAGCAGGGCCTCCAGGGGGGCGCCTCGGAGCGCGGGCTCCAGGCGGGCCCGCCCGCTCAGGAATCCCAGCTCCATCAGGACCGCCAGGCCCGCGACCTCGGCTCCCGCCCTGCGGATCAGCTCGATCGAGGCCTCGGCCGTGCCACCCGTCGCCAGGACGTCGTCGACGATCAGGACGCGGTCGTCCGCGGACAGGTCCTCCGCGTGCACCTCGATCTCCGCCGAGCCGTACTCCAGGTCGTACGCCTGGCCGAGGGTCGCTCCGGGGAGCTTGCCCGCCTTGCGCACGGGGATGAAGCCCAGTCCCGCGCGGACCGCGACCGGGGCGCCGAGGATGAATCCACGGGCCTCCAGACCGACGACCTTGGTGGCACCGGTGCTGTCGGCGACCGCCGCGAGCGCGTCGGTGAGCGCGGTGAAGGCCGTGGGGTCCGCCAGGAGCGGGGTGATGTCCTTGAACATCACACCCGGCTCCGGGTAGTCGGCCACATCGCGGATACGGCTGAGCAGCAGCTCGGTGACTCCTGCGAGCTCGGTCATCGGCGCTTCCCCGAGGGACGGCCCCGGCCACGGCCCCGGGAGGCGGGCTGGGTGCGCGGGCCGACGACCGCGTGCGCGGAGTCCTCCGGCTCACCGTCGTCCGCGAAGTCGCCCCGGACCTCGGCGAGTTCCTCCTCGGCGGTGGCCTGCGAGCGCTTGGCCAGGACCCGCTTCTTGAGGGCCTTCATCGCCGGCTCGCGCTCCTTGAGGTCGGCGACGAGCGGGGTGGCGATGAAGATCGAGGAGTACGCACCGGCGGCGAGACCGACGAACAGCGACAGCGAGATGTCGTTGAGCGTGCCCGCGCCGAGGAAGCCGCCACCGATGAACAGCAGGCCCGCCACCGGCAGCAGCGCGACCACCGTGGTGTTGATCGAGCGGACCAGGGTGCCGTTGATCGAGCGGTTGGCGATGTCGCTGTAGGTCCAGCGGTTCTGCTTGGTGATGTCCTTCGTCTGCTCCTTGAGGGAGTCGAAGACGACCACCGTGTCGTAGAGCGAGTAACCGAGGATGGTCAGCAGACCGATCACCGTGCCCGGTGTGACCTCGAAGCCGACGAGGGCGTAGACGCCCACGGTGATGGTGATGTCGTGGATCAGTGCGACGAGTGCCGCGATGGCCATGCGCCACTCGAAGGCGATCGCCAGATAGATCACGACGAGGACCATGAAGATCGCCAGACCCTGCCAGGCCTTGTTGGCGATCTGGTCGCCCCAGCTGGGTCCGACCAGGTCGGCGGCGATGGTCTCCGGGTCGACCTTGAAGTCCTTGGCCAGGTCGTTCTTGATCTGGTCGGACTGCTGGGTGTCCATGCCGGCGATCTGGATGCGCAGCGTGCCGTTGCCGAGCTTCTGGACGACGGCGTCGTGGCCGGAGGCCTCCTTCGCGTAGTCCTCGGCCTGGGAGACCGAGACGCTGGTCTTCTCGGTGGTGAAGACCGCGCCGCCCTGGAAGTCGATGCCCATGTTGAGGCCGCGTACCGCGAGGCCCAGGATCGCCGTGATGGTGATCAGGATGGAGATGCCGTACCAGAGCTTGCGGTGACCGATGAAGTCGTAGCTGATCTCGCCACGGTGCAGTCGGGCGCCGAGGTTGCCGAGTTTCGACATGCTCACGCCTCCTTCGTGTGGGCGGGGGCGGCGGGACGGCGGGTGCGGCGCAGTGGCGGCTTGGCACCCAGGCTCTTCGGGTCGAGCCCGGACCACTTGCTGCCGCTCGCGAAGAACTTGCGGCGGGCCAGCAGCGTCATCAGCGGCTTGGTGAAGAAGAAGACCACGACCACGTCGAGCACGGTGGTCAGACCGAGCGTGAACGCGAAGCCCTGGACCTTGCCGACCGTCACGATGAACAGCACCGCGGCGGCGAGGAAGGACACGAAGTCCGAGACCAGGATGGTGCGCCGGGCACGCGGCCAGGCCCGCTCGACGGCGGGACGCAGCGAGCGGCCCTCGCGGATCTCGTCCCGGATGCGTTCGAAGTACACGATGAACGAGTCCGCGGTGATACCGATCGCGACGATGGCACCGCACACGGCCGGCAGGTTCAGCGCGAAGCCGATGGCCGGGCCGAGGAGCGCCATGAGCACGTAGGTGAGGATGCCGGAGACGAGCAGCGAGGCCATCGCGACGAGCGACAGGCCCCGGTAGTACGCCACCAGGTAGATCACGACCAGCAGCAGGCCGATGGCACCGGCGAGGAGACCGGCGTGCAGCTGGTCACCGCCGAGCGCGGCGGTCACCGTGGTCACGCTCTGCTCCTTGAAGGAGAGCGGGAGGGCGCCGTACGACAGCATGTTGGCGAGGTTCTGGGCCTCGGCCTGCGTGAAGCTGCCGGAGATCTGGGCGTTGCCGCCGGTGATCGAGGAGCTGACGTAGGGGCTGGAGACGACCTCGCCGTCCAGGACGATGCCGAACTCGTTCTGCGGCTGGGCGTTCTTCGCGAGCTGGCCCGTGATGTCCGCGAACTTCTTGGCGCCCTTGCTGTTGAAGGTCATGGTGACCTGCCAGCCGGCGGCGGTCTGCGTGTCGAAGACCGCCTGGGCCTTCTTGACCTCGGTGCCGTCGACGGCGGCCGGGCCGAGCAGGTACTTGTACCAGACGCCGGAGATCTCGCCGCAGCCCACGGTGGTCGCACCCGGCTTGGCGCCCTCGCCCGCGGTGGTGCGCTGGGCCTTCTTGGAGCAGTCCAGGGCGGCGTACTGGGCCTGGACCTTGGCGTCGGCGGCGGAGGTGCCGGTGCCGCCGGTGGCGGAGGCCGACGGGGACGCGGCGCTCGACGCGCTCGCGGACGCGGACGGCGTGGAGTCGGCCTTCAGAGCGTCGGTGACGGCGCGGCCCTGCGAGGTGGCCGAGGCCGACGGGGACGACGACGAGGTCGCCTTCTCACCCGTGGAGCCGGACTTGCTCGCGGAGGGGCTCGGCGAGGCGGTCGAGGAGCCGCTGGCGGAGGGGCTCGGCGAGGCCGCGGCGCCGCCGGTGGCCTCCTGGGCCAGGACCGGACGGAAGTACAGCTTGGCGGTGGTGCCGACCTGGTCGCGGGCCTCCTTGGAGTTGGTGCCCTTGGGGATGTTCACGATGATGTTGCGATCACCCTGGGTCTGCACCTCCGCCTCGGAGACGCCCAGACCGTTGACACGGCGGTTCATGATGTCGACCGCGGTGTTCATGTTGGCCTTGTTGATCGCGGACCCCTGGTCGGCCTTGGCCTCCAGCGTGATGCTGGTGCCTCCGGCGAGGTCGATGCCGAGGCGCGGGGTGGTGTGTCCGGAGAGGAACATTCCACCGGTGAGCGCCACGATGGCGATCAGGATCAGGGCCAGCGCGCGCCCCGGCTTGCTCTGGGCACTCGCGCTCCGGCCCCTTTTAGGTGCTGCCACCTTCTCGTACTCCCTCTCGGGCCGCTCTCGCGCCGGGTCGGCGTGCGGGCGGCCATGACTGGTGTCGGGATCCCCCTGCGAGACGCGCAGCTCCGGGGCGCACGGAGCAGGTCCGCGCGCCCCGGAGTGCGACTACTTCGCGCCGGTGTCGCCGTCGGTCTTCTTCGGCTCGTCGTCCGGCTTCGCCTCGGTGGCCTCGGTCTCGGCGTCGGCCTTGGCGGGCGCGTCGTCGGCGGGCTCCTCGGCGGCCGTGTCCTTCTTACCGAGGTCGACGGACTTCTCGTCGGAGGCGGCGGCAGCTTCGTCGGCGGACTCGTCGGTCCCGGTGAGGGAGGAGGCGTCGTCGGGGACGACGTCGGCGTCGGACTTCAGGTCGTGCTCGATGCCGTGGACGATGCGGTTGTACTCGTCGTCGGTCAGCACGGCACCGATGGCGTTCTTCGCGAAGAGGAGGTCCACGCCCGGGCCCGCGTCGAGGAGGACGGTGTCGTCGTTGACCTCCTTGACCGTCGCGTACATCCCCCCGATCGTGCGGACGCCGCTGCCGGGCTGCATGTCGTTCCGCATGTTGGCGGCCTGCTGCTGCTTCTTCTTGGCCGACCGGGTCATCAGGAACATGGCCCCGATGAGCACGATGAACGGGAGGAGGGTCACGAGACTCACGGGTCGGAACTTCCTTCACGCGACCGCGATGGTGAGCGGCCTGATGGTTGGGGGTATGTGCACCGCCGACAAAGGCGGCATCGGCGGAGTCTAAGCGAGTCCGCGCGCAGGGAACAACGCTCAGCATCGCACCTGGGTTCTGGACCGGGCCAATGCTTGGCCGTCACAAAGGCATCACGTCCCGAACAGGTCCTGTTGTCCGTTTCCCGTGGCCGCCGAGCGGGGCGGGGTGAGGCCGAGATGTGCCCATGCGGCGGGAGTGGCGACCCGGCCGCGCGGTGTGCGGGCGAGCAGACCCTCCCGGACGAGGAACGGCTCGGCCACCTCTTCCACTGTCTCGCGCTCCTCGCCCACCGCGACCGCGAGCGTGGACAGGCCGACCGGGCCGCCGCCGAACAGCTTGAGCAGGGCCTCCAGGACCCCGCGGTCGAGGCGGTCCAGGCCGCGGGCGTCGACCTCGTAGACCTTCAGGGCCGCGGCGGCGATGTCCCGGGTGATGATCCCGTCGGCCTTGACCTGGGCGTAGTCGCGGACCCGGCGCAGCAGACGGTTGGCGATACGGGGCGTGCCGCGGGAGCGTCCCGCGATCTCGGCGGCGCCGTCGGAGCCGATCTCGACGTCGAGCAGGTTGGCCGAACGGTGGATGACCCGCTCCAGCTCGGCGGGCTCGTAGAACTCCATGTGCGCGGTGAAGCCGAAGCGGTCGCGCAGCGGGGGCGGCAGCAGGCCCGCGCGCGTGGTGGCGCCGACCAGGGTGAACGGGGGCAGCTCCAGCGGGATGGCGGTGGCGCCGGGACCCTTGCCGACGATGACGTCGACGCGGAAGTCCTCCATCGCCATGTAGAGCATCTCCTCGGCGGGCCGCGACATGCGGTGGATCTCGTCGAGGAAGAGGACCTCGCCCTCCTGGAGGGAGGACAGGATCGCGGCGAGGTCGCCCGCGTGCTGGATGGCGGGGCCGGAGGTGATGCGGATGGGGGCGCCCATCTCGGCCGCGATGATCATCGACAGCGTGGTCTTGCCGAGTCCGGGGGCACCGGAGAGCAGCACGTGGTCGGCGGTGGCGCCCCGCGCGCGTGCGGCCCGCAGGACCAGGTCGAGCTGTTCGCGGACCTTCTCCTGGCCGATGAACTCGTCCAGGTCCTTGGGGCGCAGGGCGGCCTCGACGGCCTGGTCCTCGCGGTCGGCGGACGCACCGACGAGCCGCTCCGCGGCGGTGTCGTCGGTGGTGTCGTCCCAGTTCACTGACGTTCTCCTAGCGGGCGCGGTTCAGGGTTTGCAGGGCGGCCTTCAGCAGTTGGCCGACCTGGGGCGTGCCCTCGGCCGCCTCCGCCTGCGGGGTCACGGCGGTGACGGCCTCGTCGGCCTCGCGCGTGGCGTATCCGAGGCCGATCAGGGCGGCGTGCAGCTGGTCGCGCCAGCCCTGGGTGACCGGGGCGCCGATCGCGGGGGCTCCGATGGGTTCGCCGAGCCGGTCCTTGAGCTCCAGAAGCAGCTTCTGGGCGCCCTTCTTGCCGATGCCGGGCACGGCGATGAGCGCCTTCTCGTCACCGGTGGCCACCGCTCGGCGCAGGGCGTCCGGCGCGTGCACGGCCAGCATGGCCTGGGCCAGGCGCGGACCGACTCCGCTGGCGGTCTGGAGCAGCTCGAAGACCTGGCGCTCGTCGTCGTCCACGAAGCCGTAGAGGGTGAGGGAGTCCTCGCGCACGACGAGCGAGGTGGCGAGCTTGGCGGGCTGGCCGAGGCGCAGCGTCGACAGCGTGTTGGGCGTGCACTGCACCGCCATGCCGACACCGCCGACCTCGACCACGGCGGCGTCGGGAGCGAGGGCGGCGATCGTGCCGCTCACAAAGGCGATCATGCCGTACGGCCTTTCCGTGCTGTGGTCCGTGCTGTTGCTGTGTGCAGGGCGACGGCCTGCTGGAGTCGGTTCTGGGCGGGCGCGCGCCAGATGTGGCAGATGGCGAGGGCGAGGGCGTCGGCCGCGTCCGCCGGCTTGGGCGGTGCGTCGAGCCGCAGCAGGCGCGTGACCATGGCGCCCACCTGGGCCTTGTCCGCGCGGCCGCTGCCGGTGACGGCGGCCTTGACCTCGCTCGGGGTGTGCAGGGCGACGGGGATGCCGCGGCGGGCGGCGCACAGCATGGCCACGGCACTGGCCTGGGCGGTGCCCATGACCGTACGGACGTTGTGCTGGCTGAACACCCGCTCCACGGCGACGAATTCGGGCCGGTGCTCGTCCAGCCACTGCTCGATGCCCTGCTCGACGGCGACGAGCCGCTGCCCCAACTCGGCGTCCACGGGCGTGCGTACGACCCCGACGCCGATCATCGTCAGCGGCCGGCCCGCGACCCCCTCGACGACGCCGACACCGCATCGCGTGAGACCGGGGTCCACCCCGAGTACGCGCACGCTCCCCCTCCTTCGCTCGCCTGTTTGTGCAGGCTATCGGGTGCCACCGACAACGGCGGCGGGCCGGTGGGGTGTGTCCCACCGGCCCGCCGGATCCGCTCGGTTCGCGGCAACGCTACGCGTCGACCTTCTCCATGACCTCGTCGCTGACGTCGAAGTTGGCGAAGACGTTCTGGACGTCGTCGCTGTCCTCCAGGGCGTCGATCAGCCTGAAGATCTTCCTGGCGCCCTCCTCGTCCAGCTCGACCTGCATGGTCGGGACGAAGTTGGCGTCGGCGGAGTCGTAGTCGATCCCGGCCTCCTGGAGGGCGGTGCGGACCGCGACCAGGTCGGTTGCCTCGCTCAGGATCTCAAACGACTCGCCCAGGTCGTTGACCTCCTCGGCGCCCGCGTCCAGGACGGCACCGAGCACGTCGTCCTCGGTGAGCTCGCCCTTGGGGACGATCACGACGCCCTTGCGGTTGAAGAGGTACGACACCGAACCGGGGTCGGCCATGTTGCCGCCGTTGCGGGTCATGGCGACACGCACGTCGGAGGCGGCGCGGTTGCGGTTGTCGGTGAGGCACTCGATGAGCACCGCGACGCCGTTGGGGCCGTAGCCCTCGTACATGATCGTCTCGTAGTCGGCACCGCCGGCTTCGAGACCGCCGCCACGCTTGATCGCGGAGTCGATGTTCTTGTTCGGAACGGACGACTTCTTCGCCTTCTGCACGGCGTCGTACAGCGTCGGATTGCCGTCCAGGTCCACGCCGCCCATGCGCGCCGCGACCTCGATGTTCTTGATCAGCTTCGCGAAGAGCTTGCCGCGCTTGGCGTCGATCACGGCCTTCTTGTGCTTCGTCGTGGCCCATTTAGAGTGGCCGGACATCTGCCTGTCTCCTTCGCGTAACCCATCTCTGCAACCAACGCCTGAGATCCTACAAGGACTCCCGCGTCCGGTACGCGCGCACCATGTCGACAAAGAGAGAGTGCACGCGGTGGTCGCCGGTCAGTTCCGGGTGGAACGACGTGGCGAGCGCGTCGCCCTGGCGGACCGCGACGATGTGCCCCTCGTGCTCGGCCAGCACCTCGGCCTCGGCGCCGACGGACTCCACCCAGGGAGCGCGGATGAAGACGCCCTCCACGGGGTCGCCCGGAACGCCCTTCACATCGACGGCGGCCTCGAAGGACTCGTTCTGACGTCCGAAGGCGTTGCGGCGCACGATCATGTCGATGCCGCCGACCGTCTCCTGGCCCGAGCGCGGGTCGAGGATCTTGTCGGCCAGCATGATCAGCCCCGCACAGGTGCCGTAGACGGGCATGCCGTCGCGCACGCGCGCGCGAAGGGGCTCCATCACGCCGAACAGGACGGCCAGCTTGGAGATGGTGGTCGACTCCCCGCCGGGGATGACGAGACCGTCCACCTCGGCGAGTTCGTCCGGACGCCGCACCGGCCTGGCCACGGCGTCGGCCGCGGCCAGGGCGACGAGGTGCTCCCGGACGTCGCCCTGGAGGGCCAGGACGCCTATGACAGGAGTGCTCATGGGTGGTTACCAGCCGCGGTTGGCGTAGCGCTCGGTCTCGGGGAGGGTGTCGCAGTTGATGCCGACCATGGCCTCGCCGAGGTTGCGGGACGCGTCCGCGATGATCTTCGGGTCGTCGTAGAAGGTGGTGGCCTTCACGATGGCGGCGGCACGCTTGGCGGGGTCCCCGGACTTGAAGATGCCGGAGCCGACGAAGACGCCCTCGGCGCCGAGCTGGCGCATCAGCGCGGCGTCGGCCGGGGTGGCCACGCCGCCGGCGGAGAACAGCACGACCGGGAGCTTGCCGAGCTCGGCGACCTCCTTGACCAGCTCGTACGGGGCGCGCAGCTCCTTGGCTGCGGCGTACAGCTCGTGGTTGTCGTAGCCGCGCAGGCGGGCGATCTCGTTCTTGATCTGGCGCAGGTGGCGCACGGCCTCGACGACGTTGCCGGTGCCGGCCTCGCCCTTGGAGCGGATCATGGCCGCGCCCTCGGCGATGCGGCGCAGGGCCTCGCCGAGGTTGGTGGCACCGCAGACGAAGGGGGTCGTGAAGGACCACTTGTCGGAGTGGTTGACCTCGTCGGCCGGGGTCAGGACCTCGGACTCGTCGATGTAGTCGACGCCGAGGGACTGCAGGACCTGGGCCTCGACGAAGTGGCCGATGCGGGACTTCGCCATGACCGGGATGGACACGGCCTCGATGATGCCCTCGATCATGTCCGGGTCGGACATCCGGGCCACGCCGCCGTCCTTGCGGATGTCGGCGGGGACCCGCTCCAGGGCCATGACGGCGACGGCGCCCGCGTCCTCCGCGATCTTCGCCTGCTCCGGCGTGACGACGTCCATGATCACGCCGCCCTTGAGCTGCTCCGCCATACCGCGCTTCACGCGCGCGGTGCCGGTCTCGGGAGCCTGGTTCTCGGTGCTGGACACGGGTTGACCTCGCTGAAGTGAAAGAGGGATTACTGCAGCCCCGAGGAAACGTCACCGGAGCAGGCCACAGCAAGGGCCAATGGGGAGCCGGTGGATCGTTTTGCCGCCGCGTGGGTCGTGGCCGGTCCACGGAGGGAGGGGGTGCGCTACCCGGCCGCCGGGGCCGCGTCTACGCTGCCCGGTCCACCAGGGCCGCAGGTGGCTCGTCGTCCATCTCGAAGGCCATCGGGAAGGGGGCGTGGCCGGCCAGGCGGAACCAGCGGACCTTGCGGTGCTGGCGCAGTCGGCGGGCGGCGCCCACGGCGTCGTTGTGGAAGCGGCGGGCCATCGGCACCCGGCGTACCGCCTCGGTGAGCTCGTGCGCGGCCGCCTCTCCCCCGGGCGCCTCGCGCACCGCCTCCACCTGGGCGGGCTCCGCGAACACGGCCCTCAGCGCCTGGCTCAGCTCGCTCTCGACGACCTCACGCTGCTCCTCCTCGACCTGCCGGGCGGCGTGCGCGGCCTCGTACAGGACGATCGAGGCGGCCGGGTCGAGCACGCCCGAGGTGGCCAGCTCCTGGGCCACGGAGGCCCGGCGGAGCAACTGGGCGTCCAGGCCCGCCCGGGTGGCGTCGATCCTGGCGTGCAGCCGGTCCAGACGGCCCGCGGTCCAGCTCAGGTACAGGCCGATCGCGACGAGCGCGACGAGAATCCAGATGAGGGTGAC
>NZ_RSAJ01000305.1 GCF_003933965.1 Streptomyces sp. RP5T
GTCGTACGCAGGCCCTGAATTCGGTCACCCCCAGCCCCGCCGTCCCCGGCGCCGCCCGCTGGCCGTCGCTCTCGCCGTGCTCGTGCCGGGCGCCCTGCTCGGGTGGCTGGTCTACGGCGGGGTGAGCGGGGCGGCCGACGGCAACGGGACGGCGGCCGCGGCGAGTCCGCGGGCGAGCGCTCCGCCGACCGCCTCCTCCACCACCGCAGAGGACAAGAAGCCGCTCGGCTCGCTGCACGGCAAGGTCGTCGTCATCGACCCCGGGCACAACCTCACCAACTTCCGGCACCCGGCCGAGATCAACCGCAAGGTCGACATCGGGACGAACCGCAAGGAGTGCGACACCACGGGGACGTCCACCAACTCCGGTTACGCGGAGGCCAAGTTCACCCTCGACGTCGCCCACCGGCTGCGCACCCTGCTGGAGCGGCGGGGCGCGACGGTGAAGCTGACGCAGGACGGCGACCGGCCGTTCGGCCCCTGTGTGGACGAGCGGGCCAGGATCGGCAACGGGGCGAAGGCGGACGCGGTGGTGTCGATCCACGCGGACGGCGCGGGCGCCGGGCAGCGCGGCTACCACGTGATCCTCCCGGGCCGCGTCCACCAGGGCATCGCCGACACCCGCCGGATCGTCGCCCCCTCCGCCGAACTCGGCAGACTGGTCGCGGCCGACTTCGGCCGCGCGACGCACACCGCGCCCTCCAACTACATCGGTCACGGCACCGGCCTCGACACCCGCACCGACCTGGGCGGCCTCAACCTGTCGAAGGTTCCCAAGGTGTTCATCGAGTGCGGCAACATGCGCGACAGCAAGGACGCGGCGCTGCTCACCAGCGGAGCGTGGCGCCAGAAGGCGGCGCAAGGGATCTCTGAGGGAATCGTGAGATTCCTGCGCGGGTGACGATCGGGGCGCGGATCCTGTCGTACGCTCCGCCCGGGCGGACGATAGGGTCTACCGACGACGAGACGACCTACGAAGGACTTGAAGTGAATATCCGCTCCCTCACTCGAGGCGACGGCGTGGTGATCGGTGCAGCGGTGTTGCTGTTCATCGCGTCGTTCCTTGATCTGTACTCGGTCGACGGGGTCTCCGACGACGCCGATCTCCCCAGCGCCTGGGCAAGCGGTCCGGTCGTGATGGGGGTCGTCCTCGCGGGCATCATCGGCGCCGCTCTCGTCGTCGTGTCGCGCGGTCTGCCGCAGCTCCCCAAGCCGGCGGGCATCGACCTCGGCCAGTTCGGCACCGCTTTCACGATCTTCGCCGCTTGGAGCGCGCTCGGGAACGTCTTCGACCCGCTGAGCGCCGCGGACTACGGCTCCAGTTCGAACGCCGTCAGCGCCGGTGTCGGCCTGATCCTCGCTCTCGTCGCCACCGTGGTGATGGCCGCGGCCGCCGTCGCCACCCCCCTCGTCCCCGCCCTCCAGGCCGGCCTGATCCCGGCTCCCAAGCCGCCCCAGCCGCAGCCCTACGGCGCCCAGCCGCCCGGTGGTTACGGCTACCCGGGTGCCCAGCAGCCGGGGCAGCAGGGGCAGCCCGGTCAGCAGCCGTACGGCGGTCAGCCGCAGCCGGGTCAGCCCTTCGGCGCCCAGCCGCAGCCCCAGGCGCAGGCCCCGCAGCCGCCGGCCGCGGAGTTCTCGCCGTTCTGGTTCGCCGTGCCGGTGCCGCGTCCGCTGTTCGCGGAGGACGGTTCGCCGACGCCGATCGCCGAACTCGCCCCGGGTACCTGGTACTTGGCGGTCGAGCAGCGCGGTCCGAGTCTGATCGCGCAGACGCAGGACGGCCGCCGCGGTGTGCTCCAGGACACGAGCGGCATCCAGCGCGGCTGACCCCTGGCAGGTCGTAGTACGGCCCCTCGCCCCTTCCGGGCGGGGGGCCGTTGCCGTACATTCGCGAGCGGTCCCGCAGAACTGACACACCGTCAGGAGGCGTTGTGCGACTCGGCCTTGCACTCGGCTACTGGGGCCGCGGCCCCTCCCCCGACCATGTGCCGCTGGCCCAGGAGGCGGAGCGGCTCGGCTACCACTCGGTGTGGACGGCCGAGTCGTGGGGCTCGGACGTGTTCACCCCGCTCACCTGGATCGCGGCGCGGACGTCGACGATCAGGCTGGGCACGGCGGTCGCGCAGATGGCGGCCCGTTCCCCGACCACGACCGCCATGCACGCCCTCACCCTGGACCATCTCTCCGGGGGGCGGGTCATGCTCGGCCTCGGGCTGTCGGGGCCGCAGGTCGTCGAGGGCTGGTACGGCCGCCCGTTCCCCAAGTCGCCGCTGACCGCGACCCGGGAGTACGTCGACGTCGTACGGCAGGTGCTCAGGCGTGCGGGGCCGGTCGAGGTGGACGGCCGCTTCCACCCGTTGCCGTACCGGGGTGCGGACGGCACGGGGCTGGGCAAGGCGCTCAAGCCGATCACCCATCCCCTGCGCGCCGATCTGCCGATCCTGCTGGGCGCGGAGGGCCCGAGGAACATCGCCCAGACCACCCGGATCGCCGACGGCTGGCTGCCGTTGTACTGGTCGCCGAACCGGCCCGAGGTGTACGAGGCCTCGCTCGCCGAAGCCCCGGAGGGTTTCCTCGTCGCGCCCATGGCGCAGGTGCGGGTGTGCGACGACGTGGCCGAGGGACTGCTGCCGGTGAAGACCATGCTCGGCTTCTACATCGGCGGGATGGGCCACGCGGCCCGCAACTTCCACGCCGACCTGATGGCCCGTATGGGATACGAGGACGAGGCCCGCCGGATCCAGCGGCTGTTCCTCGAAGGCCGTCGCGAGGAGGCGGTGCTCGCGGTGCCGGACGCGTTCGCCGACGAGATCTCCCTGGTCGGTCCGCGCGAACGCATCGCCGAGCGGCTGGAGTCGTGGCGCAAGGGCCCGGTGACGGATCTGCTGGCACTGGCCCCGGACCGCCGGTCGCTGCGGGTGCTGGCGGAGCTCAACGCGTGAGGCCAGGTTTCACCGGAGGATTCCCGGCCATTCGAACACCATGTCCACTCATACGCGCCGTGGTGCCAACTCAGCCGGGACGGTCATAGCGGTCGTCGCCGACATCATGGCCCTCATCCTGGGCCTGTGGATCCTGATGTACCTGCTGGACGCCAACCGAGCGAACGCCTTCGTGCAGTTCATCCACGATGCCGCTCGCTGGCTCGCCGGCTGGTCCTACGACCTCTTCACCTTCGACGAAGCCTGGGCCCGAGTGGTCGCGGGCTACGGACTGGCAGCGGTGGTCTACCTGTTCGTGGGCCACGCGATCGCCAACCGCGCCCACCGGCACTGAGCGCTCCGCCGGTGGTGCCGTCATCGTCTGCGGCGCCGTCGTGGCTGGTCGCGCAGTTCCCCGCGCCCCTTCGGGGCGCTGCCGAACCCCGCGTCCTCAGGCGCAGCAGTCCGGATCCAGCCCCAGTGGCAGACGGTCTCCGCCGAACACCGCGCACGTCGCCTCATGACCACCGAGCGCGGCGACAGCCAGGAGAACGGACCCGGCGGTCCACGTCGTGAGTTCCTGCGGCCAGATCGCCGAGTCCTCGAACACGAACCCCGTCCAATACAGGCCGCTGTCCGCGTCCCGCAGGTGCTGGATCGACTGGAGGATCTCCAGGGCCCGGTCGGACTCGCCCGTGACCCACAGGGCCAGCGCGAGTTCGGCCGACTCCCCGCCCGTCACCCACGGGTTGGGGACGACGCAGCGCACTCCCAGGCCGGGTACGACGAACCGCTCCCAGCCCTCCTCGATACGGGACTTGGCCTCCGCGCCGGTCAACGCCCCGCCCAGGACCGGGTAGTACCAGTCCATGGAGTAGCGGTCCTTGTCGAGGAAGCGTTCGGGGTGCCGGCGGATCGCGTGCCGCAGCGCGCCGAGGGCCAACTCCCAGTCGGGCTGGGCCTCTTCACGCTGTTCGGCGATCGCCAGCGCGCACCGCAGGGCGTGGTGGATGGAGGAGGACCCGGTGAGCAGCCCGTCGGTGACGGGCGTGCCGTCGTCCTCACGCTTCCACCCGATCTGCCCGCCGGGCTGCTGGAGCCCGAGCACGAACTCCGTCGCGGCGTACACCGTCGGCCACATCCGGTCGAGGAAG
This sequence comes from Streptomyces sp. RP5T, assembly GCF_003933965.1. Lineage (GTDB taxonomy): Bacteria > Actinomycetota > Actinomycetes > Streptomycetales > Streptomycetaceae > Streptomyces. Next base: position 4,076 of record NZ_RSAJ01000305.1, read on the forward strand.
GTGTCGTCGCCGGTGGACAGGTAGTGGTGCCACACTCCTACGGCTATGTAGGCCACGAAGTTGGTCTCGCGCCCGCGGTCCGTGACGTCGGCGAAGTGCCCGTCCTGGTACGCGGCGTACCAGGACCCGTCCTCGTTCTGGTGCCGGGCCAGCCACTCGTAGGCGCGCTCGGCCGCCTCGTGCTCGCCCGCCGCGTCCAGGGCCATGGCCGCCTCGGTGTGGTCCCAGGGGTCGAGGTGGTGTCCGCGGAACCACGGGATCGCCCCGTCCTCCCGCTGCACGGCCAGGATCCCGGCGACGGTCTCGGCGGCCTGCTCGGCGGTCAGCACCCCGGGCAGGACGAGGTGTTCGGTGCGCGGAGTCGTCACCGCGCGTCCACGGCCGGCAGGTGCGGCTTGGTCGCGTAGGCCACGAAGCTCTTGCCGATCAGCGGGTTCAGCGCCTGCTCGGCGATACGGGTGGCCAGCGGTTTCTTCATGATGTCCCAGACCAGCAGCTTGTGGTACGCCTGCACCGGCAGCGCCTTGTCGTTGTCGACGCCGAACGCGCACTTCAGCCACCAGTACGGGGAGTGCAGGGCGTGCGCGTGGTGGGTGCCGTAGGGCTTCAGGCCGGCCTCGCGGATCTTCGCGAGCAGTTCGTCCGCCTTGTAGATGCGGATGTGGCCGCCCTCGACCTCGTGGTAGGCGTCGGACAGCGCCCAGCAGACCTTCTCGGGGCCGTAGCGCGGGACGGTGACGGCGATCCGGCCGCCGGGCTTGAGCACCCGGACCATCTCGGCGAGCACGCCCTTGTCGTCGGGGATGTGTTCCATCACCTCGGAGATGATCACGACGTCGAAGGACTCGTCGGGGAAGGGCAGGGCCAGCGCGTCGCCCTCCATGGCCGTCGCGGTGGCGCCCTCGGGGGCCTCCCCGGCCTCCTTCATCGCCGCGAACCACTTGGCGACCTCGCGGATTTCGTCGGCGTTCTGGTCCAGGGCCACGACCTGCGCGCCGCGCCGGTAGCACTCGAAGGCGTGCCGGCCGGCCCCGCAGCCGAGGTCCAGCACGCGGTCGCCCGGCGCGAGCGGGAACCTGGAGAAGTCGACGGTCAGCACGTGGCCCTGCTTTCGGGATAGACACCGGTGTCTGGGGTCGAGGGTGCGAACTCGGCACCCGGGGAGGCCGCGGAGCGGCCGGGGAGCGTGGGGGCGGAGCCGGCGATCGCCTCGCGGTACCGGGACACCGTGCCCTCGGCGGCCTTCGCCCAGGTGAACTTCGCCAGTACCCGCTCACGTCCGGCCCGGCCCAGTCGCGCTCTCAGGTCCGGGTCGCCCAGGAGACGGCTCAGCGCCGCCGCGAGGGCGCCGGAGTCCCCCGGCGGTACCGCGAGGCACGTCTCGCCGTCACGGCCGGCGACCTCGGGGATCGCACCGCCCGTCGTGGCGACCAGCGGGGTGCCGGTGGCCATCGCCTCGGCGGCCGGCAGGGAGAAGCCCTCGTAGAGCGACGGCACGCAGGCGACCTCCGCCGAGCGGACCAGGTCGACCAGTTCGGCGTCCGAGATGCCCTTGACGAAGTCGACGGCGCCTTCGAGGCCGTAGCGCTCGATCGCGCCGGCGACCGGGCCCTCCGTGGGCCGCTTGCCCACGACGACCACGTGCGCCCCGGGGTGTTCGGTGCGCACCTTCGCGAGCGCCTCGACGAGGAAGACGAGGCCCTTGAGGGGGACGTCCGCGCTGGAGGTGGTGACGATCCGGCCGGGGACCACCGGCACGGCGGGATCGGGCGAGAACTGGTCCGTGTCGGCGCCGATGTGCACCACGTGGATCCGGTCGTCGCGCACCCCCAGGTGGTCGACGATCTCCTGGCGGGAGGTGCCGGAGACGGTGAGCACCGACGGGAGGCGCCGGGCCACTCTCCGCTGCATGCGGGTGAAGGCGTACCAGCGCCGCTTGGACATCCGCTGCTGCCAGCCGTCGGCCGCGTCCAGCTCCAACTGGCGGTCCACGGTGATGGGGTGGTGGATGGTGGTCACCAGGGGTGCGCCGACGTCGCCCAACAGGCCGTAGCCGAGGGTCTGGTTGTCGTGGACCACGTCGAACTCGCCGCTGCGGGCCCGGAGATGGCGTCGGGCCCGCAGGGAGAAGGTGAGCGGCTCGGGAAAGCCGCCGGTCCACATCGTGGCGACTTCCAGGGCGTCGATCCAGTCGCGGAACTCGTCGCGCCGCGGTGTGCGGAAGGGGTCCGGGGAGCGGTAGAGGTCCAGGCTCGGCAGCTCGGTCAGGCGCAGACCGTCGTAGCCCGGGTCGAGGACCGGGTACGGCTGGGAGCCGATGACCTCGACGCGGTGGCCGAGACGGGCCAGTTCACGCGACAGGTGCCGTACGTAGACGCCCTGGCCGCCGCAGAACGGGTTCCCTTTGTAGGTGAGGAGCGCGATACGGAGCGGTCGCCCGCCGTCGGCGGCCGGGTCCGTCGAGGGCCCGGCCTGACTGGCCTCAGCGGTCACTCTGGGCCCCCTTCTGCCTGCACTGTCCCGCGAGATTACGACGAGACGGTAATCTAGAACAAGTTTCAGACTTGATCGTTCAGGAGGCTCTGAATCTACCGGCAGGTAGGGGTCCTGTGAGCGGTGGATCAGGTGATTCACGCCACGAACGCGGCGACCGCGCCACGGCCCGGCATCCTGCCATGCTGTGTGATCGCGAGCCCTCACGGACTGTCACGGAAGCCAGGTGGACAAGGTGGCCAAGCCGGCCGGAGTGGAAGCCAGTACCGCGCGACCCGCCGCGCCACCGCTGACGGAGCGGCAGGAGGCGCGGCGGCGCCGCATTCTGCACGCGAGCGCGCAGCTGGCGAGCCGCGGCGGGTTCGACGCGGTGCAGATGCGGGAGGTCGCGGAGTCCTCGCAGGTGGCGCTCGGCACCCTCTACCGCTACTTCCCCTCCAAGATCCATCTGCTGGTCGCCACCATGCAGGACCAGCTGGAGCACATGCACGGCACGCTCCGCAAGAAGCCGCCGCAGGGCGAGACGGCGGCCGAGCGGGTCGCGGAGACCCTGATGCGGGCCTTCCGCGCGCTCCAGCGCGAGCCGCACCTGGCCGACGCGATGGTCCGCGCGCTGACCTTCGCGGACCGCAGCGTGAGCCCCGAGGTCGACCAGGTCTCCCACCAGACCACGCTGATCATCCTGGACGCCATGGGACTCAAGGACCCGACGCCCGAGCAGCTCTCCGCGGTCCGCGTCATCGAGCACACCTGGCACTCGGCCCTGATCACCTGGCTCTCGGGCCGCGCCTCCATCGCCCAGGTGAAGATCGACATCGAGACGGTGTGCCGCCTGATCGACCTCACGGAACCCCGCCCCTGACAGCTCGTACGCCGGCACGCGAACGCCCCGCGGGACGGGCTCGCTTCGCCGGTACGGAGCCGGCACGAAAGGCCGCCGCCGGGTTCTCCCGCGGCTCTGCGGCCTCCCGGCCCGCTCCGCTCCCCCGCTCTACTCCTCCGGCGGGAACACCGGCTCCCCGCTTCCGAGGAGCGTGATCATGATGGCCTCCACCGGGCAGTTCTCGGCCGCCGCCAGGACCTTCTCGTTGGCGTCGGTCTCCCGTTCGGCCGGGTGGGACTGACGGGCGGTGTCCAGACGGAAGCCGTCGGGAGCGGTGTGGACGCACTGGGCGGATCCGATGCACAGGGAGCGGTCGACCTCGACGTGCCAGCGGTCGCCCGACCGCACGCCCGCCTCAGCTCGCGCGGGATGTACCTCCATCCGCTCACGCCTCCCAGCCGGCCGGAAGATGGATCATCTTGTGCTCCAGGTACTCGCCGTACCCCTCCGGTCCGAACTCCCTTCCCAGGCCGGAGTTCTTGTAGCCGCCGAAGGGGCCGAGCATGTCGAGGCTGAAGGTGTTGACGGAGTAGGTGCCGGTACGGACCTGGCGGGCCACCTCGATGCCGCGCTCCACGTCGGCCGTCCACACGCTGCCGGAGAGACCGTAGTCCGAGTCGTTGGCGATCTTCACGGCCTCGGACTCGTCGCCGTAGGGCAGCAGGCAGATCACGGGCCCGAAGATCTCCTCGCGCGCGATCCGCATGGAGTTGTCGACGTCCCCGAAGAGCGTCGGCTCCACGTACCAGCCGCGGTCCAGGCCGGCCGGACGCCCGCCGCCGGTGAGGATCTTGGCGCCCTCCTCCTGGCCGATCCTGATGTAGTCGAGGTTGCGGCGCTGCTGGCGTTCGGCGACCAGCGGGCCGACCTGGGTGGCCGGGTCGAGCGGGTCGCCGACGACGAGCGCACCGGCCGCCGCCGCGAGGGCCTCGGCGAACTCGTCGTAGCGGGAGCGGGGCAGCAGGATGCGGGTCTGGGCCACGCAGGCCTGCCCGTTGTTCATCCAGGCCGACGGGACGATCCCGGCGACGGCGGCCTCCACGTCCGCGTCGGGGAGGACCACGGCCGCCGACTTGCCGCCCAACTCCAGCGTCACGCGGGTGAGGTTGCGCGCGGCGACCTCCATCACGCGCTTGCCCGCGCCCACCGAGCCGGTGAAGGAGACCTTGTCGATCCCCGGGTGCCCGACCAGGTACTCGCTGACCTCGCGGTCGGCCGGGAGGATGGACAGCACGCCCTCCGGGAGCCCGGCCTCCTTGGTGATCTCGGCCAGGATGTAGGCGTCCAGCGGCGACTCGGGCGACGGCTTGAGCACCACCGTGCAGCCGGTGAGCAGGGCGGGCGCGAGCTTGGCGGCGGCGACGAACTGCGGGACGTTCCAGGGGACCACGGCGGCCACGACCCCCACCGGCTCACGGCGGACGAGGATGCGGCCGAGGACTCCGTCGCGCCGCTCCTCGTAGGTGAAGTTCCTGGCGACCGTGATCGCCGAGTCCCAGACCATCATCGCGCCGAGGGCCTGCGCGAGGACGCTCCAGGAGTACGGGGAGCCGTTCTCGGAGGAGATCACGCGGGCGATCTCCTCGTGCCGGACCGCGATGGCGTCCTTGATCCTGGTGACGACCTCGATGCGCTCGTCGAGCGTCATCCGCGGCCAGGGGCCCTCGTCGAAGGCGGTGCGGGCGGCGGCGACGGCCGCGTCCACGTCCGCGCGGGAGGCGTGCGGCACCCGTCCGATGACCTCCTGGGTGTGCGGGGAGATCACCTCGATGACGTCCTCGCCCAGGGGGTCGGTCAACTCCCCGCCGATGAACAGCTGTCCGTGTTCCACGAGCTCGGTCATGGCGAACGCCTCCCAGGGGCGGCTTGCTGACGATCCATCAGATACGGAACTGATACCAGTTCCACTCCGAGGAGTCCACGGGCGGTGCGCCGCGCACATTGGTGACCTCGGGCTACCGTCGAAACCCGTTCTAGTTATAGTGACTGGACCGCGGTGATTGGGGAACTCATGGCGCAGGTGCACGACCACGGCGGAGGCGTCCGGTCCGTCCGGGTGCCGATCCCCGACAACCCCCTCGGCCACACGCTCGTGTACGTCGTCGACACCGACCGGGGCCCGGTGCTGGTCGACACCGGCTGGGACGACCCGGCCTCCTGGGACACCCTCGCCGCGGGGCTGACCGCGTGCGGGACCGGCGTAGGCGAGATCCACGGGGTCGTCATCACCCACCACCACCCCGACCACCACGGCCTGTCCGGGCAGGTGCGCGAGACCTCCGGGGCCTGGATCGCCATGCACGCGGCGGACTCGGCGATCGTGCGGCGCACGCGGGAGACCCGGGCCGAGCGCTGGTTCACCTACATGACGGCCAAGCTGGTGGCCGCGGGCGCCCCCGAGGAGCACGTGGCCCCGCTGCGCACCGCCCGCCGCCGCGAACTCCCGGGCTTCTCCCCCGCGTTGCCGGACCGCGAGATCGTCCCCGGCGAACTCCTCGACCTGCCCGGCCGCAGACTCCGCGCGATCTGGACC
>NZ_RSAJ01000306.1 GCF_003933965.1 Streptomyces sp. RP5T
TGCCAGGTGCTGCCGCCACCGGTGGCGGCAGCACCTGGCACGGGCCCGGCACCGCCGACGGCGGCTGGTCGTCCGCCGAGCGGCTCGACGGCGGATCCGTCCCGTCGGCCCAGTGGTCGGGAGCCGCCTGGTCCACCACCGGCGCGGCCGTCGCCGAGCCCCCCGCCCGCACGAACCGCCGCGTCCTGTGGTCCGCGCTCGCCGGGGTCGCCGCCGTCGGGGTCGCCGTGACCCTGGTGCTGACGTTCGTCGTCGGTGGCGGGGACGAGGACGACAAGGCCGGCGGCCCGAGCCCGACGCCCACGACAGCCGTCTCGCAGCAGAGCGGTCCCGGCGGATCGCCGACCCCCTCGCCGACCGGCACCACGGCCTCCCCGCTCGCCTCGACGCCCGAACTCCCCACCGGCTACGAGCTGTACGAGGACGCGGAGGGCTTCCGTATCGCCCGGCCCGTGGGGTGGTCGCGCACCAGCAAGGGGTCCCAGTACGGCATCGACGTGGTCAACTACCGCAGCGCGGACGGCGAGCGCAGGCTGCAGGTCTACCAGGTCGCGGAGGAGTCCCCGGAGGCGTCCTTCGAGCTGTACCTCTCCTCCGACACCCCCAAGCCGGACGGCTTCGAGAAGCTCGGCCTCCAGCCCGTCGAGGAGGGCGGTTTCACCGGCGAACGGCTGGAGTACCGGGCCGACACCCTCAGCGGCGAACCGGACATCGGCCCCTGGCACGTCTACGACGAGCGGTTCGTCGCCCAGGACGGCCTCATCTACGCGGTCGCCGCGTACGGCCTGGAGAAGGACGGCGGCCAGGACGAACTGGAACTGCTGACCACGGCCCTGTCCGGCTTCTGCGCCTCCTACGCCTGCGACCCGGCGTCGATCGACTGAACCGGTGATCGACCGACCTGGTGCCCGGCCCTGCCCGTCGCGCTGCTTTTGACCCTGTTTGTCCGCAATTTCAGTGAGCCAGCACACTTTCGGCCATCGATTGCGCATGCAATCGGGACATCGGGGCATGCGACGACGGTCCCCGTCAGTGACACCCGTGTGACACAGGGGAACCGAACAGGAACGGAAGGCAACACCGATCATGGCCGGACAGCACGCGCGGCGGGAGCCGCACACCATCCACGCGGGCGGCGAATGGCGCGCAGCCGTTTCCGGAGCCACCCGCGAGATCCTCGACCCCGCCGACGCGCGGCCGTTCGCCGTCGTCGCCGAGGGGGACGAGAAGGACACCGACCTGGCGGTCGCCGCCGCCCGCCAGGCGTTCGACTCAGGACAGGGCCCCTGGCCGCTCACCCCCGTCGCCGAACGTGCCGCACTGCTGCGCCGCGTCGCCGATCTTCTCGTACGCGACCGCGAAGAACTCGGTCTCCTGGAGAGCCGGGACGCGGGCAAGACCGTCGAGGAGGGCCGGGTCGACATCGACTGTGTCGCCGACGCCTTCCGCTACTTCGCCGACCTGGTCGCCGGGGAGTCGCCCGGCCGGGTCGTCGACGCCGGCTCGACCGACATCCACAGTGTCGTCGTGCACGAACCCGTCGGCGTGTGCGCCCTGATCACCCCCTGGAACTACCCCCTCCTCCAGGCCAGCTGGAAGATCGCCCCCGCGCTCGCGGCCGGCAACTCCTTCGTGGTCAAGCCGAGCGAGATCACCCCGATGACGACGATCGCGCTCATCGAGCTGCTGGTCGAGGCCGGTCTGCCGGAGGGCGTGGCCAACATCGTGACCGGTCCCGGCCACACCGTCGGCGCCCGGCTCGCCGAGCACCCCGACGTCGACCTGGTCTCCTTCACCGGCGGCCTGGTCAGCGGCACCAAGGTCGCGCAGGCCGCCGCGCCCAGCGTGAAGAAGGTCGCCCTCGAACTCGGCGGCAAGAACCCCAACGTGGTCTTCGCCGACGCCTGCGCCACCCCCGAGGGCTTCGACACCGCCGTCGACCAGGCCCTCAACGCCGCGTTCATCCACAGCGGCCAGGTCTGCTCCGCGGGCGGCCGGCTGATCGTCGAGGAGTCCGTGCGGGACCGCTTCGTCGCCGAACTCGCCCGCCGCGCCACCAAGATCCGCCTCGGCCGCGGCACCGAGGACGGTGTCGAGTGCGGGCCGCTGGTCTCCGAGCAGCAGCGCGCCAAGGTCGAGTCCTACGTCGCCTCCGCGCTGGAGGAAGGCGCGGTGCTGCGCTCCGGCGGCCAGCGTCCCAAGCCCGCCCCGGAACGCCCGGAGAGCGGCTACTTCTACGAGCCCACCGTCCTCGACCGCTGCCACCGCGAGATGCGGGTCGTGCGGGAGGAGGTCTTCGGACCGGTCCTCACCGTGGAGACCTTCCGCACCGAGGAAGAGGCGATCGCCCTCGCCAACGACACCGAGTACGGCCTGGCCGGTGCCGTCTGGACCGCCGACGCCGGACGGGCCCGCCGGGTCGCAGGCCGGCTGCGCCACGGCACCGTGTGGATCAACGACTTCCACCCCTACCTCCCGCAGGCGGAGTGGGGCGGTTTCGGCAAGAGCGGAGTGGGCCGCGAGCTCGGCCCCGCCGGCCTCGCCGAGTACCGCGAGAGCAAGCACGTCTACCAGAACCTCGCGCCGAAGCCGGTCCGCTGGTTCGCGGGCTGAGCCCACTCGCCCCTCTCCTCTCCCTCAAGACTTCCCTGGAGTACCCCCATGTCCGAGTCCAAACAGGAGTACGACTACGTCGTCATCGGCGGCGGGACAGCAGGTTCCGTCATAGCCTCCCGCCTCACCGAGAACCCCGACGTCACCGTGGCCGTCATCGAGGGCGGCCCGAGCGACGTAGGCAGAGACGACGTCCTGACCCTGCGCCGCTGGATGGGCCTGCTCGGCGGCGAACTCGACTACGACTACCCGACCACCGAACAGCCGCGCGGCAACTCCCACATCCGGCACAGCCGCGCCCGCGTCCTCGGCGGCTGCTCCTCCCACAACACCCTGATCGCCTTCAAGCCGCTGCCGTCCGACTGGGACGAGTGGGAGGAGGCCGGCGCCAAGGGCTGGGGCGCGGTGCCGATGGAGGCGTACTACGCCCGGCTGAAGAACAACATCGTCCCGGTCGACGAGAAGGACCGGAACGCCATCGCCCGCGACTTCGTCGACTCCGCGCAGAAGGCGCTCGACGTCCCGCGCATCGAGGGCTTCAACAAGAAGCCCTTCGACGACGGCGTCGGCTTCTTCGACCTGGCCTACCACCCGGAGAACAACAAGCGTTCCTCGGCGTCGGTGGCCTACCTGCACCCGGTGATGGACGAGCGGCCCAACCTCACCATCCTGCTGGAGACCTGGGCGTACAAGCTGGAACTGGACGGCACCCGCGCCGAAGGCGTGCACGTGCGCTCCAAGGACGGCCGGGAGACCCTGATCAGCGCCCGCCACGAGGTGGTCCTGTGCGCGGGCGCCGTCGACTCGCCCCGGCTGCTGCTCCACTCCGGCATCGGCCCGCGCGAGGACCTCGAAGCCCTCGGCATCCCGGTCGTCCACGACCTGCCCGGCGTCGGCGAGAACCTCCTCGACCACCCCGAGTCGGTCATCGTCTGGGAGACCAACGGCCCGATCCCCGAGAACTCCGCGATGGACTCCGACGCGGGCCTGTTCGTGCACCGCGACCCCGAACACCCGGGCCCGGACCTGATGTTCCACTTCTACCAGGTCCCCTTCACCGACAACCCGGAGCGCCTCGGCTACGAACGCCCGGCGTACGGCGTCTCGATGACCCCGAACATCCCCAAGCCCAAGAGCCGCGGACGGCTGTACCTGACCAGCGCCGACCCGGAGGTCAAGCCCGCCCTGGACTTCCGCTACTTCACCGACGAGGACGACTACGACGGCCGCACCCTCGTCGACGGGATCAGGATCGCCCGCGAGATCGCGGCGACCGAGCCGCTCGCCGGCTGGCTGAAGCGCGAGGTGTGCCCCGGCCCGGACCTCACCGGTGACGAGGAGCTCAGCGAGTACGCCCGCAAGGTCGCGCACACCGTGTACCACCCGGCGGGCACCTGCCGGATGGGCGCCCCCGACGACGAACTGGCCGTGGTGGATCCCGAGTTGAGGATCCGCGGCCTGGACGGCATCCGCATCGCGGACGCGTCCGTGTTCCCGACCATGACCGCCGTGAACCCGATGATCGGGGTGCTCATGGTCGGTGAGAAAGCCGTGGACCTGCTGGGAGGTGGTGCGTGATGAGTACGACCGCGACCATGGAGAAGCCGCCGACGACGGACAACGCCGTGTTCTCCGTCGACGGGCTCTGGAAGGTCTTCGGCCCCAAGGCGGACCGCGTCCCCGAGGACGCCGAGCTGGCCGCCCTCGACCCCGCCGACCTGCGCGCGCAGACCGGCTGCACGGCCGCCGTCCGTGACGTGAGCTTCGACGTCCGCAAGGGCGAGGTCTTCGTCGTCATGGGCCTGTCCGGCTCCGGCAAGTCCACGCTGGTGCGCTGTCTGACCCGGCTCATCGAGCCGACGGCCGGCACGATCTGCATCGACGGCGAGGACGTCCGCGCGATGGACAAGTCCCGGCTGCGTGAACTGCGCCGGCACCGCGCCGCGATGGTCTTCCAGCACTTCGGTCTCCTCCCGCACCGCACGGTCCTCGACAACGTGGCCTACGGCCTGGAGATCCAGGGCGTAGGCAAGGCCGAGCGCCGGGCGCGGGCCGCCGAGGTCGTCGCCAAGGTCGGCCTGGAGGGCATGGAACAGCGCAAGCCCTCCCAGCTCTCCGGCGGCCAGCAGCAGCGCGTCGGCCTCGCACGGGCGCTCGCGGTGGACCCGCAGGTCCTCCTGTTCGACGAGCCGTTCAGCGCCCTCGACCCGCTGATCCGGCGGGACATGCAGGAGGAGGTCGTCCGCCTGCACCGCGAGGAGGGCCGCACCATGGTCTTCATCACCCACGACCTGAGCGAGGCGCTGAAGCTCGGCGACCGCATCGCCCTCATGCGGGACGGCAAGGTCGTCCAGCTCGGCACCCCCGAGGAGATCGTCGGCTCCCCGGCCGACGGCTACGTCCGCGAGTTCGTCCGGGACGTGCCGCGCGAACAGGTCATGACGGTCCGCCGGGCCATGAAGCCCGGCGACTGCGCGGGCCCGGCCCACCCGGGCGCCCTCGCCCCGGACGCCGTGGTCGCCGACGCGATCAAGGTCGTCGCGGGCCGCGGCGGACCGGCCTGCGTCGTGGAGAACGGACGCTGCCTCGGCGTCGTCGACCACGAGCGCCTGCTCGGTGTGGTCGCCGGAACGGAGATCCCCGGGGGAGCCTCCGGAACGGAGCTCCGCAAGGAGGCGGTCTGATGGCCACCGTCACCGCGTCCACGCCCCGCGCCCTGCCCACCGGTCTGCTCAAGCACCGGGCGGTCCACAAGCTTCTGCTCATCGCCCTCGCCGCCGCGATCCTCGTCCCCCTCGCCAACGCGCGCTGGGCGAGCGGCAGCTGGCCGAGCGCCCTCACCGTCGACCTCACCAAGCCGCTGAGCAGCACCAGCGACTGGATCATCGACAACCGCGACAGCCATCCGCTGTTCCTCTACGGCTTCGGCTACATCAGCAACGCGGTCGTGATCTCCGTACGCGCCGTCTACCTCCTCCTGCTCGGCGCGGGCTGGGCCGGTGTCACCGCGCTCGGCGCCCTCGTGGCCTGGCGGGTCGCCGGGGTCAGGCTGGCCCTCGGCACCACGGCGGCCTTCCTCGCCTGCGGTCTGCTCGGCATGTGGGTCCCCACCATGCAGACCCTCGCCCTGATGGTCGTCGCCGTGCTCGCCTCGGTCGTCGTCGGCGTCCTGCTCGGTCTCGCCGCCGGACTGTCCCGCCGCATGGACAAGGTCCTGCGCCCGGTCCTGGACACCATGCAGGTCATGCCCGCCTACGCCTACCTCCTCCCGGTGGTCCTGGTGTTCGGCATGGGGGTGCCCGCCGCCGTCCTCGCGACCGTCGTCTACGCCGCCCCGCCCATGGCCCGCCTCACCGCGCTCGGCCTTCAGGGCGCCGACAAGGAGGTGCTGGAGGCGGTCGAGTCGCTCGGCACCACCGCCCGCCAGCGGCTGCTGACCGCCCGTATCCCGCTGGCCCGCAAGGAACTCCTCCTCGGCCTCAACCAGACCATCATGATGGCGCTGTCCATGGCCGTCATCGCCTCCGTGATCGGCGCCGCCGGTCTCGGTGACCGCGTCTACCAGGCCCTGGCCTCCGTCGACGTGGGCGCCGCCCTCGCCGCCGGCATCCCCATCGTGCTGCTGGCCGTCGTCCTCGACCGGGTCACCGGCGCGGCGGGCGACGGCGCCGAGGGACACGGCCGCGCGGGCTGGGCGTACGCCCTCGCCGGGACCGTCGTCGTGGCGGTCGCCGGACGGCTCCTGGGCCGCCGCGACTGGCCCGACGCCTGGACCCTGAACATCGCCGAGCCCGTCAACCGGGCCGTCGACTGGATGACCGCCCACCTGTACTCCGGTGTCCCCGTCGTCGGCGGCACCGCCGACTGGGCCGGCCACTTCACCACCTGGGTCCTCGACCCGGTCCGCAGCGGACTCCAGGGGCTGCCCTGGTGGTCCGTGCTGCTCATCGTCGCCACCCTGGCCTGGCTGATCGGCACCTGGCGCACCGCGCTCACCGCGGTCCTCGCCATGGCCGCCATCGGCGTCCTCGGCGTGTGGACTCCCGCGCTGGACACCCTGTCGCAGGTCCTCGCGGCCGTCGCCGTCACCCTCGTCCTCGGCTTCGCGACCGCCATCGCGGCGGCCCGCAGCGACCGCGTCGAACGGCTGCTGCGGCCCGTCCTGGACGTCTTCCAGACCATGCCGCAGTTCGTCTACCTGATCCCGGTCGTCGCGCTGTTCGGCGTGGGCCGCGCGCCCGCCGCCGCCGCGGCCGTCGTCTACGCGCTGCCCGCCGTCGTCCGCATCACCACGCAGGGCCTGCGCCAGGTCGACCCGGCCGCCATGGAGTCCTCCCGCTCGCTCGGCGCGACCAGCTGGCAGCAGCTGCGGCAGGTCCAACTGCCGCTCGCCCGGCCCGCGTTGCTGCTCGCCGTCAACCAGGGCGTCGTCCTCGTCCTCGCCGTCGTCGTCATCGGCGGCCTGGTCGGCGGAGGCGCGCTCGGCTACGACACCGTCTTCGGCCTGGCCCAGGGCGACCTGGCGACCGGCCTGGTCGCGGGCGCCGCCATCGTCTGCCTCGGCCTGATGCTCGACCGGGTCACACAGCCGACCGAACGCCGCTCGGGGAAGGGAGCCTGACATGCGTGTACGTGCGATCGCGGGCGTCGGCGCCCTGCTGCTGCTCACCGGCTGCGGTGCCGCCGACATGACCAAGCAGGCCTCGCCCTTCGCCAACGCCCAGGGCGCCAAGTCGCTGACCCTGTCCGTCCAGTCCTGGGTCGGCGCACAGGCCAACGTGGCCGTCGCCCAGTACCTCCTGGAGCACGAGCTCGGCTACCGCGTCGACACCGTCCAGGTCGACGAGGTCCCCGCGTGGGACGCGCTCAGCCAGGGCCGGGTCGACGCCATCCTGGAGGACTGGGGCCACCCCGAGCAGGAACAGCGGTACGTCAAGGACAAGAAGACGATCACGCCGGGCGGCGGACTCGGCGTGACCGGGCACATCGGCTGGTTCGTGCCGACGTACTTCGCCAAGCAGCACCCGGACGTCACCGACTGGAAGAACCTCGACAAGTACGCCGACCAGATGCGCACCGCGGAGAGCGGCGGCAAGGGCCAGCTGATGGACGGCTCCCCGTCCTACGTCACCAACGACAAGGCGCTGGTGAAGAACCTCAAGCTGGACTACCAGGTGGTGTTCGCCGGCTCGGAGGCCGCCCAGATCACCCAGATCCGGCAGTTCGCCAAGGAGAAGAAGCCCTTCCTGACCTACTGGTACTCCCCCCAGTGGCTGTTCAAGAAGGTCCCCATGACCGAGGTCAAGCTGCCCGCCTACAAGGAGGGCTGCGACGCGGACCCGGCGAAGGTCGCCTGCGCCTATCCGCACACCCCGCTCCAGAAGTACCTCAACGCCGACTTCGCGAAGTCCGGCGGCAAGGCGGCGGCCTTCCTGAAGAAGTTCAAGTGGACGACCGAGGACCAGAACGAGGTCTCCCTGATGATCGCCGACCAGAAGATGACGCCGGAGGACGCGGCGAAGAAGTGGGTGGACAGCCACGAGTCCACGTGGAAGGCGTGGCTGTCCTGATCACTGTTTCCGCAGTTCGGCGGCCACACCTCGCAGCGCCAGGGCAGCCCGGCGCTGCAGGCCGGGCCCGAACGTGACGCGGGTGGCCCCGAGTTCACCGAGTGCGGTGGGCGAGGGGCCCTCGCCGTCCAGGCGCCCGAACACGTTGAGCGGCCCCTGGATCCCGGACCGCAGCAGCGGCAGGACACGCGCCGAGGCGCCGATCGGATAGACGCAGTCGGCACCCGCGGCGACGTACAGCGCGGCCCGCTCGATGGCCCGCTCGGGATCGCCGTCACCGTGCACGAACGTGTCCACGCGCGCGTTGACGAACAACCGGTCACCGGCCGCGTACCGCACCTCGGCGAGCCGGTCGGCGTGCTCGCGCGGATCCCTGAGGACCCCGTGCTCTGAGTCCTCCAGGTTGCAGCCGACGACCCCCGCCTCCAGCAGCCGCTCCACCAGCTCCTTCGGCGCCAGCCCGTACCCGCCCTCGACGTCCGCCGACACGGGGACGTCCACCGCCCTCGCGATGCGCGCCACCGCGGCGAACATCTCGTCGGCGGGCGTGGCCCCGTCCTCGTACCCCAGGCAGGCGGCGATCCCGGCGCTGGGCGTGGCGAGCGCCGGGAAACCGGCCTCCTCGCACACCCGGGCGCTGACCGCGTCCCACGGGCCGGGCAGCACGAGCGGATCGCCCGGCAGACGGCCCCGGTGCAGGGCGCGAAAGACATCCACCTTGCTCACGGCCGGTACCCCCCGGGCGCGATCCGGCGGGCGACCATCATCCGGTTCCAGTTGTTGATCGCGACGACCAGAGCGATCAGATGGGCGAGCGTGTCCTCGTCGAAGTGCCGGGCGGCGTTCGCGAAGACGTCGTGAGGCACGAACCCGTCCGTCAGCACGGTCACCGCCTCCGTCAGCGCGAGCGCGGCCCGCTCCCGCTCGTCGAAGACGCCGTCCGCCTCCTCCCAGGCGGCGAGCAGGTCCAGCTGCTTCTCGCCGACCCCGTGCTTGCGGGCGACGGCCAGGTGCATGTCCAGACAGAACGCGCAGTGGTTGAGCTGCGAGGCCCGGATGACGACGAGTTCGGCGAGGGCCGGGTCCCCGAGCCCCTGTTTCGCGGTGGCGCTGAGCGCGGACAGGGCCCGGGCGACCTCGGGGTCGAGCACCTCCGTACGGCTCACTGGTGCCGGCCCGCCTCGTAGTGCCCCGGGACCATACGGCAGGTCACCCCGAACCGGTTCCACGCGTTGATCACGGTGATCGCGGCGATCAGCTGGGCCAGCTCCGCCTCCTCGAAGTGCTTGGCCGCGTGGTCGTACACCTCGTCCGGCACGAACCCGTCGGTGAGCACGGTGACGGCGTCGGTCAGTACGAGGGCCGCGACCTCCTTCTCCGTGTAGAAGTGCTGCGACTCCTCCCACGCGCCCAGCTGGATGATCCGCTCCACGCTCTCGCCGGCCGCCAGGGCGTCCTTGGAGTGCATGTCGAGGCAGAACGCGCAGTGGTTGAGCTGCGAGGCACGGATCTTCACGAGCTCCAGCAGCCTGGGGTCCAGACCCCGCCGGGCGGCGGTGTCCAGGCGCAGCATCGCCTTGTAGACCTCGGGGGCGTGCTGGGCCCAGGCGAGTCGGGGGGTGTGTTCGGGGGCGTGGGTGTCCGCTGTGGTCATGTCTCGACCCTAGGAGCCGAGCAGCCCACGGGTATGGTCCACTTTCATGGCGAAACCCTGGGCCACTTTCGGTATCGACCTGCAC
>NZ_RSAJ01000307.1 GCF_003933965.1 Streptomyces sp. RP5T
GACGTGGCCCGGGACCAGGGGGTGCGGCTCGTGCGGTGCGTGCTGGTGGGCGAGGGCTCCGATGTGACGGCGGCGTCGGGAAGGGGGCCGTTCACGGCGGAGATCAGGGCGCGGGCGGGTCCTGCGGGGCCGGTTCCGTCGGCGGCTCCGCTTCCGCCGGCCCTCGACGGGGCTGCGCAGACGCCTTCAGGGGCCCGGGGGCCGGTGCCTCCTCAGGACCCGGCTGTTCCCGCGGACCACGGGGCAGGGCCGCGGGGAGTCCCTCCTGCGGAGCTCCCCGCAACAGCACGGTGAGCAGCCGTACCGCTCCCCTCTTGTGCAGGGGGTCGTTGCCGTTGCCGCACTTGGGGGACTGGATGCAGGACGGGCAGCCGGCGTCGCACTCGCAGGAGGCGATGGCCTGGCGGGTGGCGGTGAGCCAGGCGCGGGCGGTGTGGAAGGCGCGCTCCGCGAAGCCCGCACCGCCCGGATGGCCGTCGTAGACGAAGACGGTGGGAAGGAGCGTGTCGGGGTGCAGGGGGATGGAGACCCCGCCGATGTCCCAGCGGTCGCAGGTCGCGAAGAGGGGGAGGAGGCCGATCGAGGCGTGTTCGGCGGCGTGCAGGGCGCCGCCGAGGATCTCCGGGTCGATCCGGGCTTCGTCGAGCTGGTCCTCGGTGACCGTCCACCACACCGCGCGGGTGCGGAGCGTACGAGGAGGGAGGTCGAGTTTCGTCTCGCCCAGCACCTCACCGGTGATGAGGCGTCTGCGGAGGAAGGAGACGACCTGGTTGGTGACCTCGACGGAGCCGTAGCACAACCTGCCGTCGCCCCAGGGGACTTCGACGTCCGTTTCCAGGACGGAGATCGCCGTGGTGTCGCGGGCGACCGTCGACCAGGACGGGTTCGCCTCCTCGACCAGGGCGACCGAGTCCTCCAGGTCCAGGGAGCGGACGAGATAGGTGCGGCCCTGGTGGAGATGGACCGCGCCCTCGTGGACGGCGGTGTGGGCGGAGCCCGCGTCGACCGTGCCGAGGAGGCGGCCCGTGCCCGACTCGACGATCTGGACGGGTCGGCCGCCCTCCCCGCGGATGTCGGCCAGGTCGGCGGCCGACTCCCGGCGGGTCCAGTGCCAGGCCCTGGTGCGGCGGCGCAGCAGCCTCGCCGACTCCAGCTGCGGCAGCAGGTCCGCGCAGGAGGGCCCGAACAGCTCCAGGTCCTCGTCGACCAGGGGCAGTTCCGCCGCGGCCGCGCACAGGTGCGGGGCGAGGACGTACGGGTTGTCGGGGTCGAGAACGGTGGATTCCACCGGCTGGTCGAAGAGGGCCTCGGGGTGGTGGACGAGGAAGGTGTCCAGCGGGTCGTCGCGGGCCACCAGGACCGCCAGGGCGCCCTGGCCCGCTCGTCCGGCCCGGCCGGCCTGCTGCCACAGGGACGCGCGCGTGCCGGGGTAGCCGGAGATCAGCACGGCGTCCAGTCCCGAGACGTCGATGCCGAGTTCGAGGGCCGTGGTGGCTGCCAGGCCCAGCAGTTCACCCGAGTGGAGGGCCTGTTCCAGGGCGCGGCGCTCCTCCGGGAGATAGCCGCCCCGGTACGCCGCCACGCGGCGGGCCAGGGAGCGGTCGACCTCGGCCAGGCGCTCCTGGGCGATCACGGAGATCAGCTCGGCGCCGCGCCGGGAGCGCACGAAGGCCACCGAGCGCACGCCCTGCACGGCGAGGTCGGTGAGGAGGTCGGCCGTCTCCGCGGTGGCCGTGCGGCGCACCGGGGCGCCCTTCTCGCCCTGCATCTCGGTGAGCGGGGGCTCCCAGAGGGCAAACACCAGTTCGCCGCGCGGGGAGGCGTCGTCGGCAACCTCGACCACCGGGAGGCCGGTCAGGCGGCGGGCGGCGACCGACGGCTCGGCGGCGGTCGCGGAGGCCAGCAGGAAGACGGGGGAGGTGCCGTAGCGGGCGCAGAGGCGGCGCAGCCGGCGCAGCACCTGGGCGACGTGGGAGCCGAACACGCCCCGGTAGGTGTGGCACTCGTCGATGACGACGTACTTGAGCGCCTTCAGGAAGGAGGACCAGCGGGGGTGGGACGGGAGTATCCCGCGGTGCAGCATGTCCGGGTTGGTCAGTACATAGTTGGCGTACTGGCGGATCCACTCGCGTTCCTCGAACGGCGTGTCGCCGTCGTAGACCGCGGGGCGCACGGAATTGCCCAGCGGTTGTGAAAGTTCCTTCACCGAGCGGCACTGGTCCGCCGCCAGGGCCTTCGTCGGCGACAGGTAGAGCGTGGTGGCGCCGCGGCCGTTCGGGGCCTCGGAACCGTCCAGAAGGGTGGACAGGACCGGCACGAGATAGGCCAGGGACTTGCCGGAGGCGGTTCCGGTGGCGACGACGACCGACTCGCCGTCCAGGGCGTGCTCGGCCGCACGTGCCTGGTGGGCCCAGGGGTGCTCGATGCCGCAGGCCTGGACGGCCGCGATGACCTCCGAGCGGATCCGGTCGGGCCAGACGGCATGCCGACCCGCACGTGGGGGCAAGTGCTCCGTATGAGTGATGCGCGCAGACCGGCTCGGCCCGGCGGCGAGCCGGTCCAGGACCGTGCTCGGCGCGGGGCGGGGACCGGCGTCCGTCGGCGGTCGATCGGATCGGAGATTCTTGGCCATCGGCATCGAGTGTGTCACTGGCGTGACGGACAATGGGACCAAGGCGTCGTGCACGCCTGCCGGTAAGTGATTGAATGCCATCGCGGCTGGCGAACCGTCCCGGGGGCTCTGCCGAGGTGTCCCGAGGGGCGACCGCTCGATAGCAAGGTGCTGGAGGATCCGTGGACCTGTCCCTGTCGACCGAGACCGTCGGCGATCGCACGATCGTCAGGGTCGGTGGCGAAATCGACGTATATACCGCGCCCAAGCTGCGCGAGCAGCTGGTCGAGCTGGTGAACGACGGCAGTTTCCACCTTGTCGTCGACATGGAGGGCGTGGACTTCCTCGACTCCACCGGTCTCGGCGTGCTGGTCGGCGGCCTGAAGCGTGTGCGTGCCCATGAGGGCTCGCTGCGCCTGGTCTGCAACCAGGAGCGCATTCTCAAGATCTTCCGTATCACCGGCCTCACCAAGGTGTTCCCGATCCACACCTCGGTCGAGGAAGCGGTGGCGGCGACCGACTGACCCGTTCCCGGGCCCGTGCCCGGAGCGGCAGAAGGACGTCGACAGAAGCAATGGAGGGGGGCCGGGCTTTCGGCGGCCCGGTTCCCCTACAGCACGCCCGTAGTTCCGAGGGGGACGCATGGCCACCGTTGAACTCCGCTTCAGCGCGCTGCCCGAGCACGTCAGGACCGCCCGACTCGTGGCGGCAGCGGTGGCGCGCAGGGCCGGAGTGGACGAGGCCGTCCTCGACGAGGTCAGGCTCGCCGTCGGCGAGGCCTGCACCCGCGCCGTCGGACTGCACCAGACCGGTGGCATCACCGCGCCGGTCCAGGTGCTGCTGATCGAGGAGGAGAAGCAGTTCTCCATCGAGGTCGGCGACGAGGCACCGCGTTCGACCCCGGGTGACCGGGCGTCGGGCGCCTCGGGCGAGGAGCCCGACGTCGAGACCGAGGAGGACGAGATGGGCCTCGCGGTCATCAGCGGCCTCGTCGACGACGTCGAGGTCACCGCAGGGGAGCACGGCGGACAGATCCGTATGACCTGGCCGACCACACCGCCGGCCGCGGCGCTCCCCTGACCCACACCCCGTTTTCCTGCACCGAAGGGCCCTACACGTTAGGGCCCTTCGGCATGTCACGGGGCTCTTTCTGTGCCTA
This sequence comes from Streptomyces sp. RP5T, assembly GCF_003933965.1. Taxonomy (GTDB): domain Bacteria; phylum Actinomycetota; class Actinomycetes; order Streptomycetales; family Streptomycetaceae; genus Streptomyces. The sequence continues at coordinate 3,771 of NZ_RSAJ01000307.1, forward strand.
CAGTGGTCTGTGCGTCCATTTCGTGAAGCAATTCACGATCTAGCGAATGGACCACAATGCCTCAGAGGCATTACTGCTTTCGGGTTCCGTAAAGGCTAATTCCGTTTACCGCGCCCTGTTTTGATCACGGCGTGGTACCTACAATCCGTCCACATCTTGAGCTCAGCCCAAGCGTCAAGGAGGACGAATGGCGGGGCTTTCTACCCCTGATCAGTTGGACCAGCCCACAACAACCCTCGCGGCCGCGGTGCTCACCGACGACAACCGGGTGCTGATCGCGGTCATCGCGGTCGTCGCCCTCGCGGCGCTCGTGGTGGCAGGCGTCCTGGTGCGCCAGGTGCTCGCGGCCGGCGAGGGAACCGACAGCATGAAAAAGATCGCGGCCGCGGTCCAGGAAGGCGCGAACGCCTATCTGGCACGCCAGCTGCGCACGCTCGGCGTATTCGCCGTCGTCGTGTTCTTCCTGCTCATGCTGCTGCCCGCGGACGACTGGAATCAGCGCGCAGGCCGATCCGTGTTCTTCTTGATCGGCGCGGCGTTCTCGGCGGCCACCGGTTATATCGGCATGTGGCTCGCCGTGCGCAGCAATGTGCGTGTGGCCGCGGCGGCACGAGAGGCCACTCCGGCGGAAGGCGAGCCGGAAAAGGATCTCACCGCCGTCTCGCACAAGGCCATGAAGATCGCTTTCCGAACGGGCGGCGTGGTCGGCATGTTCACGGTGGGGCTCGGTCTGCTGGGCGCCTCCTGTGTGGTGCTGGTGTACGCGGCCGACGCGCCGAAGGTCCTGGAGGGCTTCGGTCTCGGCGCGGCGCTCATCGCGATGTTCATGAGGGTCGGCGGCGGCATCTTCACCAAGGCCGCCGACGTCGGCGCCGACCTGGTCGGCAAGGTCGAGCAGGGCATCCCGGAGGACGACCCGCGCAACGCCGCGACCATCGCCGACAACGTGGGCGACAACGTCGGCGACTGCGCGGGCATGGCGGCCGACCTCTTCGAGTCGTACGCCGTGACCCTGGTCGCCGCGCTGATCCTCGGCAAGGCGGCCTTCGGCGACTCCGGACTCGCCTTCCCGCTGCTCGTCCCGGCGATCGGCGTGATCACGGCGATGATCGGCATCTTCGCGGTGGCCCCGCGCCGCTCCGACCGCAGCGGCATGTCCGCGATCAACCGCGGGTTCTTCATCTCCGCGGTGATCTCGCTCGTGCTGGTCGCGGTGGCCGTCTTCGTCTACCTCCCGGGGAAGTACGCCGACCTCGACGGCGTCACCGACGCGGCGATCAGCGGCAAGGACGGCGACCCGCGGATCCTCGCGGTCGTCGCGGTGGCGATCGGCATCCTGCTCGCCGCCGTCATCCAGCAGCTGACCGGCTACTTCACCGAGACGACCCGCCGGCCCGTCCAGGACATCGGCAAGACCTCGCTCACGGGGCCCGCCACCGTCGTCCTCGCCGGCATCTCGATCGGTCTCGAGTCGGCCGTCTACACCGCCCTGCTGATCGGGCTCGGTGTCTACGGCGCCTTCCTGCTCGGCGGCACCTCGATCATGCTGGCGCTGTTCGCGGTGGCGCTGGCCGGCACCGGCCTGCTCACCACGGTCGGTGTGATCGTCGCCATGGACACCTTCGGGCCGGTCTCCGACAACGCGCAGGGCATCGCCGAGATGTCCGGCGACGTCGAGGGGGCGGGCGCGCAGGTGCTCACCAACCTGGACGCCGTCGGCAACACCACCAAGGCCATCACCAAGGGCATCGCCATCGCCACCGCGGTCCTCGCGGCGTCGGCGCTCTTCGGGTCGTACCGTGACGCGATCACGACCGGCGCGCAGGACGTCGGCGAGAAGCTCAGCGGGGCCGGTGCGCCGATGAGCCTGATGATGGACATCTCGCAGCCCAACAACCTCGTCGGCCTCATCGCCGGCGCGGCGGTCGTCTTCCTCTTCTCGGGGCTGGCGATCAACGCGGTGTCGCGGTCGGCGGGCTCCGTGGTCTACGAGGTGCGGCGGCAGTTCCGCGAGCATCCCGGGATCATGGACTACAGCGAGGAGCCGGAGTACGGCAAGGTCGTCGACATCTGCACCAGGGACGCCCTGCGCGAGCTCGCCACGCCCGGACTGCTCGCCGTGACGGCGCCCATCTTCATCGGGTTCACCCTCGGGGTCGGCGCCCTCGGCGCGTTCCTGGCGGGCGCGATCGGGGCGGGCACGCTCATGGCGGTCTTCCTGGCCAACTCCGGCGGTGCCTGGGACAACGCCAAGAAGCTCGTCGAGGACGGCCACCATGGCGGCAAGGGCAGCGAGGCCCATGCCGCGACGGTGATCGGCGACACCGTCGGCGACCCCTTCAAGGACACCGCGGGCCCCGCGATCAACCCGCTGCTGAAGGTGATGAACCTGGTGGCGCTGCTGATCGCACCGGCGGTGATCAAGTTCAGCTACGGCGACGACAAGAGCGTCGGGGTGCGGATCTTCATCGCCGTCCTCGCGTTCCTCGTGATCGCCGGCGCGGTCTACGTCTCCAAGCGGCGGGGCATCGCCGTGGGTGACGAAGACAACGAGGAGAAGGTGGCCAAGTCGGCGGACCCCGCGGTGGTTTCGTAGGTCCGGACACGAGGCCCAGCTCAAGGGGCGGGCGTGCGGTGCGCGTTGGTGCGCCGCACGCCCGCCTTCGGTGTGCGCGCCCCCAGCCGTGAGCCTTCTCTCGCATGCGGCACATGCGGACAAATAGTCCTATTAAGGTCGTTCGGCGTGTGGATGTGGTGCCGGTGGCGTGTAACGTCCGGTGGCCGAGAGGCCATGGAAGGGACCAATCCGGTGAACAAGAAGCTCGCGGCCGCACTGTCCGGCGGTGCGGTACTGGTACTGGCGCTGTCGGGATGCGGTGGCAGCGAGGACAACAAGGAACTCGACGCCTGGGCCAAGAAGGTCTGTGACCTGGTGCCGGCCCAGAACAAGAAGATCACGGCGGCCTACGACGCGATCACCAAGGCGGCCGAGGACACCGAGAGCACCCCGGCGGAGCTCCAGAAGGCCGACTCCCAGGCGTTCCAGGACCTGTCCGACGGCTACAAGGCGCGCGCCACGGTCATCCGCGACGCCGGGGCGCCTCCCGGTGCCGAGGACGGGGCGAAGAAGCTGCAGGAGGCCGTCAAGCAGCTCACGGCCCTCTCCGCGTCGTACGCCGACATGAAGACGCAGGTGGACAAGCTCGACACCAAGGACCAGGCGAAGTTCGCGACCGGTCTCAAGGACGTCTCCGCCGAGATGAAGAAGGTGGAGACGCAGCGCCAGACCGCGCTCGGCGCACTGAAGGACCTGGAGTCGGGCGACACCAAGACGGCGCTGTCCCAGCAGTCGGGCTGCAAGGCGGCCACGTCGCCGGAGGCGTCCGCGCCGGCGACGGACAGCTGAGCACCGCGGGCCGCGGAGGCCTGAGCGCCGCGAGCCGTGGGCGGGTGAGCGCCTCGCGGCCCGCACGGCTGTGCCCGTCGGGGCGTGTCGCGCGGCGGCCGCGGGCCACAATGGGGGCGTGAGTACCTCCAGTCTGCCCACGCTGCCCGCCGCCCCCGCTCCCGCTCCCGGCCGTCCCGATGTCACCGCGCGGCTGCGGGAGGCCCTGCTCGGGGCCTCCTTCACCGCCGACGGACTGCTGGAGCTGCTCGGCGCCCCCGCCTACGCGGCCCTCGCGCGCAGCGAGACCGTCCCCGCGCTCCGGGCGACCCGCGGGGACACCCCGCTGGAGGTGCTCGTACGCCTGTTCCTCCTCCAGCAGCCGGTGCCCCACGCGCGCGTGGCGGACGTGCTGCCCGTGGAGGCGTGCGTGGACAGCGGCTGGCTGGTGCGCACCGGTACGGACGAACTCGCCGCGACGGTGGACGTACGGCCCTACGGCGGCCCCGGCGGCGAGGACTGGTTCATCGTGTCGGACCTGGGCTGCGCCGTCGGCGGCGCGGGCGGCATCGGCAGCCGTGACGAAGGGGTCGTCCTCGGGGTCGGCGGCGCCTCCACGACCCTCGCCGGGATCACCGTGCGCACACCCGTCGGCTCCGCCCTCGACCTCGGCACCGGCTCCGGGATCCAGGCCCTGCACGCCGCACAGCACGCCACGCGCGTGACGGCGACCGACCTCAACCCGCGCGCGCTGCACATCACCGCGCTCACGCTGGCCCTGTCCGGCGCCCCGGCGGCCGATCTGCGGGAGGGCTCGCTGTTCGAGCCCGTCAAGCAGGGGGAGACGTACGACCTCATCGTGTCGAACCCGCCCTTCGTGATCTCGCCCGGTGCCCGGCTGACGTACCGCGACGGCGGGATGGGCGGGGACGATCTGTGCCGCTCGGTCGTTCAGGGGGCGGGAGGGCTGCTGAACGAGGGCGGGTTCGCGCAGTTCCTCGCCAACTGGCAGCACGTCGCGGGTGGGGAGTGGCAGGACAGGCTCAGGTCGTGGGTGCCGCGCGGGTGCGACGCGTGGATCGTGCAGCGCGAGGTCCAGGACGTCACGCAGTACGCCGAGCTGTGGCTCAGGGACGCCGGTGACCACCGGGGCGACCCGGCCGAGTACCAGGCGCTCTACGACGCCTGGCTGGACGAGTTCGAGGCGCGCAAGGTCAGGGCCGTGGGCTTCGGCTGGATCACCCTGCGCAGGACGGGCTCCGCCGAGCCCTCGATCACCGTGGAGGAGTGGCCCCACCCGGTCGAGCAGCCGCTCGGGGACACCGTCCGGGCGCACTTCGAGCGCCTGGACTACCTGCGGGCCCACGACGACGCGGCCCTGCTGGAGGCCCACTTCAAGCTCGTGCCCGAGATCGTCCAGGAGCAGGTCGGGCTGCCCGGCGCGGAGGACCCCGAGCACGTGGTGCTGCGCCAGCACCGCGGGATGCGCCGGGCCACCAAGGTGGACACCGTCGGCGCGGGCTTCGCCGGCGTGTGCGACGGCTCGCTGAGCGCGGGCCGCATCCTCGACGCGATCGCCCAGCTCATGGGCGAGGACCCGGTCCTGCTGCGTGACCGTACGCCCGCGCAGATCCGGATGCTGGTGGAGCAGGGGTTCCTGGAACCCGCGTGACGAGCGGCTGCCTGGGTTGACGTTTCCGTGCCACCCGGAGGCGCTGCCCAGGGAGTGGCTGCTGAGGCGTGCCCGTGCTCCTGAGACCCCTGTGTCCGCTCTGACGGGATTGCCCCGGAAAAGGGCTGCTGTCAGTGGCAGGTGCGAAGCTACCTTCGAGAGACAGAGCTGACGCGTTCTCGGGGGAGGCGCGCTGTCTCTGACCCGGTGCTCGGGTCTCGGGGGGAGGCGTGATGGCGGGGGATACGCCGGATCGGGGCGAAGGCAGGACGATCAACGGCCGGTACCGGCTGCTGCGGTCGCTCGGCGCGGGCGGCATGGGCCGCGTCTGGCTGGCGTGCGACGAGGAGCTGGCCTGCGAGGTCGCGCTGAAGGAGATCGCGCTCCCGGACGCGCCCCTGGACGAGGGCGAGACGGCCCAGCGCATCGCCCGGGCCCGCAGCGAGGCCCGGCACGCGGCCCGGCTGCGCGGCCACCCGCATGTGGCGACGGTGCACGACGTGGTGGTCCACGAGGGCCTGCCGTGGATCGTCATGGAGTACGTGCCGGACGCGGTCGACCTCCAGGCGGTCGTACGGCGTTCCGGGCCGCTGTCGCCCGCGCAGGCGGCCCGCGTCGGGCTCGCGGTGCTCGACGCCCTCACCGCGGGGCATCGCGTCGGCATCCTCCACAGGGATGTGAAACCGGCCAACATCCTTCTGGCGCCGGACGCCTCGGGCGACCCCTACGCACGCGTGCTGCTCACCGACTACGGCATCGCCCTCAGGCCCGAGTCCCGCGAGCCCCGGCTCACCGCGACGGCCGGCATCCTGGGCACCCCGGGCTATCTCGCGCCGGAGCGCGCCCGGGGCGAACCGCCGACCCCGGCCGCCGACCTGTTCTCCCTGGGCGCCACGCTGTACGCCGCCGTCGAGAGCCGCGGCCCCTTCGACCGCCACGGCGAGTACGCCACGCTGACGGCCCTGCTGGACGAGGACCCCACCCCGCCCGTCCGGGCCGGCGAACTGACGCCGGTGCTGCTGGGGTTGCTGGTCAAGGACCCCGTGCGCAGGTTCTCCCCGGAGGCGGTGAAGCGAGGGCTGGAGCGGGT
>NZ_RSAJ01000308.1 GCF_003933965.1 Streptomyces sp. RP5T
GACCTTCGTGGGTGTGTGCCGTGTGGGGGCTCGCTGGTCAGTTGTCGCTCCCGCTCGGGCACTTGTCGTCCAGTTCTTTCGGGCGTCGCCCCCGTCAAGTCGCCCGGCGCCATTGCAGGGACCTCCACCTCCCGTTGGGCAACCCCGGTCGCGCCGGCGGACGCGCTCCCGCTGCTCCCCGCCTCTGGGCTGATTGGCCGGGGCCCCGGGGGTACTCGACGTCCATGAAGCTGCATCTTCCTGGACGCAAAGACCATCACGGCGGCGACGAGGGGCCGGAGCGCGAGGTTCCTCCGTCCGAGGAGGTGGGTCCCGGGCCCGCCGTGGAGGAGCGTGCGCCGGACACACCCGCACAGCTGCCGAAGACGGCGTGGGGCGCGGTACTGCGCGGCAGCATGCGGGAGTTCAAGGACGACGAGCTGACCGACCGGGCCGCGGCGCTGACGTACTACGGCCTCTTGTCGCTCTTCCCGGCCATCCTGGTCCTGGTCTCGATGCTCGGCCTGACCGGCAAGTCCGCCACGGACACGGTGCTGAAGAACCTCAAGCAGTTCACCCCGGGCTCCGCCCGGGACATCATCACCGGGGCCGTCGAGCAACTGCAGAACAAGGCCGGCGTCGGCTCGGTCATGGCGATCGTCGGCATCGTCCTGGCGGTGTGGTCGGCGTCCGGGTACGTCGCCGCCTTCATCCGCTCGGCGAACAGGGTCTACGACATGCCGGAGGGCCGCCCGATCTGGAAGATCCTTCCGGTGCGGGTCGGCCTGACAGTAGTCCTGATGGTGCTCGCCGTGGTCAGCGCCCTGATCGTCGTCTTCACCGGCACCCTCGCCGCCAAGGCGGGCGGCGCGCTCGGGATCGGCGACACCGCCCTGACGGTGTGGTCGATCGCCAAGTGGCCCGTCCTGGTGGTCCTGGTCACGGTCATGATCGCGCTCCTGTACTGGGCCACGCCCAACGCCCGCGTCAAGGGCTTCCGTTGGGTCACGCCGGGCAGCTTCCTCGCCCTCGTCATCTGGCTGGTCGCGTCCGCCGGGTTCGCGTTCTACGTGGCCAACTTCGCCTCGTACAACAAGACGTACGGCACCATGGCCGGTGTCATCGTCTTCCTGATCTGGCTGTGGATCAGCAACCTGGCGATCCTCCTGGGCCTGGAGTTCGACGCCGAGACCGTCCGGCAGCGGGCGATCGCCGGAGGCCTGCCGCCCGAGAAGGAGCCCTACACGGAGCCGCGCGACACCAGGACGTGGGACGAGCAGGACCTCCGCCGGCTGGACGAGTCGGGACCGGCGCGCGAAGCGTGAGGGTCCGATCCGAGCAGGGCCGATTGACTCGGGGAGTTGGGGACAACCGCACGTCATGAGGATGCTGACAGACTTGTGCGAGGTCGACGGGAAGTTGACGCGGCGGGCTGCCTCCCGGATCCCGCCGGGCGTGGGCAGGGCCCTGTCGGCGGTGGAGGAGTCCGCGGAGAGCACCAAGCTGTGGTGCGGTGCCGCCGTCGCGATGGCGTGGAAGGGCGGGTGGCGGGGGCGCAGGGCGGCGGCCGCCGGACTGGTGGCCCTGGCCGTGGCCCAACTGGCGTCGAACGGCCTGTGCAAGCAACTGAACGACCGTCCCCGGCCGCCCGCGGAGTGGATACCGCACGACGAGGTCGCCGACCGGCCCGACTCGTCCTCGTTCCCCTCCGGGCACACCGCGGCCGCGGTCGCCTTCACCGCGGCCGTGGCCCCCGCCTGGCCGGCCGCGGGTGCGCTGTGCGCGCTGCCGGCCGCCATGGTCGCAGTTGAACGGGTGCAGTCCGGAGCCCACTACCCGAGCGATGTCGCCGCCGGTGCCGCCCTCGGCCTGGCCGCCGCGTGGCTCACACGCCGTGCCCCGGCCATGTTCCTGCGCCTGTGGCCGTAGCCACCTGGCCTGTGGCCGTAGCCACCTGAGCCGCGCCGGGCGAGCCGCTCGTCCACAGAACGCCGGGCAGAGGACATCGGTCCCCGCCCGGCCGTCGCTCGGCTCACGCGGCACCGACGCAGCAGCCCCGGCGCTCTCTCGCGCAGGGGCGCAGAAATCGGCCCCGCACACACCGACGGCGCCGCCCCCGGTAGGAACGAGGTCGGCGCCGCAAAGTCGTAGCTCACGCGAAGCGGACGCGTCGGCCCGCTCGAACCTGCTGAGCGGGCCGACGCCGCTGTGTGCCGCAGCCCCACACCGCGGGCACACTCGGGACAAGCCACCGTGGGCCGCCGCCGCGGCTCCCCAGAGACCCAGCCTGCGGGTAACCCGTATCCCCCGGGGTAATCCTCGCGAGCTGTGACGTGTGTGACCGAGGAAGGTGACCGGGGTGCGTTGACCGCGGAACCGGGTTCGTCCTACCGTCGTCGCACGGAAGTGCCGGAACGTTCCGGCAAAGGCGCGGCGCCACGCCGCGGAAGCGGAGCGGAGCGGAGCGGACCCATGGCCCTGCCGTCCACGGACTGGCTGGTGCGACCCGTCGCACCGATCGACGAAGCCGCCGCGGCGGCGGTGCTGGCGACCCGGTTCGGTGTGCGGGGCACCGTACGGGACCTGGGCAGCCAGCAGGACCGCAACTTCCGGGTGCGCGGCGAGGCGGGGGAGTACGTCCTCAAGGTCGCCAACCCCGCCACCGGCACGGCCGAGCTGCGGGCCCAGTGCGCCGCCGTGGAGCACCTGGCCGGTGCGCTGCCCGGCCTCCGGCTGCCCCGGGCGCTCCCCGGCACCGACGGTGACGTGGTGCAGCCCTTCCTCGTGGACGGAGTCGAACTCGCCTGTCGGCTGCTGGAGTTCGTGCCGGGTGAGCCGATCATGGACAGCCGCTACCTCGCCCCGCCCGTCGTGGCGCGTCTCGGTGAGATCGCCGGGCGGATCACGGCGGCCCTCGCGGACTTCGCCGCCCCCGAGTCCGACCGCTTCCGGCCCTGGGACCTGCGCAACGCCCTCGAAGTGATCGAGGCCCTCGCCCCGCACTGGCCCGACCGCGCCCGCGCCGACCGCGTGCTGAGCGCGGCCCGCGCCGCGTACGCCCTCGTGGAACCCCACGCGAAGGACCTCCCGGTCCAGTTCGTGCACGGCGACATCACCGACAACAACGTCGTCTGCGAGAGTGCGCACGACGGCCGGCGGATGCCCGTCGGGGTGATCGACTTCGGGGACCTCGGTACCGGCTGGACCGTGGCGGAACCGGCCGTCACCTGCACCTCCGTCCTGCACCACCACGGCGCCCGCCCCGCCTCCGCGCTGCCCGCCGTCCGCGCCTTCGACGCCGTCCGCCCGCTCTCGGACGAGGAGGTGGCCGTGCTGTGGCCGCTCGTCGTGCTGCGCGCGGCCGTCATGGTGGTCAGTGGCCAGTACGACGTCCTCCAGGACCCCGGCAACGGCTACGCCTCCGCCGCTCTGGACCGGGAGTGGGCCATGTTCGAGTCGGCCGTCTCCGTCCCGGCGCCGGTGATGACCGCCCGGCTGCGCGAGGCACTCGGCCGCCCCCTGCCCCGCCTCGCGGTCCGGCCCGCCCACCGCATGCTGCCGGACCTGCCGGACGGCGTCCCGGCGCTCGACCTCTCGGCGCAGAGCGACGACCTGCACTCGGGCCGCTGGCTGGCGGCGGACGCCGAAACCGCCCTGGCCGAAGGCCGGCCGGCGACCCGCACCCGGCACGGCGAGTACCGCATGACCCGCACCACGCTCGACACCACCGACACCCCGGCCACCTGCGCCCTCGGAGTGGACCTGCATCTGGCGGACCCCCTGGAGGTGCGCGCACCCTGGGCGGGCACCCTCACCCGGCACGCCGACGGCACGCTCGACCTGCGCGGCGACGGCCCCGTCCTGTGGCTCCACGGCGTCACCGACCCCGCCGCGCCCGGTCCCGTCGCCGCCGGACAACGCCTCGGCACCGTCGCCGGGCAGGACGGCGGGCACACCCTCGGCGTCCAGCTGTCGACCCTGGCCGACGACCGGCGACCGCCTCGGTTCGCCACCCCGGACCTGGCCGCGGGCTGGCTGGCGGTGAGCCCGGACCCGACGGCGCTGATCACCGGGCGGGACCCGGGGGAGCCGTCCGCCGACGAGGATCTCCTCGACCGCCGAGACGGGACCTTCGCCGGTGTCCAGGAGCACTACTACGACGAGCCGCCCCGCATCGAACGCGGCTGGCGCCACCATCTCGTCGACACCCAGGGCCGCGGATATCTCGACATGCTCAACAACGTGACCATCCTCGGCCACGGCCACCCCGCGCTCAGCGACGCCGTGCACCGGCAGTGGCGGCGCCTGAACACCAACTCCCGCTTCCACTACGGCTCGGTGGTGGAACTCTCCGAGCGGCTCACCGCGCTCCTGCCCCCCGAACTGGACACCGTCTTCCTCGTCAACAGCGGCTCCGAGGCCGTGGACCTCGCCCTGCGCCTGGCCTGGGCGGCGACCGGCCGCCAGGACACGGTCGCGGTCGAGGAGGCGTACCACGGATGGACGTACGCGAGCGACGCGGTCTCCACCTCGATCGCGGACAACCCGAACGCCCTCACCTCACGCCCGAGTTGGGTGCACACTGTGGCGGCCCCCAACTCCTACCGCGGCCGCCACCGCGGTGCCGAGGCGCGGCGGTACGGTCCCGAGGCCGCCGCGCGGATCACCGGACTCGCCGAACAGGGCCGCCCGCCCGCCGCCTTCATCTGCGAGCCCTTCTACGGCAACGCGGGCGGCCTGCCCCTCCCCGAGGGCTACCTCCGGCAGGTCTACGACGCCACCCGCGCCGCCGGCGGACTGTGCATCGCGGACGAGGTGCAGGTCGGCTACGGCCGGCTCGGCACCCACTTCTGGGGTTTCGAGCAGCAGGGCGTGGTGCCGGACGTCGTCACCGTGGCCAAGGCGATGGGCAACGGCCATCCGCTGGGCGCGGTGATCACCCGGCGGGAGATCGCCGACGCCTACCGCACGCAGGGCTACTTCTTCTCCTCGGCCGGGGGCAGCCCGGTCAGCAGCGTGGTCGGGCTGGCCGTGCTGGACGCCCTGCGGGACGAACGGCTCCAGGACAACGCCCTTGAAGTCGGCGGTTACTTGAAGCGGCGGCTGGAGGAACTCGCCGACCGGCACCCGCTGATCGGTGCGGTGCACGGCTCCGGGCTGTATCTGGGCGTCGAGTTCGTCCGGGACCGCGCGACCCTGGAGCCGGCCACCGAGGAGACCGCCGCGATCTGCGACCGCCTGCGCGAACTCGGTGTGATCGTCCAGCCGACCTCCGACCGCCAGTGCGTCCTCAAGATCAAGCCTCCGATGTGCCTGACCCGTGAGAGCGCCGACGTGTTCACCGCCGCGCTGGACGACGTACTGACCCACGGCTGGTGAGCGGCGTGCAGGGCAGGACCCCCCGGCCGCCGACCGCGCGGGAGGCGCCCGCCACCATCGCCGACGTGGCCCTGGGGGCGGGCGTCTCCAAGACCACCGCGTCGGACGCGCTGCGGGGCCACGGCCGGGTGTCCGAGGAGACCCGCCGGGCCGTCCTGGACGCCGCCCGGCGCCTCGGCTACACGCCCAACCGCAGTGCCCGCAGCCTGCGCACCTCCGTGACGGACACCATCGCGCTGCACATCCCCGAGTTCCTCACCGGCGCCGAGTACTACATGTCGTTCGTCTTCGGCGTGGCCGAACAGGCCGCGCGCTCCGGGCTGAACGTGACCCTGGTGTCCTCCGGCCGTCTCCCGCAGGTCGACGGGCTGATCCTGTGCGACCCGATGCCGGACAACCCGGTCGTGGACCGGCTGATGAAGGCGGGGCTCCCGGTCGTCACGGCCGAGCGCTACGGCGGCGACGGACGGCCCGCCGGGGTGATCTGGTCCGACCACGAGACAGCGCTGACGGAACTCCTCGACCACCTGCGGGCGAGGGGCGCCCGCCGCCCGGCGTTCATCGCCTCCGACACCACCGCCGACTGGGCCCTCACCCTCCAGAGCACCTACGTGCGCTGGTGCGCCGCCCACGACAGTCGACCGCTGCTGCGCAAGGCGCCGTTCGGCGCGGCACCCGAGGTGCTCCGGTCCGTGGTGGGGGAGTTGCTGGCCGACGAGCCGGGCACCGACGCGGTCGTGTGCGCCGCCGACGGGGCCGCGGCGGCCGTGCTGCCCGAGATCCGGTCGGCGGGCCGGGTCGTGGGCGAGGACCTGTTGCTCGCGTCCTGCGTCGACAGTCTGGCGATGCGGACCGCCGAACCGCCGATCACGGCAATCGATCTGAGTCCTCGTCAGATGGGTGCGGAATGCGTCCGGTTGCTCTGCGCGCTCCTGGCAGGCGAGGAGTCGCCGGGCGCCGCGCGCACCCTGGCCATCGAGCTGACCGTGCGGGCGTCCACGGGTTCGTGAGACGTCGGGCCCGGGGCGGAACTGCCCTCAGTGCCGTGGAGCGGGCCCGCTGCTCGCACGGATCACGAGGTCGACGGGGACGAGGGAGGTGGGCCGGGGCGGCTCCGCCGAACCGTCGATACGGCTCAGCAGGAGACGCAGGGACCGGGTGCCGATCTCCGCGAAGTCCGTGCGCACGGTCGTCAGCGGCGGCAGCAGGTGCGCGGCCTCGGGGATGTCGTCGTAGCCCACCACGCTGACCTCGCCCGGCACCGCACGGCCCGCCTCGTGGAAGGCGTGCAGGACGCCGAGGGCCATCTGGTCGTTGGACGCGAAGACCGCGGTGACGTCCGGGCGCCGGGCCAGCCGGCGCCCCAGGTGGTAGCCGGAGTCGGAGCTCCAGTCGCCGAACAGGGGCTCGGGGACGGGCGCCCCGGCCGCCTCCAGAGTGGAACGCCAGCTCGCCAGGCGCTGGTCGGCGGAGGTCCAGCCGCTCGGGCCCGCGATGTGCCAGACGGTGGGGTGGCCGAGCCCCAGCAGATGCTCGGTGGCCTTGCGGGCGCCCTCCCGCGAGTCACCGGTGGCCCGCTCGCTCTCGGGGTCGAAGCCGTTCTCCAGTACCACCAGCGGGGTGTCCAGACGGGTGTCCGCCAGGGCGTTGCCGACCCACAGCTGGGGCGCGATGGCGATCACCCCGTCCGCCCCCTCGGCACTGAGCCGGTCCACGGCCTCGACGACCGTGTCGTGCTCGGCCGAGTCCAGGGAGATGGAGCTGAGCAGGTAACCGGCCTGCTGCGCGGCGGTGTTGATCGCGGTCAGGATCGCGGCCGGTCCGTAGCGGGCCGCGTCGAAGGTGATGACCCCGAGCATCCGGGTCCTGCCGCTGGCCAGCGACCGGGCACTGCGGCTGGGCCGGTAGCCGAGGCTCCGCATGGCCGCAAGGACCGCCTCACGCGTCTCGGGGCGGACGGAGGGGTGCTCGTTGAGCACCCGGGACACGGTCTGCTTGGAGACACCGGCGAGCCGGGCCACGTCGTCCATCACCGGGCGCGAGCCGGCGAAGTTGCGCCGGCTGCGCCCCTTCGGTACGGCTCCCTCGGCGGCGCTTGGGGTCATGGTGGCGGTTCCTCGACGTGGTGGTGGCGGTGGTACGGCGGTCCCGGCCCGCCCGGGGAGCACAGCATAGGCGGGGCCGGGACCGCGGGACGGGTCGGTGACGGGGCTCCGCGGCGGGTCAGCCGGCCAGGACCGACCGGATGTGCCGGGTGACCCACTCGGCGCGGGTGACGGCGGCCGTCCCCCGCTCCTCCCGCGCCCCCTCCGGCAGATGGACCGGTGCCTCGGCGTGCAGCGGCAGCACCCGCAGCCGCAGGCCCCCGGCGCGCAGGTCGTCCGCGGGCAGCCGGTCCAGGCCGATGTCCCAGACCCGGCCGGCGTAGAACTGGTCGGCGACCAGCGTGTCCCCCACGTACGCCCGCCCGACGTCCCCGTGCCAGTGCAGCCGCAGGAGTGTCCCGGGCGGCAGCCCCTCCGGGACCTCGACCCGGTATTCGGCGGCCACGGTGTCGAAGTACTTGTCGGCCGGCGCGCTCGCCCGGCCCTGGACGCCGGTGACGGCCGCGGGGGCGGGCCCGGCGGCCCGTACGAGGGTGAGCTCCGGCACGGACTCCTGGACGGCGGACGCCGCCGGGACCCGGTAGCGCGGGAACACCCCGTCCGCGACCGCCTCCGCGGGCACCCCGTCGACCACGGGCGCCCGCTCGGGCGCGGGCAGCACGGCGAACGACGTCGCCGCCTCCGAACCGTGCAGCCGTACCTCGTCGCGGTCGAAGACCACCCCGTCCGCGCTCAGCACCAGCCGCTCGGCACCCCATGCCCGGCCCCGGTAGACGGTACGGGCCGTCGCCGCGTCCAGCACCAGCAGGCCGGCCCTCCCGCCGTCGGCGGTGTCCACCTCCACGAGGGCGTCGGTGCCGGGGCGCAGTCCGGTCACCAGGAGCCGGCCGTCGACCGGGGCCACAGCGCCGGTGGGCGTGTGCACGGCCGTCACCGTGGCCGTGTCCAGGGCGAGTTCGGGCGCGATGCCGTCGGTGGCGGCCAGCACCAGGACCGTACGGCCGTCGACGTCGACCGTGCACACCGGCTGGGCGGTGGCCCACTCCAGCCGCAGACCGGCCACGTCGAGACGCAGCGGCCAGCAGAAGTAGGCGCCGCCCGGGACGGTGACGGGAGCACTGGGCAGCGTCAACTCATCACCAGGGGAGGGAAATTCGATGCTGAACGACGTCCCCGGACGCTCCGGGAGCTGCTCGTGGGGCTGGTGGTTGTTGACGAACAGGAAGCCCGAGGTGCCGTCGCCGCGCACCGCCCAGCGCAGGGTCTCCCGGTCGAACTGCCCGTCCGGCAGCCGCTCGGGCAACGCCGACTCCATGGGCGCGATCAGATGCCCGAAGTCCGCCAACAGAAGGTGCTGGAGCCGCAGTTCGTGATAGGTCCGCCGGTATTGGCCGTACTCGCCGAGCGGCGCCTGGAAGTCGTACGTCAGGACCGGCAGGTCGTTCGGGTAGCCGGTGGCGTGCGACTCCTGGAGGGTGCTGAGCTCACCAGCCGGGTTGGTGCCGCCGTGGAACATGTAGTAGCCCTGCCAGACCGAGCCGCAGCCGATCTTGGTGAGGCCGAGGGCGCCGATGTCGTCGGGGTCGACGTAGGGCCGACGGTGGTACGAGACCGCCATCCCGCCCCCCAACTCGCAGGTGGCCCAGGGAAACCGGTCCGCGAAGGCGTCGGGCTCGCTGTCGCGCACGCGCACCGGGCGCAGGTCGGAGCCGATGCCCTCGTCGTCGCGCTGATGGGTGAAGAAGAAGTGCTTGCGGCAGGTGTCGGGCCAGCCGCCGTCGGCCTCGGTCCAGAACGCCTCGGTGTAACCGCCGTACAGCGGCAGCAGTTCGTCCGGCGGGAGCCGGACACCGCCCCAGGCGGTCGCCGTCCACAGGGGCGCGCTGAGGCCCGCCTCCTGGGCCATCCGCTTCAGCGTCAGCAGATGGCCGGGCTGGTCGTAGAGCTCGTTCTCGATCTGGATCGCCACGATCGGGCCGCCGTGGGCCCGGTCGAGGCCGTCCAACTGCCCGGCGATCGCCGCGAACCAGGGGCGCACGGCGTCCAGATACGCAGGATCGTCGGTGCGGGGGGTGCAGTCGCGGGCCAGCAGCCAGTCGGGCAGTCCGCCGCCCCGGACCTCCGCGTGCGACCAGGGGCCGATGCGGGGGACGAAGTCCAGGCCGTGCCGCGCGCACAGCTCGGCGAAACGGCGCAGGTCGCGGTCGCCGTCGAAGCGGACGTGCCCCTCGACCTCCTCGTGGTGGATCCAGATGACGTAGCCGGCGACGGTCGTGATCCCGCCCGCCTTCATCTTCAGCAGTTCCTCCTCCCACTCCCCGGCGGGGTAGCGGGAGTAGTGGAACTCGCCGGAGACCGGGAACCAGGCGCGGCCGCCCCGGGTGAGCCAGCGGCTGGTGACCGCGATCGGGTCGGACACCCCGGGGGCGTCCGCGAAGGGCAGA
>NZ_RSAJ01000309.1 GCF_003933965.1 Streptomyces sp. RP5T
ACGACTACCGCGAGATGAAACAGGCCCTGGGACTGGCCCACTTCGAAGGCCGCACCTGGAACGGCTGGCACCACCACGTCACCCTCGTCTCCGCCGCCCACGCCTTCTGCACCCTGCAACGACTGGCACGAGACCCAAAAGACGTAGTGCAGGTCTGAGCCTCTACCAAGTGGTCCGAGAACTGCAGACCCTCCTCGCCACCTGGACCGGCGCCTGCCCCACCTGCCACCGAGACATACCCACACCACTACGAACCTGACCAAACCCTACTAGGGCCTGTGTGAGGTCGTGATCATTCTCAGGTTCTGGTCCCGTGCGGGGGTGGGGCCTGGTAGGACGCTGGGTGTGACACGTACGCAACTCACCAACGAGCAGCGGGAGTTCATCGAGCCGTACCTGCCGATAGGCGAGTACGGCCCGTACCCCGAGCGGCTGCGGGAGCAGTTCGAGGGGGTGATCTGGCGGTTCCGCTCCAGCGCCCAGTGGCGCGAGATGCCTGCCGAGTTCGGACCGTGGCCGACGGTCTACGGGCGCTTTCGCGTCTGGCGGGACGCCGGGGTCTTCTCCGCTCTTCTGGAGGGCATGATCGCCGAGGCCGCTCGCCGGGGACAGACGGACTTATCCCTGGTCAGCGTGGGCTCCACTACGGCCCGCGCCCACCAGGACGCCGCCGGGATGCACCTCGGCAAGGACGTCATGGACGCCCTTGAGGAAGCCGCCGCCAAACAGGAGCGGGCCCGGCAAAAAGGGGCGGGTCGCCGGGACAGAACGGGCAGGACGGCGGGGGCGACCCCGAGCAGGAAGAGCGACGGCGTATCCGGCGGCGGCGCAAGTTCCGGCTGAATCAAGCCCTGCTCGGCAGATCCCGTGGCGGACTGACGAGCAAGATTCATCTCGCCGCGGACCGCAGGTGCCGTCCGCTGTCCCTCGTGCTGACCGCGGGACAGGCCGGCGACAGCCCGCAGTTCGTCCCCGTGTTGCAGAAGATTCGGGTCCGTCTGCCGGTGGGCCGGCCTCGAACCCGGCCCGGCGCTGTCGCCGCGGACAAGGCCTACTCGTCCCGCGTCAACCGCTCTTACCTGCGCAAACGCGGCATCAAGGCAGTCATTCCGGAGAAGAAGGACCAGGCCGCCAACCGGAAGAAGAAGGGCCGCCAGGGGCGGCCGCCCCACGTGCCACGAAAGTGATCTTTACAAGGAGCGGAACACGGTCGAGCGGCTCATCAACAAGCTGAAGGCCTGGCGGGGCATCGCCACTCGATACGACAAGTCGCCCGAGAGTTACCTCGCCGGCCTCCACCTCCGTGCCTCAATGATCTGGATCAACGACCTGCTGAAGGCAACTGGCTGATCACAACGTCACACAGGCCCTAGCGCCGACCTTCGCGCTGGAGCACCTTGGTTTCCAGCCAGGGAACGATCTCGGAGACCGGTGTCATTGTGCTCACCTCCTTCGCCGCCCGTGCGGCGGCGTCCCGGTACGAGGGGGTAGTCACTGTCTTGGCGGCTGCGGGGCCTGCGTCCTCGAAGGCGCTGATGGTCTCCGCGACTCCGACACGGGTGAGGCGTTCGGCGTTCCACGGCTGGTCGGCGTGAAAGGGCCGGACGACCATCGGCGTCCCGGTGGTCAGCGCGGCCAATATGGTGCCGGTGCCGCCGGCCGACACGAGGACGTCGGCCCACGGCAACACCCGGGCCAGCGGGACGAAACCGGCGTGGCGGACGTGACCGTCGACGCGCGTCGGCGTGTTGGCCCCTGCGACGATCACGTTGAACCCGGCGTCGGCGAGGGAACGGGCCGTCGTCTCCTCTGCCTCAGGCTCGATGACGCTCGTACCGAACGTCACCAGCGCCCGGGGACGGCCCTCGTCGGGAAACACCGGAACCTCGAAGGCGTCGTCCTCGCGGTCGAACGCGACCGGGCGGACAGCCATGCTGTCGGGCTCCGGTTCCTCGCCTTCCTGCCTCAGGAGGGCTGGGTAGGGATCGAGGTAGGCGAGGCGCTTCGTCGCGCGGAGGGAGTAGCGGTCGAGCTGCTGTTGCCAGCGCCCACGCAGCGCGGCCGTCAGCTCGGATGGCACACTGCCGCTGATACCCAGCGCCACCCACGGCACGTCCAGCGCGGAGGCGACCGTCGGCGCGACGTAGTCGAACGGTTCACACACGATCAGCTCCGGCCGGTACGCGGTCGCCTCGCGCAGCGCCTCCTCGTAGGTGAGGTCGACCCTGGTGCCGGCGAACATCTCGACGGCGGCGGGCCCGGGCTGACTGGGGTGCTGTCCGGTACGCCGCTCGGTCTCCGCCATCTGCTCCCCCAGCGTGGGACCCGCGATGAGCACCGGGAACGGCCGCAGCAGGGGAGCCGTCTCCGCGTTGCTTAGGATGGCGACCTCATGACCTGCGGCGCGTGCCGCACCGGCCAGGGGCAGCAACGGAAGGGCATGACCACCTGCGGGAACGGCACTGAAGAGGATACGCACTGTCACTCCTAAATGAATGAACGCTCAGTTTAATTTAGCAGCCGGAGGTCCCGTGCCCAAAGTCAGCCAGGAGTACCTGAACGCCCGCCGCAGAGGCATCGTGGAGGCGGCGCGCGCCGTATTCGCCGAAAGGGGATTCGCCGCCACGCCGATGACCGCCATCGTCAGCGCCTCGGGGTTGTCCACCGGCACGTTCTACCGGTACTTCCCGAGCAAGGCGGCGCTCGTGGCCGAGATCGTCAGCGGGCGGGACGGCACGGAAGGCGGCACTTTCCCCGCCGACGAGGCACCAGGGGACCTGCTGCGGCGCCTCATCTCCTATGTCACGCCACCCGGCGCGTCCGCGGACCACGCGCGTCTGGTCGTCCAGATCTGGGCCGAGGCGTCCACCTCCGGGGAACTGGCGGCCGTCGCGGTCTCCCGACACACCTCGCTGCGCGACCACCTGGCCCACCTGTACGCACGGGAGCGCCAAGGCGGTGCCGGTGGCGAGGAGCCGACCGCGGCGGACAGGACCCGAGCCGAGGCGGCGCTGGCCGCGCTCATCGGCTACGCCACCCTCACAGCCGTGGACGCCCCTACCGACTTCACCGCACTCGGCCTGGAGATCGTGGCGGCATTCTCCTGAGCGCTCGACGGTGTAGATGTCTCTGACTATCCACAGCTACGGTCCGTCTTCAACCGGATCTTGCCCAGAGCAGGAAAGACGCGAGTGTGACTGAGGCTTCGTAGGAGGTGGCGGTCTTCTCATACCTGCTGGCTACGCTGCGGAACCCTTGAGCTGGTTGAAGCAGCGCTCGACGATGTTGCGCCGACGGTGAATCTTGCGTCCGGCCTACTGATCCCCCTTTTCGGCCGGTGGCGGGGTGCTGGTGGGCACGGACGATGGTGGAGCCGATCTGGACGTGCCAGTCGATGTCGTCGGCCGCGTCCGCATGAGCCTGGATCCGCCGAAGAGCTCGCGTGAACACGCCGTCCAGGGCGTAACAGCGGAAGCGGGTGTAGACGGTCTCCCATGGGCCGTAGCGTTCCGGCAGGTCACGCCAGGAGATCCCGGTTCGGATCTTGTAGACCATCCCGTTGATGACCTGCCGGTCCGACACTCGCGGCCCGACCCGTCGCGGCCCGCGGTATCAGTGGAGCGAGTAACTCCCCCTCCTGGTCGGTGAGTTCATGACGGCGTATCACTCCACCGTGATCCACCGCCCGGTGATCTTTGAAGACGGACCCCAACCCCAGGCTCGCCGTACGAGCGGCCTGGCTCGACCACGACGGACCGCTGCCCCTCATCAAGGGCACAGTCATCCGCCTCCGCGTCGCACACCTGCCCAGCAGTGGGGAGAACAAGCCGGTCTGCCTGCGGTGGTCCAGGACCGACGCTCCCCCCGGCGGACATCGACCGCTGCTGGCAGTCCTTACTCGGCCGCTTCGACTTGGAACACACCCTTCGATTGACTCCTCCCCCTCGTAAACGAGGGGGATTCCTAGCTCACGTTGCCTGCCCCCCGGCGGGGGTGCAGGTCTTACACGATCAGCACTAGCCGGGTTGAAGACCAGCCCGGACCAGCATCACGCGGGCGCTGTTCTTGTCCCTCGGGGACACGGCGCCGCACGCGGTGCAGGCATACGTTCGCATCGAAAGAGGTAGCGCGTGCTTGGTTCTCGCTCCGCACTGCGCGCAGTCCATGGTGGTGTGCGCGGGGTGTACCAGGTGCACGGCGCGGCCGTGCTTGCGTCCCATCTCGACCAGGGCGGCTTTGGTGGCGCTGATCGCGGCATCGGCAGCCTTGCGGGCCATGGTCGACTTCGCCAGGAACTTGGGGCGGAAGTCCTCCACCGCGAGCGCGTCATGGCCGCGGACAACGGACTTGGCCCACTTGCGGCCGGTGTCCTGCCGCTGGTTCGCGACCTTCTTGTGGAGCTTGGCGGTTTGCCGCTGCGCCTCGCGGTAGCCCTTCGATCCGGCCTGCCCCTTCGGCGGCCGTCGTCGGGCCATCATCCGCTGATAACGGGCGAGTTTCTGCGCGGCCGTGCGGCCGTGCTGCGGGTGGGGCAGGTCGTGGTCGTCCGACGTGGTGGTCGCGATCTCCTTGACGCCCCAGTCGATTCCGATCACGCGGCCGGTCGCGGGCAGTTCCTCGGTCACGGCGGCCGTCACGAACGACGCCCACCAGTGCCCGACACTATCCCGGTACACGCGCACCGAGCTGGGCGGCTTGGGCAGTTCCCGCGACCACACGGGCCGCACCACAATCCCGCCGGCGAGATGCAGGCGGCCGTCTTTGAGGCGGAAACCGCGCCTGGTGTATTCGAGGGTGGGAAGCGCTTCGCGCTTCTTCTTGTACGCGGGCATCCCGGCCCGCTGCCGCATCGGCAACCCTGCCTTGATGTCCTTGAGGGCTTTGGCGCGGGACTTGCCGAAGTCGCGTATCAGCTGCTGCTGAGGCACACACGCACCCTCGGCCAGCCAGGGCGTGCGGGCACGGGCCTCGGTCAGCATCGCCGCGAGCTGCACTGGCCCGCACGTCGCCTTCTCGCCGGTCGCCCGGTTGTGCTGGTGCACCTGCCTGGACTTGGCGACGCACTCATTCCAAACCCAGCGCAAACGGTCCCACTCGGCCTCAAGCGCACTCCGGGCCGTGGGCGACAGGCGCAGACGGTAGGTGTACCGGCAATGCCCGGCCGCCTCCGTGGTCGCTTCTGTCGTCATACATCCGAACGTACCTGGGAGGACTGACAGTTGAGAGCTCTTGATCGTTGAGAGCTACCTCACCCCGGGGGCAAAGCCCCTTCACCTGCCCTGCTCCGCAAGGGTCTCGTTCCTCCCCCGGCTGAAGCCGGGGTATCCCGAGAGGACTCTGATGATCAAGCAGGCTCCCGGCTGGACGAAGCCGAGACTGCGCAGCCCGCACGCAGTGGACCGCTGGACCTGGCTGGTCGTCGTCGCCCACACCCAGCTCCGGCTCGCCGGTCGCTCGCCGCCGATCTGCGACGTCCCTGGGAGAAACCGGCCGAGCAGAACAGGCTTACGCCTGGCCGCGTCCGCCGGGGTTTCCGGGACTTGCGGGCGAAAGATGGTCTCCCCAGCGCGTGCACCCAAACCTTCCCGTCCCGGCCCTGGGCGCCCACCGGGCTCGAAGAGCCGTCGTGCGGCAACGTGTCAAGAAGTCGGACGCGTCCTCGCCACCGGGGAGGCATTCGCCCGCCCGGCCCACCACAAGAAGGGCACCAAGCCGCGGCGGACAGGGAAATAAGGCGCTTCCGCACGCGGGTAGGGTCCCTGCATGCAGACGGATGGGTTACTCGGCTCCGGTGGGTTACTCGGCTCCGGCCGCAGCACGGACGTGTTCGCCATCGATGATCACTGGGTCCTTCGCCGATACCGCGATGGCGGCGACGTCACCACCGAAGCCACGGTGATGGCCTACCTCGCGGAACACAGGTATCCGGTGCCCCGCCTCCGGGACCCTGCGGCCTGCGGAGGCAGCACGGCGCCGCGAACCGCCCTGGGGATGCAGCGCCTGCACGGCCCGTCCATGCTGCAAGCGCTGCTGCAGGGCACGATCACGGCCTGAGGAAGCAGGAGCAGGGCTCGCCGATCTGCTGCACCTCCTGCACTCGTCTGCTGCACCGCCTGCACTCGGTCCCCGCACGGGTCTCCGCCGATCCCGCAAATCGGATCCTCCACCTCGACCTGCACCCGGACAACGTGATGCTCACCTCGGGTACACCCGTGGTGATCGACTGGCGCAACACCGAGGAAGGGCCCCCCGGACTGGACTGGGGGATGTCGGCCCTGATCCTGGCGCAGGTCGCTGTCGGCAACACGCCCTGACGGCGCCGGCCCGGGCAGTGCTCGCCTCACTGCTGACACACCTCGGCCCCGCGATCACCCTGGGCGACACCGACTCCGGATGTCTTGCGGAAGCCAGGAAGATACGGGCGGCGGACCCGTCAACCAACGAAAGCGAGACACATCTCCTCGTTGAAGCCATGGAGTTGATACTTGAGTTACCGGTAGTAGGACTTGATCAGAATCCGGCGTAGGAGTGCTTGCTGGTGAAGAACATGTTGACGCCGTAATAGTTGAACAGCCAGCAGGCGAAGGCGATCAGAGCGATGTACGCAGCCCTGCGGCCCTTCCAGCCGACCGTGGCACGGGCGTGCAGATAGCAGGCATACGCGGCCCAGGTGATGAAGGCCCAGGTCTCCTTCGGGTCCCACCCCCAGTAGCGGCCCCAGGCGTTGCCCGCCCAGATGGCTCCCGCGACGATCGTGAACGTCCACAGCGGGAAGACAGCGGCGTTCACCCGGTAGGAGAACTTGTCGAGCGAGGCCGACGCGGGCAGACGCTCAAGCACGGAGGTCGCGAAGCGGCCGGGTGTCCCGCCATTCGCCAGCTTGTTCTCGTAGGAGTCCTTGAAGAGGTACGACAGGGTGCCTATCGCGCCGACGTACAACGCCGCGCCACAGAAGATCACGGTCGACACGTGGATGTACAGCCAGTACGAGTGGAGCGCGGGGACGAGTTGGTCGCTGGCGGTGTACAGAACCGTGACGGCGAGTCCGAGGTCGAGCAGGACCGTTGTGACCAGCGGCAGGCCAAGCCAGCGGACATTCTTCTTCAGGGCCAGCAGGACCAGGTACACCCCGGCGACGACGGTGGAGAGGGTGATGTTGAACTCGTACATGTTGGCCCACGGCGCCCGCTCCACGGACAGGGCTCGGGCGACCACGCCCGCAGCTTCGATGGCGAACGCGAGCGTGGTGAGGGACACGGCGATTCGGCCGTAGAGGTCTCCTTGTTTGTCACCGCCGTGCGCTCCGGGGCCGTCCGGGACGTCACGGGCGCTGGCGGCCGAACGGACTACGACCTTGGGCCGCTCCAGGACGGTGGTGCCACCGAGTGTCCTCATGGTGGCCACGGTGGTCCTGGCACCAGGCTGAGTGAGTGCGGCGGCCGTGCGGCCAACCTTGCTGCGGCTGCCGAGGATCCATTCGGCGATGTGGGTCAGGAAGGCCAGGGTGTAAACGGCCATCGAGGAGTAGATCAACGTATTGCTGCTGTTTGCGAGCGTCTCATTCATTGCGGCGGCGAGAGTCAATGCTTCTCAGCCCCTTCGGCGGCGGGTAAGGCGCGAGGATTGGTGGTCTCCGTCGAGACCGAATGCCGTTCAGACATGGCTACTTGTGGTCCGGTGGGCGACATACACGTGCCGATCTCCGCATGCCTGCTCCGGGAATCGTGCCCACCCCTTGATCAGTGGAATCCCGTATTTCAGGCGTCTGCTGACCTTCATACAGGAGGAAATGGTTCTCACGCCGTCAAGGACCTCCACCGGCCTCGGCCGTGTGGCGCTCCATGTCCGACGGCTGGTGCATGGCCAGTGCCTGCCGCCCTCACGAGCGGCGGTGACGGTGGGCGATCAGCGCGCTGCCGGAGGCCAGCGCCACCAGCCCGGCCCCGATACCCAGCAAGGTGTACCCGGCGGTGGAGCCGACCACGTTGCAGGCCAGACTCACCACCAGCAGCAGCCACAGCAGCGGGAGCGGACCGGAGTCCCGGACCGCCGGCGGGGAAACGGAGGCGGGCGTCGAGGTGGGCTCGGCACCGCCCGATGAGTACGTCATCGTGTGTCCTTACGGTAGGCAAGACGAACCGCGCATCAGACAGCGGTTCCATCGGGGACGATCGGGCCGAGCCGGGCCTCAGTAGGTGAGGGCTCTGAGGGGGAAGGCGGCCGGCCGGTCCGTCAGACTTCGACGCTACGGATGATCACCGGGGAACTCGATCCCGCCAGCAGGACAAGCCGGGTACAGCAGGCTGTACTTGCTCGGCAATGTCCTCCCAGGCCACAGCGGGTGCCGTACGCCGGCCGCGCGGCGGCGCCACTGCACCCTTCCCGAATCCAGCCAGAGAAGGACGGGCGAACCGCATGCCGAGCCGTAACGCGGCCCACGACGGATCCGAGACGGCCGACCCGCACCAGGCACTTCCGGTGACACGCGGTGCGACCACGCCCCAGTACTGTGCGGCCCCGCTGACATGGATACGCGGCCGCGGGTGGCCGGAGCACCGGACAGCGCTTCCATACCAGTTCGCACGGAAGCAGTCGTCCAGCCGCGTGGTCACCCGGGCTGCTCCCGTCCCACCACTGTCGCTTGCGCGCCGTAACGCATCGACTCCACCGGCCACCACGGGAGAATAAAGCCATGAACAAGTCCCCGACCTTGCCGGAGCCGCGCGCCGGCGACCGCTTCCTCCTACGCCCGTGGCGGCTGAGCGCCGAAGACCTCGCTCTGGTCCGGGAAGCCGCCGACGATGACTACATCCCCCGGCTGACCACCGTCCCAGCCCCCTACTCCGACGAGGCCGGCCGGGACTTCATCACACGGCAGCAGCGCCGCATGGCCAGCAGCGGGGCCTGGCCACTCGTCATCGTCCGTGCCGCGGACGAACGGCCGATCGGAGTGATGAGCGTCCGCGGCCACGAACGCGACCAGGGCCGGGCATCAGTCGGCTACTGGGTAGTGGGTTCCGCGCGGGGGCAAGGCGCGGCCACCGCCGCGCTGCGCACAGCGACCGACTGGGCCCTTACGGAACTTGGCATTTCCCGCGTGGAACTGTACGCCGAGCCGTGGAACACCGGATCGCTGCGCACCGCCGAGGCCGCCGGTTACCTTCGTGAGGGACTGCTGCGGAGCTGGCAGGTGATCGGCGACCGACGCCGGGACATGTACATGTACTCCCGGGTGGCACAAGCATCTGACGTCTGACGAGAATCCACTCGATCGCCAACGCAGCGGCCGTCAGCCTACCTCCCGTTCACTGCCGACGATCACAGGCTGATCCTCGCGGGCCTGCCGTATCGCCGCATCGGCGTTCGCAAAAGCTGACCTCAGTTCAAAGGCGGAGAAGACCATGTTCGCCTCCTCGTGCACTACCCGCCCAAGGTTCAGCTCTCGAAACTCGTTCTACTCCCTCACGGGCGTCTCCGCCCGGCTCTTGTGCAAGGGGTGCGACGCCCACGTCCGCCGCTACCTGTGGGGGACAGTTCTGGTCCGGCTCCTACTTCGCCGGAAGCTTCGGCGGGGCACCCTGCCGGCGTGAAGCAGTGCATCGAGATCCAGAAGCGCACTGCGGGCTGAGCCGCTCACGGCGGCCCCGTAGTCGGGATGCGGGTCAGGGCAGTCCTGAGATGGCTTCACTCCCGGCGTAAGCCCCGGAGCACTGGTCAAGATCAAAGATAGTAGCCGAGGATCAGACAGCTGTCCGTCGGGTCCGGCCCACGTCAGACTCTCGGCAACGAGTAAAGCCATGGAAGGAACGGGGATCTGTGATGAGCCAGGTGCTGTACAGCGAGCGGTCGTGGAATCCGCTGGCGCGGACCGTGGAGTTGACCGA
>NZ_RSAJ01000030.1 GCF_003933965.1 Streptomyces sp. RP5T
GGGTCAGCTGTGCGGGACGACGGTGACCGGTGCGGTGCAGTGGTGCAGGACGGCGTGCGCGACCGCGCCCACGTGGGTGCCGAGCGGGGCGCGTCGAACGCGGCGGCCCACCACGACCAGGGAGGCCTCGCGGGAGGCGTCCAGCAGATGGTTGGCGGGGCTGCCGGACCGGGAGATCCCGACGACGTCCACCGACGGGTACTTCTGCCGCCAGGGCCCCAGGACCTCGGCCAGCTCCGCGGCCTTCTGCCGGGTGATCCGGTCGTGCTGTTCGAGGTCGGCCGAGAGGCCGTAGACGTAGTACGGCGGCAGGTTCCAGCTGGCGACGACCCGCAGGCCCGTCTCACGTCGGGCGGCCTCCTCGAAGGAGAACCCGAGCACCGAGTCGTCGGGGGCGCCGGTGTCGAGGCCCAGGACGACGGGGCGGAACCGGGTCGCCGTGGACGGGTTGCCCGCCGGGTCGGGTTCGTGCTCGTCGGTGGCCTGCTCCCCGGCACGGACCAGGACGACCGGCCGTTCGGCGTGGGCCACGACCGACAGACCGACGGAACCGAGCATGAAGCCTCCGATGCCACTCAGTCCGCGCGAGCCGAGGACGAGCAGTTCGGCGCTCTTTGCGGCCTCCGTGAGGATGTCGGCGGGCCGGCCGGGCACGTGCTCCGTCAGCACCTCGACACCCGGGTGCCGCAGCCGGATCCCCTCCGCCGTCTCACGCGGCACCTTCTCGCTCCAGTACTGCAGGGTTTCACCGCCCAGCAGCGGGGCCTGGGCCATCGGCTCGGGCACGGGCTCCCAGACGTGCAGCAGCGTCAGCGGCAGCCCGCGGAGCGCGGACTCGCGGGCTGCCCAGTCGGCGGCGGCCAGGCTCTCGGCGGAGCCGTCGAGACCTGCGACAACGGTGCGGATCATGGTTCTGCCTCCTGACCGGGATGTCTGCCTCCAGCGTCGTGCGGGGTGCCACGGCGGTGCAGGGGCCGCTGGTCCCGGGCCCGGGCCGACCGGCCCCGGTGGGCGTGACTCGGCGGGCCTCGGGCGGGGCCCGCCGTGCCGTGCGAAGGTCCCAGCGGCCACGCCATCCCCGCCCCCGTGGCCGCGAGAGCGATCAGGACGACCGCGTAGATGACGTGGTAGTCGACGAACGGGTTGGTCAACATGCTCGGCGAGCCGTCCGAGATGTGCTTGGCCGGCGGCCAGGCGCAGGCCGATCCCGGTCAGCGAGACCACGTTCCGCTCCTGGGCGAACGACACCTGGGCGGACTGGCTGTTCATGCTCGGTCTGCCGACGAATCCGGTCAGCGGCCTCAGCCCGGCGAGAACGTACGCACCGGTCGCCGTCGTCGTCGCGATGGCGGTGCCGGCCGTTCCCGGGCGCCGCAGCGACGGGAAGGAAACCGGTGCTCCGCCGCTCGTTCCCTGCGTCTCCCGATCCGCTCGCCGCTCCCCCGTGCCGGTCACCCGGCGACGGGGAGGTCCGGGCGGACCAGGGTGCCTGCTCTGCCGTGCAGCATCTCGTACGCGGCGTCCAGGGAACCGATCGCGGCCAGGCCGCCGGTGCGTTCGACGAAGCGGGCGGCGGCCTCGGTCTTGGGGCCCATCGAACCGGCGGCGAAGTGGCCGCGGCGCAGGCTGCTGGGGGTGGCGTCGTGGAGCGGCTGCTGGCGCGGAGTGCCGTAGTCGGCGTAGACGTTGGGGACGTCGGTGAGGACGAGCAGGAAGTCGGCCTTGAGGTCCTCGGCCAGCAGGGCGGCGGTGAGGTCCTTGTCGACGACTGCCTCCGCCCCGGTGAGGGCGCCGGTGTCGGGATCGGCGACGACGGGGACGCCTCCGCCCCCGGCGCAGATGACGAGCGTGCCGCCGGTCAGCAGTTCGTGGATCGTGTCCGTCTCCACGATCCGTTCCGGAAGGGGTGAGGCGACCACACGGCGCCAGCCCTTGGTGTCCTCGGCCACCCGCCAGCCGTACCTGCGGGCGAGGTCGCGCGCCACGCCCCGCGGGTAGACCTGGCCGACGAACTTGGCGGGCCGCAGGAAAGCGGGATCATCGGCACGCACCAGGGTGTGGGTGATCAGCGCGGCGATGCGGTGCCCCGGCAGGGTGTCGTACAGGGCGCGCAGTAGCAGGGAACCGATCAGTCCCTGGGTCTGGGCGCCGAGGAGGTCGAGCGGATAGGGGGCGCTGAGGGCGGGGTCGGTGGCACTCTCGACGGCGAGCAGGCCGATCTGGGGGCCGTTGCCATGGGTGACGACGACCTCGTGGTCGATGGCCAGCGCGGCGACGCCCGTGGCCACCCGGTCGATGTTGGCGGTCTGGACGTCCGCGTCGGGGCGTTCGCCCCGGCGGAGCAGGGCGTTGCCGCCGAGGGCGACGACGATGCGCATGGTTCAGTCCTCCAGGGTGGCGACGAGCACGGCCTTGATGGTGTGCAGCCGGTTCTCGGCCTGGTCGAAGACGATCGAGGCGGGCGACGAGAACACGGCGTCGGTGACTTCCAGCGCGTCCAGGCCGTAGGCGCGCAGGATGTCGCGGCCCAGGCGGGTGCCGCGGTCGTGGAGGGCCGGCAGGCAGTACATGAACCTGACGTCCGGGTTGCCGGTGAGCGCGAGGGTCTTGTCGTTGACCTGGTACGGCAGCGGCAGGGAGTTGCCGGTGAGCCGGGGCTCCTCGGTGCCCGCCCGTCCGGCTGTCTTCAGCTGTGCGGCGAGGTCGAGGAGATGGTGGATCTCCCGGGCGGTGAGGTCGAGTTCGCTCAGGAAGGAGCGCCCTCGCAGGTCGACGGTCATGATGCCTCCTCCGCTCGGTCAGCCGGCCGCGTCGCGTTCGATCGGACAGCTCATACAGCGCGGTCCGCCTCGGCCGCGGCCGAGTTCGGCGCCGCTGATGGTGACGACCTCGATGCCCTGCTCGCGCAGGTGGGTGTTGGTGGTGACGTTGCGCTCGTAGCCGACGATCACGCCGGGGGCGAGGGCGAGGAAGTTGCTGCCGTCGTCCCACTGCTCGCGCTCGGCGCCCCGGATGTCCTGGGGCGCGGAGAGCATCCGCACCTTGTCCAGGTCGAGCGCCTCGGCCAGTACCGTGGCGAGGTCGAAGTCGGCCCTGACGTCGAAGCCGGTGGCGAGCGCGGAGTTCGGGGTGAGCGTCCACGAGCGCAGGCAGTCCGCGAGGCCCGGGTAGACGGCGAAGGCGTCCCGGTCGACCATGGTCAGTACGGTGTCGAGGTGCATGTAGGCGCGTGTGCGCGGGAGTTGGACCGCGATCAGGCGGTCCGCCGTGCCGCGGGCGAAGAGCCTGGACGCCAGGTTCTCCACGGCCTGTGCGGTGGTCCGCTCCCCCATGCCGACCATGACGGCGCGGTTGCCGAGGACATGGACGTCCCCGCCTTCGAGGGTCCCGACGGGGCCCTCCAGCAGGGGTTCGGGCGCGGTCGCGGCGAACAGCGGGTGGAAGCGGTAGACGGCCTGGGCGTGCAGGCTCTCCCGGCGCCGGGCGGGCATGGCCATCGGGTTGACCGACAACCGGTCGTACACCCAGCAGGAGTTGTCGCGCGGGAAGAGGTGGTTGGGCAGCGGGGTGAGGGCGAAGTCGTCGGTGTCGAGCGCGTTCCAGACCAGGCTGTGCGGGGTGGTGAGCGGCAGGTCGCTCTTGAGGATCCCGCCGATCAGGTGTCCGGCGAGGGTCTCCCCGTCCAGTTCGGCGCAGAGCTGTCGTACGGGATCGACCAGGGCCGGGCCGACGGTGGCCGGGGTGACGACGCGCTCCAGCAACCAGTCGCGGGCCTCTGGCAGGTCGAGGGTCCGCGCCAGCAGGTCGGCGAAGTAGTGCACCTTGGTTCCGTGGTCGCGCAGCACCTGGGCGAAGGCGTCGTGCTCCTCGCGGGCCCGCTCGGCCCACAGGACGTCGTCGAAGAGGAGTGCGTCGACATTGCGCGGGGTGAGGCGGGACAGTTCGAGTCCGGGCCGGTGCAGGATCACCTGGCGGAGCGCTCCCACCTCGGAGTCCACATGAAAGCGGTTCATGACGATCCTTCCGGACGGCTCAGTCGTGGTGGCGGAGGAAGGTCGCGCGCGGGCTGCGGGCCCGCGGGATCCTGGGGACGGACGGAGGCGTCTCGGGCGCCCGGGTCAGCGGGGCCTCGGGGCCGCCGGTCTGCTCGATGCCGTCCTGGGCGCGGTCGCGCTTCAGCCAGACGTAGACCGGCAGACCGAGCAGCAGCACGAACAGCCCGTAGTACACGGTCTGGTAGCCGCTGCCCTGGATCGACCAGTACGAGAAGGCCATGGCGAGCGCCGCGACGGCTGTGTCCCGGACCAGGCGGCGCCGGCTCAGGGTGTCCCGGCCCCGGGTCAGCAGCCAGTGCAGCTGGGCGGCGGCCGAGAACAGGTAGGGGATCACGGCCGTGAGCACGCTCAGCAGCACGATCCGGGTGAAGACGTCCTCGAAGCGGGTGTAGCTGAACACGGTGATCAGCGAGGCGAGGACGGTCGAGGCGACGATGCCGAACACGGGGACACCGCTCCTGCCGCGCGTCCTGGCGAAGGCCTCCGGGAAGAGCCCGTCGCGGGCGGCGGCGTACGGCATCTCCGCGCACAGCATGGTCCAGCCGTTGAGGGCGCCGATGCCGGAGACGACGGCGGCCACGGCGACGGCGTCACCCGCCCAGGTGCCGCCGACGATGTTGTTCGCGGCGTCGGTGAACGGCGCGGTGGAGGCGGTGAGTTCGCCGTGCGAGACCGTGCCGAACACCGCGAGGGTGCCGAGGAGGTAGATGGCGGCGCAGGCGAGGGTGCCGCGGACGGTGGCGCGCGGGACGTTGCGCCGCGGGTCCCGGACCCGGCCGGCGACCACGGAGGCGGCCTCCAGGCCGAGGTAGCTGAACAGCGCGATGGCCGCGGCGGCCGAGATCGCGCCGAGCGCCGATCGGTCGCCGGCGTTGAAGGCACCGAAGTTGTCGGGGTCGACGAACAGCAGACCGACGGTGGCCATCAGGACCAGCGGTACGAACTTCAGGACCGTGGTGATCACTTGGAAGGCCCCGGTGTTGCGCACCCCGCTGAGGTTGACCGCGGCCGGAATCCACAGGCCGACGAGTGCGATCACCACCGAGATCCCGGTCCTGTGGCCGGTGTTGACGAAGACCTCGACATAGCCGACCCAGGCCACCGCGATCGCCGCGTTCCCGGCCCAGGCGGTGATCCAGTACGACCACGCGTTGAGGAATCCGGCGAACTCGCCGAAGGCCTCACGGGCGTACACATACGGGCCGCCGCTCGCCGGGACGCGCTGCGACAGGGACCCGAAGGTCATCGCGAGCGCGAGAGCGCCGAGGGTGACGGCGACGAACGCCACGAGGGCGATCGGGCCGTACGGCGCGAGTGCGGACGGCAGGGCGAAGACACCGGTGCCGATGATGCTGCCGATGACGAGCGCGGACGCGGCCGGCAGACCGAGTCCCGCTCCGGAAGCGGCGCTCGCCCCACCCCTGGCCGACCTGGACATGACTGAACTCCTTGTGCCGAACACCGCGGAAGATCCCTTCTGTTGTGATCCTTCTCCGCCATGTCGTCCCGGGTGAGCGGCCACAGGTCCCGTCGGCGGGCCATTGGTCCTGGTGCCGGTCGGCCGCTCGGCCCACGGTGGCGGAGGGGGTGGGGCGCACGTGGGCCCGCTCCCGGTGTCGGGGCGAGGGCCGGTCGGCGCGGTCTCCGGCCCGCTCAGCCCATGTGCCGGGGCAGGGCCGGGCCGGATGCTGAAGGGCGAGGACAGTGAAGGAGGACATGCCATGAAGGCCACGAAGATCGGCGCTGTCATGGTCGCCGACGTCGTCACCGCCGACCGCGACACGCCGTTCAAGGAAGTCGCCCGGCTGCTGGGCGAGCATCGCATCAGCGGGCTGCCGGTCGTCGACGAGGACGACCACGTCCTCGGAGTGATCTCGGAGACCGACCTGCTGCTCCGGCAGGCCCGCGCCCCCCACGCCCGCAGGTGGCGTGGTCGTCGCCATGGGATCCGCGGGGCCGTGGCCAAGAGCCGTGCCCGGACCGCCGCGGGACTCATGTCGGCACCGGCGGTGACCGTGCCCGCCGACGCCACCGTCCCCGAGGCCGCCCGGCTCATGGCCAACCGACGTGTGGAACGGCTGCCCGTGGTGGACGAGGAGAACCGGCTCGTCGGCATCGTCACCCGCCGCGACCTCCTGGAGGTCTTCCTGCGTACCGACGACGAGATCCGCGCCGCCGTGGAGCAAGAGGTGTTCCTCAACACCTTGTGGCTGGCCCCTCAGAACGTCACGATCTCGGTCCGCAACGGCGTGGTCACCCTCTCGGGCGTGCTCGAACGCCGCACCGAGAAGGCCATCGCCCTCCGTACGACCGGGCGGATCGACGGGGTCGTCGGCGTGGTCGACCGCCTGTCGTACCGCCTCGACGACACCCGGCTCCAGCCGGCCGAACAGGCCCTGCACGGCGTGGCCGACGGCTGGCTGCGCAGGTTGTGAATCCGTTTCCCGCGCACCGATGATCGGAGGCAGTCATGGTTCCACTTCTCCTGCTGGCAGCGGCCGTCCTGGGCGCCTGCCTGGTGTTCGGGTACAGCTCGTTCGTCGTCGGCTTCATCCTGATGGCGGCCGGCGTTCTGGGCCTGATCGCGTTCATGTCCACGCCGGGCGTGATCCGCAGGCCCGGTGAGAACGAGGTGGTCATCGAGAAGCACTTCATCGGCGACGGCGACGACCACCGTCACTACCGCACATGACCGGTTCGGACACGGTGCCGTGGGCGGCGTCCCACGGCACGGCGACTGCGTCCCATCGGTCACGGTCCCATCGGTCAGGACACGTCAGGGCACGTCAGAACACGGGGGCATGCGCTTGCACCGTCCGTGTCCGTCGGTCGTCTCGCACCGTCGGTGGCGCCGGCGCGGTCGGCTCGCCGACACCCTCGCCGACACCGCGGATACCGCGGATGACCCGGCGCATCCTCAGCGCGTCGAGGACCGCGGCGGAGACGAAGGCAGCGCCCGCCGCCACCAGCAGGAGTACGCACCGTTCCCACGACCTCGACCTCGGCGTCACGGGAGCGTGTCGAGTCGGGTGCGCAGGTTGTGGAACTGACGGGTCTGCATGACGAAGTGCGCCGGTTCCCCGAACAACAGGTCGATCGGACCCATGAGCCAGCGGGGTCGTCCCTGACCGCGCGTACGCACCACCAGGCGGCTCTCTCCGAAGGGAGACGGCGTCAGGTGGAAGCTCCAGACACCGCCCAGGTGGGCCGCAGGCAGCGGGCGCGACCGGGGGTCGATGGAGCGGCCGGAGGCCAGGTTCAGGTCGGAGCGCAGCACCAGCGTCCGGTTCGGCTCCAGGCGGGCCACCGTGAACCAGGATCTGCCGTCCGGTGTGGCGGGCAGCCGCTGTCCTTCCTTGAGCTGCTGCCACTCGGGGACGACACAGTCGGCGCTCGGCTCCCCGAAGTGGTCCAGGTGATCCCAGCTGTACCAGCCGGCACGGTCTCCGCCCATCTGGACCAGCCAGGGCCAGACCGCCTCGGGCGGCGCCGGGAGGGTGGTGGCCATGGTCGACATGCCGTCGGCATCGGGCACGAGTTCGTCACCGGGATAGGTCCTGTCGACCTCCTCCGGCGTCGCGCCCCAGGTCAGAAGCCTCGGCCGGAATCGCAGCGCGTAGAGCGCCACGGTCGCGGAGGCCAGCACGGGCAACGCCGCCAGCAGTAGTGTTCCCGCTCGTCGGCAGGGTCGGGAGTCGGACATCGGTTCCTCCCTTCAGCCGGCCGGGACGGCCCTGGCCGCCCCGGGGTGCCGCCGGGTCTCAGCGGTGCACCAGGTGCCTTTCAGGCTGTTCGACGGGCGCGTCCACGCGCCGGCCGGACTGCCGCCGCTGCCGCATGCGCAGCACCAGCGTGTCGAGCACGGCGCTCACCGCGACCGTGGCCACGGTGAAGGTGACCAGAAGGACGGTGAACAGGGTCCAGAATTCGGGAGTCAGAGAGGTACCCACAGAGCTCACCTCCTTCGCCGGACGGGTCGTCTCACCTCCTCATGCAACAGCCGGGACGACGGCGCCGCAGGATGCCGAAGGTCACCACGTCGGAGCCGAACGGCCCATGCGGCGCGCTCCCAGCACGACGCGGACACCGGCCCGGTCCGTGACGTACGGGCCGTTCGGTCCCCGCGAGAGGACTCCCAGCCCCTGCCCCGGCCGTCCGCACGAAGGGACGCTGGAATCGGAGGAGACCTGGACCAGGGAGGTGTCGGCCATGCTTCGCCCCGTCGTCGTAGGCCTGGACGGTTCACCCGAGAGTCTCGCCGCCGCCGACTGGGCGGCCAGGGAGGCTCTGCGCCGCGGGATCCCGCTGCGCCTGATCCACGCGTGGGAAGGGCTGCCGCCCGACGCCGCCGACCTCCCCGAACTGGAGGCCCCGCGCCACTGGGCCCGGCGCATCCTGCGGGGCGGCCTGGACCGCCTCAACGAACGCTATCCGCAGCTGTATCTCAGCGCGGACCAGATCTCCCGCCCCGCGGCGGACGCCCTCGTCGAGGAGGCCGCCGCAGCCGAGATGCTGGTTCTCGGCAGCCGTGCCTTCAGCGGCCTCGGGGGATTCATGTCCGGTTCGGTCGCGTCGGCGACGATGGCCCACGTGGCACGGCCCGTCGTCCTCGTGCGGGCGGGCCAGGGCCTTGAGGACGAGCACGTGCCGGACGCGGAGGGCCGGCCCTGCGCCCGTACCCCGTACCGCGCCGTCGTGGTCGGCCTCGACCCGGCGCACTCGTGCGAGGAACTCCTCGCGTTCGCCTTCGAGAGCGCCAGGCTGCGTGCCGCGCCGCTGCGAGCCGTGTACGCGTGGCAGCTGCCGTACATGCCCACCGCATCCGAGACGAAGGTCCGCGGTGCGCTGAGGGAGACCGCCGAGCGGACGCTGGCCGCCATCATCGCCCCGTGGCGGGACAAGTACCCCAGCGTCGAGGTGCACGCGCTGGCCGAGGAAGGGCGTGCGGCGCAGGTGCTGGTGGACGTCACGAAGGACGCCGGGCTGCTGGTCGTCGGGCGCCGGATCCGCCCGGCCAGGCTCGGCGCCCACACCGGGCCGATCACCCACGCGGTCGTGCACCACGTCGGGTGCCCGGTCGCCGTCGTCCCGCACGAGTGACGCACGGCGCGGCCTCGTCTGGCTCCGGGAGCCGGAAGGGGTTGGACGGGGCCGGGCTCCACGCCGTGGGAGGGCCGAGGAAGAGGAGAGCCCAGTGTTCCAGGTACACCGCGCTGTCCCGCCCGCTGTCATGACCGCCCCGGCAACGGCCCTGGCGGTTCGCCACTGCGGGCACCCGGTGCCGAACACGTTGTGTGGGGAGCCGGCCCGTGCTGAAGCAGACTGAGGGGTCGCGCGCGGTCGCGAAGGCCGTCGCACGCTGTCGGCCGGAAGTGATCGCCGCCTGTCCGGTCCCGCCGCAGACCCAGCTCGTGGATGAGCTGAGCCGCCTGGTGAAGTCCGGGTCGCTGAAGCCCTGCACGTACGTCGACGTCGAGTCGGCGTTCGCCGCGTTGTCGACGTGCGTCGGGGCCTCGGCGGCCGGTGCCCGCACCTGCACGGCGACCGCGAGCCCGGGCCTGCTGCACATGGTGGAGCCCCTGTACAACGCCTCGCGTCTCGGCCTGCCGATCGTGCTCACGGTGGCCAACCACGCGAGCGGCGCCCCCAGCAACGCCGGGAACGACCACAGCGACACCATGTCCCAGCGGGACTCGGGCTGGGTCCAGCTGTACGCGCGCGACCACCAGGAGGCCGCCGACCTGCACCCACAGGCGTTCTGGCTGGCGGAGGAGTTGTCCTTGCCGGTGATGGTGTGCGTGGACGGCTTCGCGCCCACGCATGTCCGGAAGCGGATCAAGGTGCCGGAGCAGTCTCTGGTCGACGCGTTCCTACCGCCGTACGAGTCCCGGCGGGTCCTGGACCCGGACGACCCGGTCTCGATCGGCGCGCGGGTCGGCCCGGACGCCTCGACGGAGGTGCGCTACCTCGCCCACGCCAAGCAGATGCGGGCGCTGGAGGCCATACCCGACATCGCGGCCGAGTTCCGGCGGGTGTTCGGGCGGGACTCCGGCGGGCTGATCCACCCGTACTGCTGCGACTTCGCGGACACGGTCGTCGTGGCGCTCGGCTCGGTGCTGGGCACGGTGTGCGACGTCGTGGACGAGATGCGCGAGGCCGGGGTGCGGATCGGGGCCCTCGGGATCACCTCGTTCCGGCCGTTCCCGCTGGAGGCGGTACGGACCGTGCTCGGCAACGCTCAGCGGGTGGTCGTCCTGGAACGCGCCCTCGCGGTCGGCGTCGGCGGGATCGTCTCGGCGAACGTGCGCACCGCGCTGTCCGGTATCCGGCTCGACGGGCACACGGTGGTCGCCGGGCTCGGCGGGCGCCCGATCGCCGAGGAGTCGCTGCACCGGCTGCTCACCGACGCGATCACCGGGAGGCTCGGGAAGCTGACCTTCCTGGACCTCGACACGGAGCTGGTCGAGCGGGAACTGGCGAGGATGGCCCGGACGAGGAGGTCCGGCCCGTCGGCGAAGAACATGCTGCGCGACCTGGGGAGCGACCGATGAGTGCCGCACCACGGGTGAAGGTTGACCGAGCCGGCAGCCGCGCGGGACAACTCCGTCTAATGGCAATGGAGTTGCGCGCCGAGCGACCGCCGTCGACGGCGACACCATCGACATCGGGCTCGGTTCTTGGGACCCCCGGCCCCGGCTGAGGGTCGGGTGGCCCCTGGGAGCGGAGCGGCACACAAGTCACTCTGGAACCACGCAAGGGATCGAAGGGGTGGAGCACATGACTCCCAGGGACACCGGTGGCGCCGACACCGTCGCGGTGCGCGCCGAGGGTGGCGTCGACGAGCAGGAACTCGCCTACATCCGGGCCAAGGTGCGGGCAGCCCTCGACCGCCCGGGTCTCCCGCCCGCCGTCGGCGAGGTACGCGTCTCCCGGGCCGTCGCACACCATGGCGGACAGCCCTGGACCGCGGGTGGCGAGATAAAGGTGGGCAGCGATCTCATGGTCGTGCACGCCCGAGAGGCGACCGCGTACGAGCTTGCGGACCGACTGCAGGACCGTCTGCGCGGCCAGGTGGAGCGGGCGGCGCACCAGGGAGTGGCAGCCCGCAGAACCGCCGCCCCGCCCCCGTGGCGAGGGGGCCCGACGGGTGAGCATCAGCGGTAGGCCTGTCCGGCGGATCAGGCTCTGGCAGGGCGCAGGGCTCCTCGGGATCGTCCGGAGGAACCCTGCGGCACGGGGGCGGGGCTCCCTCGGACGGTCCCGGGGGCGATGACCGGGTGGTCAGCAACTCGGAGTCCGCAGCTCGGCGTTCGTCCCCCGTCGCACGAGGTGGGTGGAAGCTAGCGGGTCTACGCGGGGCCACGGGAGCACCGCGAAGAACCCCACCTCATGACCCGGTGCGGCCCACGGACACGGTCGTTGTCGGTGCCGTCTGCGATGATCCCGCGTGGTCCGGAGACACACGGTGGGAGGCTTCATGTCCTTCGGCTTCAAGACGTCATGGCTGGCCGTGCGAGACGCCGGGCCGGAGGAAGTCGCCGATGCGCTCGGCCTACGGCACCGACAGGCCATCGACTGGACGACCGGCACCGAACTCGCCTACGGGCAAGGGGTCTTCGTGGCCAGACCGGTCCCGGAGTGGACGCTCGCCCACGGCAGGATCCATCTGTCGCACCGCACCGACCCGTCGCGCCCGGACTTTCCCACCTGGCTGCGGACGCTGGCCGGACAGGTCGGGGACCTTCAGTTCTTCGCGACCGACCGTGTCACCGAGTACCACGCCTGGGCCCGGGTGGAATCCGGTGAACTGACCCGCGCCTACTGCTACATCGGCATGAGCGGCGACGTCCCCCTGCGCCTGGGAGAACCCACCGCCGTGGAGAGGGAACTCGGCGTCGGACTGGTCGGGTGCGAAGAGGTCCGGCAGGACTGGGGAGAGGCCGAATGGGACGCCTGGCACGACGCCATGCCGACGGAACACGAGGTGATGCGCATCGCGGCCGACTGGAGTGTCTGTCCGCCGCTGATCGAGGACGGCTCCGTAACCGATCCCGGGATCCACGGATTCCCACCAGGGGCAGAACCGAGCCGTCAGCCTGGTTGCCGCTCCCTGTCGGACGCGGGCCACACATAGGGGAGGTCGTCGGGTACCCCGGGGAACAGGTCGCCGTACACCTCCGGGTCCTTGCGGACGAGCGCGGAGCGATGGCTTTCGTGGAACGCCTCGTCACCGTGCCAGGGCGGCAGCTCACCCGCGCTCGCCAGCGCCGCCTGGTCACGCACCGCAGTTCCGGGGTGTGCGGCGGCCAGTCCGGCCACCAGCGAGGCGGCGCAGCTGTCCTGGTGCCCGTGTTCGCGCCAGACCCGGCAGATCTCCAGGCCGTACCGTACGAGCGCCTCCTCGTACCCCGCCCACATCCGTACGGCCGGATGCCGACGCCAGCCGTATCCCGGCACCGTCAGACCACGCAGGACCTGCAGGGCCTCGACCCGCTGCTTGCCCAGTCGCCGCCGGTCCAGCAGCAGGGCCGTCCGACGGAAGTCCGGGTGGGGCAGGAAGGTCTGCATGGGTGCTCGCTCACTTCTTGCGCAGCGCGGACGGCTTGTGCACCGCCGTGTTGCCGGACTTGGCGCTGCGCACCTCGTACTGCGGCTCGTCCGGGGAGGCGTCCACGGTGCGGCCCGCGGCCTCGGTGCGTCGGGTGAGCTTGCGGACCACCTTGCCCTCGGCGGTGCTGCCGTGGCTCCGCCAGGTGACCTCGTCGCCGTGGGTGAGCTGCTCGCTGCCGGCCTTGTTCTGCTCCTTCTTCGTCCTCTTCTTCGTCATCGCGGTTCCTCCGTTGCGCTGCGTCCAGGACGTCATGGCGAGGTCACGGCCGCCGTCTCCTGACCTTTACTTCGGGACGAAGGCGGCGCACGGATGCATGTCACCTCCGTGAGGCTCAACGCCCGGTCTCGGGCTGCCGGGGCCTGCCGTCGGCCGGTGGACGGTCCCGGGACCCCTCGGGGCGAGCCGGCCTCCCCCGGGGCGCGTCCCCGGCGGTGAGATGTTCGAGGACCTCGACGAGTTCCTGGCAGGCTCGTTCCACCGAGTGCCGGGTGGTGCGCTGCTCCGTGATCATGGCGGAGAGCAGCAGGGCCGTCAGGGCGATGGTGCCGTTGAAAGCCTGCAGTTTGATCATGACTTCGATCCGGGACAGCCCCTTGAAGGGCCCGGCTCCCTCCGTGGCGGCGACCGTGGCCATCACGGATGTGACGAGCGCGCACGACATGCTGCCGACCAGCTGGAAGCGCAGCGCGGCCCAGATCAGCAGGGGGTAGACGAGGAAGAGCACGCTGAGCCTGCTGTGGGTGACCAGCGGCACGACACAGCAGGTCACGAGGATCAGCGCGGTGGCCTCCAGCCGGTGGGACGGACGCGGGGGCCACCGTGCCGCACGCAGCCACAGCAAAAGCGGCGTCACGATCAGGACGCCCATCGCGTCGCCCACCCACCACGCCAGCCACACCGTCCAGAAGCTGTGCGTGTCCAGCTGGTCCGTGATCACGAGCATCCCGACGCCCACCGTGGCACTGATCAGCATGCCGGTCAGGGCACCGAGGAACACGAGGGCCAGGCCGTCCCGCAACCGGCTCAGGTCGGTACGGAAGCCCACCGCACGCAGCATGAGGTACGCGCAGACGGGCGCCGCCGTGTTGCCGGCCAGGTTGCCGAGGACGTCGGGGCTGAGCGACGTGAGGTGCGTGATGACGAGCAGGGCACCGAGGGCGATTCCGGCCCAGACACGCAGCCCGAAGATGAGCAGACCGGCCACCGCGATGCCGGTCGGCGGCCAGATGGGGGTGAACACGGCCCCTTCGACGGTCAGGTTCCACAGGAGCCCGAGTCGTCCCGCGGCGTAGTAACAGCCGGCGACGGCCAGCGTCTGGAGGGCGAAGACGCCGGTCCGGCGCAGATTCTCGGTACCCACCACACTGGCCATCAGACACCGGGGACGTCGTTCCGGCGAGGTGGGAGCGGCCGTATGCCGCCCTACGGCTGAGATTCGGACCTTTCGTAGCCGACGACGAGCACCGCGGCGTCGTCCTCGTGCCCCACCTGGTCCGCGCCCCGCATCACGGCGGTGGCGAGCGCGCCGGCGTCCATGCCCGCCACGGCCGCGCGTCCGGCGAGCCGTACGACCTGGTCCAGGCCCTGACCGACCTCCATGGACGGCCCCTCCACCACGCCGTCCGTGAGCAGGACGAACACGCCTCCCGTGGTGAGCCGATGACAGGTGACGGGGTACGTCACGCCGGCCTCGATACCCAGCGGCGGGCCCCCCTCGTCGGTGCCGATACCGCTCCTTCCGTCCGCCGTCGCCCAGACGAGCGGGATGTGCCCGGCCCGCGCGCTCTCCAGCACGCCGGTGGCCGGGTCGAGGCGCAGGAAGGTGCACGTGGCGAACAGCTCGGTGCCCAGGGACAGGAGGAGGTCGTTCGTCCGGGCGAGGAGTTCGCCGGGCTCGCTCGTCACGGAGGCGAGTGCGCGCAGGCCGACGCGTACCTGCCCCATGAAGGCGGCGGCCTCGATGTTGTGTCCCTGGACGTCCCCGATGGACAGCCCGATCCTCCCGTCCGGGAGGTGAAAGGCGTCGTACCAGTCCCCGCCCACGTTGAGACCGTGACAGGCCGGCGCGTAGCGCACTGCCAGGTGGTATCCGGGCGCCGTGGGCATCTCCGCGGGTAGCATGCCGCGCTGCAGGGCGATGGCCAGCTCGACCCGGGAGCGCTGAAGCTCCGCGTACTCACGCGCCCTGGAGGTCAGCGAGCCGAGTCTGGCCAGCAGCTCGTCGCCGTCGTATGCGGGGCCCTTGCGGGACATGCGCCACTCCGAAGGATGTGCATCCCCTTTGGGGCACCAGTTGTGGGGCACCAGCCCAAAAGCACTCTTATCGGATGGTATCGGATGCGACGGGTGTCGGCATGACCGGACTGGAGCTGCCGCGGACCACTTGCCGAAGGCGGTCCCGTGACAACACCCTTCATCGCGTGATGACACCACGAATGGGGGCTCCGGGATGAGCGATGGCGTGATCTCAAGCGGCTGGGACGTCCTGGACGCCGCACACGAAGCACTACGCGTGACGGTCCGCGCCGTCCCCGCCGACGGCTGGCACCTGCCGACGCCCTGCACGCGGTGGACCGTCACCCAGGTCTTCCAACACGCCGTCGGTGACCAGATCGGTTTCGCCGCCGCGCTGACCGGCGAACCCGGCCCCGACTTCGACCCGTTCGCCCCCTCGGGCGACATGGCGGGGGTGAAGCCGGAGACGCTCCTGGAGGACGCCCTGACGCGCGCGGCGAGGGCCTGGGCGGGCGTCGACCGGGACGCCGCCGAGGTGTCCACGCCGGTGCCGCCGCACACGATGTCCCCGTGGTCCGGCTCGACGGCCTGCGGGCTGGACGCGGCGGTCCACGCGTGGGACATCGCTGTGGCGACGGGCCGGCCGTCCCCGCTCTCGCCCGCGCTGGCCCGCCCGCTCCTCAAGGTCGCCAGGCAGATCGTCGAGCCGCTTCGTTCCTACGGCGCGTACGCCGCCGCCCTGCCTCCCGAGCAGGGCGAAGACGACGTGGCGATCCTCCTGCGTCACCTCGGCCGCGACCCTCGTTGGAGCGCCTCTCAGGGGTAGGAGGGCTTGCACCGGCAGTGACCAGCGGCCGTCGGAGGTGTGTCGGAAAAGGGCGCAGAACCTGTTCGAAACGCTCTCAACGGGCATGAGATGGAGACGATTCGAGGAGGAGACGATGTTCGAGGTCCGTCCGCCCGCAGCCGCTCGCGTCGTGGTGGGAGTGAGCGGTTCACTGGGCAGCCTCACCGCTCTGGCCCGGGCCGCCGAGGAGGCCCGGCACCGCGGGGCCGAGCTGTGGCCGGTGCTGGCGTGGGAGCCGCCCGGCGGGGAGCTCGCCGTCGGCAGGTCCCCGGCCACGGCCCTCATGGTCGGACAGTGGGAGCAACTCGCCCGGGAAACGCTGCTCACGGCGCTGGGCGAGGTGTTCGGGGGCGACGGTCCCGGGCTCCCGATGCGGGCCGTCATCGCCCGCGCGACCCCGGGGCGGGCGCTGGTGCAGATGGCCGACCGGGAGGACGACCTCCTGATGGTCGGTGCCGGTCGGCGCGGCCGGCTGCGTCGCGCACTGCGCCCGTCGGTCAGCCGCTACTGCCTGGCCCATGCCGCCTGCCCGGTCCTCGCGGTGCCGCCGTCCCCGCTCCAGAGCGACCTCGCGGCCGTGCATCGCCACAACATGTGGGGGCTGCGGCTCGACAGCGGCGACCTTGAGCGGGAGTTCGAGACCGTGCCGCCGGATCCTGACGGCAGGGGGTAGGTACGGCCGGACTCCTTCGCTGGTACTTCCTGGCCGGCCGGTCGATGCTGAAGTCCGCCGTCTCGACGGGCGCACCTTCTCTTCCGAGCCCTGCCGGGCGGACAGCACCAGGATCGGCACCCGGGTCCAGCCGCTCGGGCCCCTGATGACCTCGACACGTCCATGTCGGGAGATCGATGACGAGGGCCCGAACGAGCCGCGGGTCGTCCTCCCCCACCAGCGCCCCTGCCATCGGCGTGCGCCCTCCTGTCGTACATCGGGTGATGTACCTGGTCATGGCTGCGGGAACCGGCGGACCCGGTCGTCGCGGGCCGCCGGCTCCCCGGTGGGCCGGGTGGCCCCGTCAGCTCCTG
Organism: Streptomyces sp. RP5T; assembly: GCF_003933965.1. Classification (GTDB taxonomy): domain Bacteria; phylum Actinomycetota; class Actinomycetes; order Streptomycetales; family Streptomycetaceae; genus Streptomyces. The sequence goes on from NZ_RSAJ01000030.1 coordinate 16,775, forward strand.
GCCGCGAGCGCCCTGAGCGCGATGTTGAGTTCGAGGACGTTCACCCGGGGCTCGCCGACGAAGCCGAGCGTGCGGCCGTCGGTGTGGTCCTTCACCAGCTTCTCCACCGCGGAGACCGGGAGGTGGTTGCGTGCGGCGACCCGGTGCACCTGGAGTTCGGCGTACGCCTGGGAGATGTCCGGGTCCAGGCCGGAGCCGGAGGAGGTGACGGCGTCGGCCGGGACCTGGGACGGCTCGACCGTGTAGCCGGGCACGGAGTTGTCCTTGACAACCTTCGCCTTCTCCTGCTCCACCGACGCGATCAGCTTCTTGTTGTCGGCGGAGAGGTTGGTGGCGCCCGAAAGGATCAGCTTGTACCGGGTGTTGGTCGAGTTGGTGCCGAGTCCGTTCGCCGGACGGGACTGGAAGTAGTCGAGGCTATAGCCCTGTTGACCGATCAGCGAGGAGCCGACGACCTTGCCGTCGTACGCGATCTCGGAGCCGTTCGCCTTGTGGTGGAACAGCGTCTGGGCGAGGCCGGTGACGACCAGGGGGTAGATGACACCCGTCACCAGGGTCAGCACGAGGAGGGCACGCAGGCCCGCCCCGAGCAACCGGGTGGTGTTCGTGACCGAGTTGTTCATGGCTGTCAGCCGATCCCGGGGATGAGGGAGATGAGCAGGTCGATGAGTTTGATGCCGACGAAGGGGGCGATCAGTCCGCCGATGCCGTAGACGGTGAGGTTGCGGCGCAGCAGCTTGTCGGCGCTGACCGGCCGGTACTGCACGCCCTTCAGGGAGAGCGGGACCAGCGCGATGATGATCAGCGCGTTGAAGATGACGGCGGACAGGATCGCGGAGTCCGGTGAGGACAGGCCCATGATGTTGAGCTTGTCCAGGCCCGGGTAGACCGCGGCGAACAGCGCCGGGATGATCGCGAAGTACTTGGCGACGTCGTTGGCGATGGAGAACGTCGTCAACGCGCCCCGGGTGATGAGGAGTTGCTTGCCGATCTCGACGATCTCGATCAGCTTGGTCGGGTTGGAGTCGAGGTCGACCATGTTGCCGGCCTCCTTCGCGGCCGATGTACCGGTGTTCATGGCCACGCCGACGTCCGCCTGGGCCAGCGCGGGGGCGTCGTTGGTGCCGTCGCCGGTCATCGCGACGAGCTTGCCGCCCGCCTGCTCACGCTTGATGAGGGCCATCTTGTCCTCGGGGGTGGCCTCCGCGAGGAAGTCGTCGACGCCCGCCTCCTCGGCGATCGCCTTCGCGGTCAGCGGGTTGTCGCCGGTGATCATGACGGTCTTGATGCCCATGCGGCGCAGCTCGTCGAACCGCTCGCGCATGCCCTCCTTGACGACGTCCTTGAGGTGGATCACGCCCAGCACCCGGGCGCCCTCGGCGTCCTCCACGGCGACCAGCAGCGGGGTGCCGCCCGCCTCGGAGATCCGATCGGTCAACTCCCGTGCGGCGGAGGCGACTTCACCACCCTGCCCCTCGACCCACGCGATGACCGAACCGGCCGCGCCCTTGCGGACCTTGCGTCCGTCGACGTCCACACCGGACATGCGTGTCTGGGCGGTGAAGGCGATCCACTCGGCTCCGACCAGCTCGCGCTCGCGCAGGCCGTACCGCTCCTTCGCCAGTACGACGACGGAGCGGCCCTCGGGCGTCTCGTCGGCCAGCGAGGAGAGCTGGGCGGCATCGGCGAGTTGAGTCTCGGTCGTACCGGTCACCGGTACGAACTCGGCGGCCTGCCGGTTGCCCAGCGTGATGGTGCCGGTCTTGTCGAGCAGCAGCGTCGAGACGTCACCGGCGGCCTCGACCGCCCGGCCGGACATCGCGAGGACGTTGCGCTGGACCAGACGGTCCATGCCCGCGATGCCGATGGCGGAGAGCAGGGCGCCGATGGTGGTCGGGATCAGGCAGACCAGCAGGGCGACCAGCACGACCATCGTCAGGTGGGTGCCCGCGTAGTCCGCGAACGGCGGCAGCGTGGCGCAGGCGAGCAGGAAGACGATCGTCAGCGAGGCCAGCAGAATGTTCAGCGCGATCTCGTTGGGCGTCTTCTGCCGGGCCGCGCCCTCGACCAGGTTGATCATCCGGTCGATGAAGGTCTCGCCCGGCCGCGTCGTGATCCTGATGACGATCCGGTCGGAGAGGACCTTGGTGCCACCGGTGACGGCACTGCGGTCACCGCCGGACTCGCGGATGACCGGCGCCGACTCACCGGTGATCGCCGACTCGTCGACGGACGCGACACCTTCGACGACGTCACCGTCGCCGGGAATGACGTCACCGGCCTCACAGACGACCAGGTCGCCGATCTTCAACGCCGTTCCGGGGACCTCCGTGCCGTCCGTCAGACGGGCCACCGTGTCGGTCTTGGCCTTGCGGAGCGTGTCGGCCTGCGCCTTGCCGCGCCCCTCGGCGACCGCCTCCGCGAGGTTGGCGAAGACCACGGTCAGCCACAGCCAGGCGCTGATGGTCCAGCCGAACCAGTCACCGGGGTCCTTGAAGGAGAAGACGGTGGTCAGGACGGAGCCGATCCACACCACGAACATCACGGGGGACTTGACCATCACCCGCGGGTCCAGCTTGCGGAAGGCGTCCGGAAGCGACTTCAGCAGTTGCCGGGGGTCGAAGAGGCCCGCGCCGACACGGCCCTCGGCAGCCTTGTGGCCCGTGGGCGCGTCCTGGTGGGGCGCAAGGGTGGGAGTGGACATGGAGTCCTCGTGGCTTTCGGTACGAGCGGTCATGACGCCAGCCCCTCGGCCAGCGGGCCCAGTGCGAGGGCCGGGAAGTACGTCAGACCGGTGACGATGAGGATCGCGCCCACCAGCAAGCCGGTGAACAGGGGTTTCTCGGTGCGCAACGTGCCCGCGGTCTGCGGCACCGGCTGCTGCCCGGCGAGCGAGCCGGCCAGCGCCAGGACGAAGATCATGGGAAGGAAGCGGCCGAACAGCATGGCGAGCCCGGTCATGGTGTTGAACCAGTCGGTGTTCGCGTTCAGGCCGGCGAAGGCCGATCCGTTGTTGTTCGCGGCGGAGGTGAAGGCGTACAGCACTTCGGAGAAGCCATGCGCGCCCGAGTTGAGCATCGAGTGCGGCGGGGTCGGCAGCGCCATGGAGACCGCCGTGAAGACGAGCACCAGCGCGGGCGTGATCAGGATGTAGCAGGCGGCGAGCTTGATCTCCCGGGTCCCGATCTTCTTGCCCAGGTACTCCGGCGTACGGCCGACCATCAGCCCGGCGATGAACACCGCGATCACCGCCATGATCAGCATGCCGTAGAGGCCGGATCCGGTGCCGCCGGGCGCGATCTCGCCCAGCATCATGCCGAGCAGGGTGATGCCGCCGCCGAGCCCGGTGAAGGAGGAGTGGAAGGAGTCCACGGCACCGGTCGACGTCAGGGTCGTGGACGCCGCGAAGATCGACGAGGAGCCGACGCCGAACCGTACCTCCTTGCCCTCGTACGCACCGCCCGCGAGCTGCAACGCCGGTCCGTGGTGGGCGAATTCGGTCCACATCATCAGGCCGACGAAGCCGACCCAGATGGCGGCCATGGTCGCCAGGATCGCGTACCCCTGTCTGACGCTGCCGACCATCACACCGAAGGTGCGGGTCAGCGAGAACGGGATCACCAGCAGCAGGAAGATCTCGAAGAGATTGGTGAAGGGCGTCGGATTCTCGAAGGGATGCGCCGAGTTGGCATTGAAGTAACCGCCGCCGTTGGTCCCCAGTTCCTTGATGGCCTCCTGCGAGGCGACGGCACCGCCGTTCCACTGCTGCGAGCCGCCCATGAACTGGCCCACCTCGTGGATCCCGGAGAAGTTCTGGATCACACCGCAGGCGACCAGCACGACCGCGGCGAGCGCCGCGCCCGGAACCAGGATCCGCAGGGTGCCGCGCACCAAGTCGGTCCAGAAGTTGCCGAGTTCACCGGTGCGCGAGCGCGCGAAGCCCCGGACCAGCGCGACCGCCACCGCGATGCCGACGGCCGCCGAGACGAAGTTCTGCACGGCGAGACCGGCCGTCTGGACGACGTGCCCCATGGTCTGCTCGCCGTAGTACGACTGCCAGTTGGTGTTGGTCACGAAGGACACGGCCGTGTCGAACGACTGCGCCGGATTCACCGAGTCGAAGCCGAGCGAGCCGGGCAGGACTCCCTGGAGCCGCTGGAGCAGGTAGAGGAAGAGAACGCTGACCGCCGAGAAGGCGAGGACTCCGCGCAGGTACGCGGTCCAGGTCATCTCCGCGTCGGGGTTGGCGCCGATGGCCCGGTAGGTCCACTTCTCGACGCGCCAGTGCTTGTCGGAGGAGTAGACCCTGGCCATGTAGGTGCCGAGGGGGATGTAGGCGAGCGCCAGCGCGCCTATGAGGGCGAGCAGCTGGAGCAGGCCTGCGGGTACGGGTCCCATGTCGTGGCTCAGAACCTCTCCGGGAAGATCAGGGCGAGGACCAGATAGCCCAGCAGGGCGACGGCCACGATCAGGCCGACGATGTTCTCGGCGGTCACAGCTTCGTCACCCCCTTGGCGACGAGAGCCACCAGCGCGAAAACCGCGACGATGATGACGACGAAGGCCAGATCGGCCATCGCGAACTCCTGGAGTTGAGGTGCGTTGAACAGGGACGATGCAAGGAAAACGCCCCTGCGGCCGGATCGGGCCACCCGTTGACGGCTCCCATACGGCGACACCCACGCCTTTGACGCAACCCATACGCCCTCGCCGCACGGCGTGAGCCAACGGGGCTCTCCACCGGTTCCGGAGCGACCACCACTACGGCCGCTCGGGCGCGGGTTCCGGGATCTGAATGCGGGCAGCCGGTCGGGCCCGCGCGCACTGCCACGGCTCGGCATGCCGGCGCCCTCCTCTCCGCTCTGCTCCCGACCCGGGGGACGGCGGGCACCCGCCGGCCGACGTACCGGGCCCGTGGCACCGACAGCTGCCGCGCACGGACGCGCTGAACGCCGTATGGCGCTACGAGGACCCCTCGCAGCAGACCCCTCGCTGCCCCCTCGTAGCCGACCTCTCGTCCAGGCCGTCGATGTCCGGAACCGACTCGGTCCCAGGGTCGGTGGCGATACGGTGCGGGGGCCTCAGGGCGCCCGGCCTCACCTGACCGAGACTGAAGGCCGGGCCGACCTGACCCGATCCGACACCCTGGAAAGGTCACCGTCCATGTCCCAAGCCGACCTCACCGCCTTGCGTGAACGTGCCGCGAACGGTGACTCCGACGCCACCGACGAACTCGTCCAGCTCGCCGCGGAACTCGGTGACGTGAAGGAACCTGCTCCGAGGCGAGTTGGACGAGCTCGTCAGCCGCGTCGGAGTTGCCCGACTCCGCAAGGCGACGCAGGGCGACTTCAAGGAACTTCGCCGGCTGTCCGACGGCGGCGACGCCACGGCCACCGATGAGCTGATCCAACTGGCCACCGAGCACGAGGACTTGGAGGAGCTGAGGCGGCTGGCCGCACGGGGCAACGCCGTCGCCGCCGACCAGCTGGCGGAACTCACCTCCGACTGATCCGGCCCGACCTCACCCATGCCCGACCTCCGACGGGACACATCCGCACGACACCCCCGGCGTACCGAACATCTCTGAAGGTCGACGCCAGGCCCCCTCCACCGGCACTCGGACCGTGCGACTTCCCGAAGGCTGACGGATTGGCCTGACAGGGTGGCGGTGGTGTCGTGCTCGCCCGTCAGGGCTCTGATCTGTGGTGATGCCTGCTAGCTTCGCGAGCTGATCCGAGGACCCGCATGTCTTCGTGCAGGCGGGGCCGCGACCGTGAGGCGAGGGTGATGGCGTGAGAGAAGACGTGCAGAGTCAGGCCGGGGCCGTGTTCAAGCGCAGAAGTTTCCTGGCCACTACTGCCGTGGCGGCCGGTGCGCCGGTCATCGCGGCCGCCGCACCGGCGTCGGCCGCCACGGGCCCCCACAGCGGGCCGACCGAGCCGGCTCCGCCCGGTGCCGTGGCCCGCCTGCTGGCCGTCCCCGAGGTCGGCCGCGACATCGAGTGGCTGCGATCGGCGCTTCAGGTAGCCGTGGAGCTGGAGCTGTCCACCATCCCGCCGTACCTGTGCGGCTGGTGGTCCATCGGCGACCGCGGCTCGCACGCCGCGCGACTGATCCGGCGCATCATCGACGACGAGATGTACCACCTGGGTGTGGTGAGCAACCTGCTCGTGGCCGTTGGCGGGCGACCCCGGATCAAAGCGGCGGCACCCACTTACCCCGGTCCGCTGCCCGGTGGCGTTCGCCCCGGCGTGACCGTGTACCTGTCGGGTCTCACCAAGTCCTTGGTGCAGATGATGATGACCATCGAGGCACCCGAGGAACCGCTCGCCCTCAGCGACAGCGCCTCGCACAGCATCGGTGCCTTTTACGGCGCCATGCTGGACGGTCTTCGGGCCGTGGCCCCGGAGATGTCGGCCCGCGGGCAGCTCAGCGCGCGCATCGGCTCCGACGAGCTGCGGCCGGTCAGGACACTCCTCGACGCGGAGCACTCCATCGACATCATCAGGGAACAGGGCGAGGGCACGAGCAGTTCCCCCGCCGACTCCTTCGCCGACGACCACCCGGCCCACTACTACGCCTTCGCCGAGATCTACCACGGCCGTGAACTGCGTCAGACCGACGAGGGCTGGACGTTCACCGGGGCGCCTGTGCCCTTCCCCGATGCCCGCCCCATGGCCCGGGTCCCGGTAGGAGGCTGGTCCCAGCCGTCGAACCCTGTGCAGCAGCTTCTGGACAGGTTCGACTCCACCTACACCACTGTGCTGACCTCCCTCGAAGCGGCCTGGGCCGACGGCGGCCCCCGCGCCCTGGGCACGGCCATCCACGCGATGCGCGCCCTGGAGGAACCCGCCGTACGACTCATGGAGACCGAACTCCCCGGGAGCCGGAGCACCTACGGGCCCCAGTTCCATCCGCTCTCCTAACCGGGAGCGGGGCGGCGGCCGCCGAGCTGCCTTCTCCAGAGCACGCGCACGCCCGTACGGTGCTGCCCCTGGCCGGTGACAGTGCCGGCCGGGGGCAGCGCTGCGGTCACGCTGGAAGCGGGGGAACTCGGCAGGGAGGTGGGGCGCCGACGTTCCCGCTCGCCGGTTCACGTTCGTCCCGAGACGGACGACCACAGCGGAGCAAACGCTCAGTGCGCCTCGCTCGTTGCGGTCGCCGACCTGGCGGCCTGTTCGATCTTCGCGCAGTACGCCGCTCGGACTTCGTCATCGGTCCGCCGCTCGTTCTCGGCGCGTACCCCGGTCCGGCCGTCGAGGCCCTCGCGCAGGATGTCGGCGTGCCCGGCATGCCGGATGGTCTCGCCCAGGACGTGGACCATGACGGCGAACAGGTTCGTGTTGGGATGTGGCTCCGACCACCACGGCACATGGCCGGGGGCGTCGAGGGTGAGTTCGCGGATCGTCGCGTCCGAGTGTTCCCAGGTGCGCCGGTAGAACCCGGTGATCTGATCGCGGGTCTCGTCCGCGGTCGCCCACAGATCGCTGCCGTCGGAGTCCTGCCAGCGGGGCAGCGGCTGCGGGGACGGGCGGCCGAAGACCTCGCCGAAGTACCTGGCCTCGACGGTGGCCACGTGTTTGACCAGGCCGAGAAGGTTGGTCCCGGTCGCTGTCAGAGGTCGGCGGGCGTCGTACTCGGACAGGCCGTCGAGTTTCCAGAGCAGCGCCTCGCGGTCCCGCCGCAGTCTCCCGTGCAGGGTGTCCTTCGCGTATTCGTCGATCACGCGGCATGAGCCTGCCATACGGGCTGCTCGCGCCCGCAAGATCCCGCGGGGAGGCGTCCTCCCGCGAGCTACCGTCATGGAGACGCGGCCTCCGCGGCAGGCATCCCGAAAGGCCCGAAACGCCGTGCGCTTCAGCTCGCCGACTGCATCCGACGGCGTCGTGGAACAGCTCTTTCACCTCGACGACGTCCCTGGCGTGCTCTGGACTCCACGAGATGCCGAAGGGACCCGCCCCCTGATCGCCATGGGGCACGGCGGCGGTCAGCACAAGAAGGCCCCTGACATCGCCGATCGTGCGCGCCGGTTCGTGACCGACTGCGGTTTCGCCGTGGTGGCCGTCGATGCGCCCAGCCACGGTGACCGGCCGGACCACGAGGAGTTCACCCGGGTCGCCACCGAGTACGAGATCCGGCTCGGCAGCGGTGGGGAACTGGCCCCGCTGATCGCCGACTTCCAGGCCCTCGTGGTCCGCCAGATCGTGCCGGAATGGCAGGCAGTGCTCAGCGCGGTCCAGAAGCTCCGTCACGTCGGCACCGGCCCGGTCGGCTACTGGGGTCTGTCCCTGGGCTGCGTGCTCGGGGTCCCGCTCATCGCCGCCGAGCCCCGAATCCGGGCGGCGGTGCTGGGGTTGGGCGGTGCCGACGTGTCGGCCGAGGCCGCCGCACGGGTCGCCGTTCCGGTGGAGTTCCTCATGCAGTGGGACGACGAACGGGTGCCACGGCCCCAGAGCCTGGCACTGTTCGACGCCTTCGCCTCGACCGAGAAGACTCTGCACGCCAACCCCGGCAGGCATGGCGAGGTCCCCGCCTTCGAGACGGACAGCACAGTGCGGTTCTTCGCCCGACACCTCGGCTGACACCGGCCCTCGTCGCGCGCAGGCCGGGCGGTCGTTCTCCGGCATTGACTCCTCCCCCGCGGCAAGCTCCCAGCAGGGCGGCACCCGCACCCTGCCCATTTCGGCTCTCCCCGAAAGGTGTTGGCCCGTCCGGCTGACAGCGGACACCCTTGTGCCGTGCAACGACGGCCGCCGCGCGGGCAGTTCCGGCGACCGTCACCTGTTCGCGGCACCAACCCGCCGACCCCGCCGACCCCGCCGACTCGACCGACCGTCCCTGGACGGCCGTACTGGATACGAAGCCCGATCGTCGGATACGCAGGCGCACGCAGTTGCCGGAGGACCACCACGACCGCCGGTGACCGCGGTCACGACCGAGCCCCGGCACGACACGCCCCACACGAGAGGACGCCATGCGCAAGGCAGTGATCGGCATGTTCCTGGTGTCGGCCGTCCTGACCGGCTGCGCCGGTACCGATGGCGCCCAGCAGCACACAGTGGGCCTGCCGGCCGCCCGGTCCGCTCCCCTGACCGACGCCGAGGAACTGCGGATCTCGGACGCCCAGCAACGGCTGATCGGCGCGTGCATGCGACGCGAGGGTTTCGAGTTCTGGGAGGCCGAGCGGCTCAGCCTGGCGGAGAGTCGCACGCTCGGCTACGTGCTGGACGACGTGGGCTGGGCGCGCGAGTACGGCTACGGCAGCCGCCTGCGGGCCGAGGACACCGCCGCCCGTGCCGCCAACCCCAACCTCGCCTACCGCAAGACCCTCTCCGCACAGCGGCGCCAGGCCTATGACAAGGCCCTCGACGGCGGACTGGACGTGCCCGTGATCTCCGTCGAGATACCCGGTGGCGGGACCGTGAGCAAGCAGATGGGCGGCTGTGTGGCCGAGTCCGAGAAGAAGCTCTACGGGGATCCCCGGGAATGGTTCCGGGCGGAGAAGACCACCGGGCACCTCCGATCGCTCTACGTACCCAAGGTGCTGGCCGATCGGCGCTTTTCGGCGGCGCAGGAAGCCTGGTCGCGCTGTATGGAGAAGGTGGGCTACGACTTCAGGGACCCAGGTGCCGCCCGCCAGTCGGCGACCGCGCGGTCTGACCGGGCGGCCGAGCCGAAGGTCTTCGAGGCCGAGCGGAAGCTGGCCGTGGCCGACGCGACCTGCGCGCGAGCCACCCACCTCCGGTCCGTGGGCGAGGAGCGCGAGCGCCACTACGTCGCCCAGTTGCGCGACCGCTACGGCGACGTGCTCGACATTCACTCCCGCCTGGAGCACCAGGCGCTCGACCGCGCCGAGAAGATCGTCGGCCCTCGGGTCTGACCTCCCCTCATCTCCACGGCCCGTCCGTGGGCAACCCATGCCTCGCTCGGAGGCGGACAGCAAGGAGTACGTCATGCGCAGATCAGCAACAGCAGCCCTGGTCGTCGCCCTGACCTCCCTCGGACTCATGGCACCGGCCACCTCCGCCTCCGCGGGGACGCAGGAGTGGGTCTGCGGGAGCAAGTGGCCGGGCCGCGACGGCTATGTGCGGGCCTGGGAGGACTACGGCTGTGACGGCGGGTTCCTCGGCCAGGACCAGGGAGACGACCGCTTCTGGGGCGACAGCGAGGGAGTGTTCCGGGGCCTGGACCAGATCGTGGCCTCCTCCGTGATGAACAGCGGGTTCATCGGAGGCCGGGACGTCGTCGCCTTCTACGCCGAGAAGGACTACCAGTACGACAAGGGGTACGTCTGCCTCGCTCCGGGTGAGAGGTGGGCCGACCTCCTCACGGACAACTACTTCGCCAACACGGGGCAGGTCGTGAACGACCACATCAGGTCCCACCGCTGGGTCACCGCCTCCGAGTGCGGTTCGGGCAGCTGGCTGACCTGACCCCGGCACCACATACGGCCGCTGAGCCCACCGCACGCCGACTGCGGTGGGCTCAGCGGCCTGTTCGACGTGTCGGTTCGCCGGACCGGCTTCCCTGACCGGTCCGGCAGCCCGTGGGGCCTCGCGCAACTGCCGTGCACGACCTGGTGGTTGGCTCTCAGCCCCGGACGACCACACGCAGGGACGAGGTGTCGGGCACGGCAGTCGGCCGTCGCGTCGGCAGATCGCCGCTGAGCAGTGCGGCGCCCAGCGGGGTGAGCGTGTGGACCACGCACGTGCCGTCGCGCCGGCTGTCCGCGAGGTCCACCGCCCGCAGGGCGGCCACGTGTTCGCTCGCCGACGAGGCCGAGATGCCCAGGCGCCGGGCGATCTCCCCGGTGGTCGCGGCGGTGCCCACACAGGTCAGTACCCGGGCGCGGGTTCGGCCGATCAAGGCGGCCAGGGCCTCGGCGCGCCGCTCGCGGGTGGCCTCTGGTACCCAGGTCGCGGGATGGGCGACGGGATAGGCGAGGACCTGCGGCAGGGTGGGGTCGGCCAGCGCGATGGGTGTGTTCCAGCAGAAGTGCGAGGGGATCAGCCGGATACCGCGGCCGCCGAGGTGCAGGTCCCGGTCCTCGGGGTAGCGCACGTGCAGCACGGGTGGACGCCACGTCATCAGCGGACGGAAGGAGTCCAGCAGCCCGTGGACCCCGCGATCGCGCAGAGTACGGGTCCGCAGGGCCCGGTCGGCCTCGGTGCTGCGGTCCGTTCCGGCCCAGTCCGGCGCCACGATCGTACGGTGCACCAAGCGGAACGCGGTCGCGACCTCCTCCATCACCGTCCGCTCGCCCGAGCCGAGACCGTGCGCCCAGCGGGGCAGCCTGTGGACGGCGGCCATCCGGTCCACTTCCCGGCGCAGCCGTGACCGTGGGGTGGCGCGCAGTTCCTCGACCGCGGCCTCCAGACCGTCGGCCGAGGCGCCGGGCGTCAGGAAATCGGGCCAGTAACTCGCCGAGGCCGGGGCCAGGACGGCCAGCATTCCGGCCGGTGCGGCCAGTCCCTTAGCGGCCAGTCCGGCCCGTGCGGTGCGCCGCCAGTGGGCGAAGACGGGCAGCCCCCGCCTCGGCCCGCTCAGCTGGTGCAGGCTCAGCAAGGTCTCCCACACCGGATCCGGCTCACGCGCCAAGTGGACGCGCGCCAGGTCTGCCGCTGTGAAGTGAATACGCAGCATTGTTCTCCCCCGTTTTCCGTTGTCACCGCCGGCCGTGCCGGTGGTCAGTCCGGACGGGGCGGCGGTTCTTCAGAGTGGCACGGAGAAGATCGGTCCCCTATCGCGCGGGCGATGAGAATATGGGCCCGATCGATGCAGGGGCCGCTATGGCCGCAGGTTAAGGACGTGCGCGGTGCCTGATCCGGAGGGAACGACCGAGCCGAGCCTGCATCAGCTGCGGCTCTTCCTGGCGCTGGGCGAGGAGTTGCACTTCGGGAGGGCCGCCGCGCGGTTGCACATCACCCAGCCGACGCTCAGCCGCCAGATCCAGGACCTGGAAAGGCGCCTCGGTGTGCCGCTGTTCGCACGTGACAGCCGCCGTGTCGCGCTCACCGACGCGGGCCGCGCCCTGGCCGAAGAGGCGCGGGCGACCGTGGAGGCGATGGGCCGCCTGCGTGTCCGCGCCGGACAGTGGGCCCGCACGCTCTCCGCTCATGTGGTGGTGGGGGCGGTGGGCGCCGAGGCCGCCATGCCCTACACCCACGCGGTCCTCGATCACCTGCGCACACTCCATCCGGCGCTCACCGTGGAGATCCGGACCCTGAGCTTCGCCGAACATCTGGTCCGGCTGCTCTCCGGCGACATCGACGTGGCCTTCCTCCGGCCCCCTGTGCCCGCCGGCGTCGAACTGCTGGAACTGGCCACCGAGCCGCGCATCGCCTGCCTGCCCGCCGACGACCCGCTGGCCCGGCGTCCTGAGCTCTCCCTGGCCGACCTCGGCGGGCGGGTCTTCGTGGACGTCCCTCCCGAAGTGCCCCGCGTATGGTGGGACTTCTGGGCGGTGGACCCGCGCCCGGACGGCACGAGGGTGCGCTACGGCCCCGTCGTGTCCGACATGGAGGGGCTGCTGCACACGGTGGCCGCGGGACGGGGCATGTGTTTTCTGCCCGCGGCGGCCCGCGAGCTCTTCCCCCGTCCCGGTGTGCGCTACGTCGACGTGGTGGATCTGTCCCCGACGGTGTCGGCTCTCGGCTGGCAGGCCGGGCATCGCGACCAGCCGGCCGTACGAGCCGTACGAGAAGCAGCGGCCGCCGCGATGGCCGCGGCCCGCTGGGAGCGCCCTGCGGACGCCTGAACCGCCCCCGGCAGGAGGTCGGGCCGCAGTGCATACGGCAACCTCCGGCCGGGGACGGTGCTTCGGCGTACGTCAGGGGAACTGTGTGACCTTCGAGGGCACCGTGTCGGTGCCCGACGTGGGCGCTCCCGTGTCGTTGACGACGTGGGCGTACTGGCCCTTGCCGCCCAGCGAGATGACCAGCAGGTCGTGCATCCTGATACCGGACCTGACGGGTACCTGGAAGCCGTGGTGCTGCACGATGGAGGGGTCCGAGGTGTAGTTGCAGTAGCTGCCGAGTCCCCATGCCTCGTGCTGGGTCACGGTGTCGGCGACCTTGTAGGCCGCGTAGCCGACGATGCCGTCGTGGGAGATGGCGGCGGCGTTCGGGGCGTCGTAGGCCTTCTCGTTCTGGAAGAAGATCGTGCGGCCCCGCTCTCCGCTCCACAGCACGTCGTACTTGTTGAAGTGTTCCACGAACAACCCGGTGGCCAGGACGTCGTCGCCGTTGACCTTGAGGCCGTAGTCGGCGCGGTTGGTGTCCCAGCCGACACCGTCGCCGTGGTCGGCGCGCCAGAGCCAGGTGTGGTCGATGACCACGTCGTCGCTGTTGACGACGACGGAGTTGGTCGCGAGCCCCGGGCCCGCCCCGCCGATCCGGACGAAGACGTCCTGCATGGTGGTGGGGTCGGCCGAGTGGTCGGCGGAGGCGCCGGGCTCGCCGATCCGCAGCAGCGTGTCGGAGTTGGCGCGGCCGGCGTCGATGAGGAAGCCGGCGAGCCGGACGCCGTCGACGTCGGCCACGTGCATGGCGTCGACGCCGTTGTCCGGCACGAGCGTGGCCAGGCCCAGGCCGAGCACCACCGTGCCGGGCCTCGTCACGTCGATGGTGCGGTCGAGGTGGTAGACCCCGGGAGTGAACAGCAGGTTGAGCCCCTGGGCCAGCGCCTGGTTGATGGTGGCGGCGGAGGCGCCCTGCTTGACGACGTAGAACTGGTCCAGCGGGAGCGAGGTGCCGGCGTTCGCCGGCCAGGAGACGCCGCGCGCGTTGGTGCGCTGGGCGGGTACGAACACCTTGTAGTTGCTGCCGTCGAGGTAGAGGAACGGCTTCTCGCGGGAGACGGGCGTGGTGTCGAGGGTGGTGTACGGGCCCGAGTCGAAGTTGGTGGCGGGCGCGCCCTGCACCCCGGTGAACGTCATGTTCCACACGCCGTTGGTCCAGCCGCCGACGGAGCTGTCGCGGGTGTACCACTGCTGTTGGGAGTACGGGCCGACAGTGCCGTCGATCTTCGAGTCGGCGATGTAGCCGCCGGAGGCCCAACCGTAGCCGTTGGGCGCGAGGTTGAGGCCGCCCTGGATGTGCATGCGGCGGAAGGGCGCGGCCTGGGCCACCGCCCAGCGGTCGGTGCCGTTGGACGGCCTGATGGCGAGGTTCTCCGCCGAACGCCAGAAGTTCTGGGTGGCGTTGCCGTTGAACCAGCCCGCGTCGACGGTGACATCACCGTTGATCTGGGTGTCGTCGGGGTTCAGCCCGAGGCCCGAGATCGAGGTGTAGAAGCCGAGTTGGGCGTTGATGCCGTTGTAGGTGCCGGGCTTGAGCAGGAACTGGTAGCGCCCCGAGCCGAACTGCGCCGACTCCTGCTGGGCGAAGACCTGGTCGAACCTCTGCTGGAGGTTGGGGGTGGAGGGGTCCACGACGATGACGTTCGGGCCGAGGTCACCGCCGCCCTGGATCGGGCCGGTGCCGTTGCCCGTGGTGCCGAAGACCTGGAACTCCCATGCGGAGTAGCCCCATTGGGTGGCGCGGTGGATGCCCTGGAGCCGTACGTACCGGCCTTGGCCGGAGACGTCGAGGGTGTCGGTCCCGCCGTCCCCGCCGGTGACCGAGCGCAGGTCGGTCCATGTGCTGCCGTCGTTCGAGGCCTGGATCTTGTAGTCCTTGCCGTAGGCGGTCTCCCAGTTGACTACGACTCGGCTGAGGGAGGCGGTGGCCCCGAGGTCGACCTGCAGCCACTGGTCGTCGGTGAATGCCGAGGACCACCGGGTGGCGGTGTCGCCGTCCACGGCCGCGCTCGCGGGAGTGCCGGAGTTCTCGGTGGTGGAGGACGTCGCCGTCCTGCCCTGGGACAGGTTCACGTCGGCCGCTGCGGCCGCGGCCGCCGATGGGTGGGTCAGGGGCAGGGTGATCAGGGCTGCCGTGGCGGCCAGCGCGACACCCAGGGCTCTGAGTCTCATGAGGATTCCTGCGGGTGCGTCGGGGAGGTGCGCGGGAACGCCGACGGCACGCACGTGGGGACAGGGTCCATGCGCGGCGTCGGCGCTTAGTTCACGTCTTGAGTTAACTGGTGAGTTGCAATCCTCGGCAAGCCTTCGGAAGTTGAAATCTTTCCGGCTCGAACACCGACGGATCCCTTGACACCTTGATGACATGCACTCAACACTCCTCGGCGAGAG